>PBCW01000045.1 GCA_002718015.1 Rhodospirillaceae bacterium
AACAAAAGCGGAAGGATCGTGAATTAGCGTTGGGGCAGGTAGAGGCAGCGCGGGAAGAAGTGCGAGAAGCATTTGCAGATGTAAAAAAATATGAAATTACTGATAGTGTTGGAGTGCAAAAAGAGCTTAGAGAAAATGAACGCCGTGAGCGTAGCGAATTGGATGAGATTGCGCTAAATAGTCATAGGAGGAGAAATTAGCCCCTTCTTGTAACGTGATTGGTCCTTAATTTGAGATGTTGGAGGGGCGGTGGCTTATCTCTTTGATTGGTGTTCGGTATTTTAAAATTTGTCACACGGAAATACCACTCTGGGAAGTGCCTGCGATACCTTTTGGCATTTCATCCAAACTGTCAACTTTGCGGTATGAAAGAGTACCTGCGAAGCCAAGAGCGGAAAGGGTATCAGTATATATTTTATTTATGCCAATGCGTATTTCGTCCGATACCGTATTTTGTGAGTATATAATTAACTCAATTATCTTGTTCTGGACCCGACCTTCTATTTGAATCTGGCCGAGCTGTCCAAGTATTGCCTCAACGATAAATTGGAAAACAGGGTCTTTTTCAGAACTTCCATCATTTGGTTCGTCATCAGGCCGCACATTAAAACGGAACTGTTGTATGCCACCATGGGTCAAAAACGGGATTAGGAATGTACGCCAATCTGAGCTGGGACGTTCTGAGGCCTGACGGGATGTTTGGCCAATATCTTCCTGCAAATATTTCCAAAGATTTCCTTCAGTTTCCAGAATTTGACTTGCACTCTCGCCAAGGAATCGAGACATACCACCATTTTTCATTGTGTATAAAAAAAGAAGCATGGATGCAGTTAGTTGTGGCCCAGGAGTTGGAATTTTTCGAATTAACGATGAATGTGTTATTGGATCGGCTTGCCTAACGATTTGTATGGCGTCTTGCAGGGATTGCCAATTACCTAGCGGGTTAATAGGCGCTAACTGAGAGCGTTCATTGGGTTGAGATGAACCATACACGACCATGGTCAATCTAGTTCCAATTGGTATAGAGCTTTTTATGTCTAATGTAATTGTGGCTAAAGGCGTTGTTATGATTGGTCTACCGTCCGGAGTAGCATTTGTAATTGTACCGACTAGTTTTGTGCCGGCAGACCCTAAAGGGGCATCAGTATTTGTAAGCGAGCTTTTAATTCTACCTCCAGATTGACTGATTGACATTAATTGGATGGTTAGAGAAGTTCCTACCGAAAACTGAGGTTGAGCTATACCCAATGCGGGTCTTGACACGCTATTGTTGGTGCTCCCCAACTGAGGGCTCGGAGATTGGTTTGTGTGTGTGGATTTGGTTTGTGGAGGGCCTGAAACCTGACCGGAGAACAACTCGCCTTTGGCTAGCAAGTCCGAGAGGTGGACAGGAGGTGGACTGGTTGAATATCTGATCGAAGATGCTATTTTTGTCCGTCCGAAACCGGTAATGACTTGAGAATGCTCTTGCCGGGCGATATGGGTTGTAGGCTCCGGTAGAGAATTATTGCGCGGAAGGTCCGGGTGCCTCTGCAATAATACCTGCGGTTGGCCTCCGCCTGATATGACTCGAACCATTATCTTAGTGCCAATTGATAACGAGTCGTTTGATTTTAAAAATATTTCGCCCGTATCTAGTTTTATACGGGTCTCACCGACGACCGATGATTTGAGTACGATGCCAGAGAGATTCTGTCCGATTTCAAGCGGGGGATGTCCATTTGGGAGACGAAGAAGGGTTGATTTAACTGTTGTCGACATTTGCTGCGACGAGATTTGTTTTGGTTCTCCTTTCGGGGGTTTTATGGATTCTGTCATCTCAAAATACTGCTTTTGAGCTAAGGTTGGGAAATATCATGTTGTAGCGCTAGCATACGGGTGTTTCAGCGTAAGGGCGTCCTTTTTATTCTACTAGATCTGTTCGAGTGTTTTTATACGTGCTTTTGGATGAACTTCATTTTGAGACATTACTATTGTAACAGGCCGAAAACGCTCAATTACAGAGCGAACAAATGGGCGAACTGCAGGGCTTACTAGGAGTACAGCAGATTCCCCCTGCATTGCGTGGCGTTCAAAAGCAGTTCGTACCGCATTTATAAATTGCTGTAATTGGCTTGGTGCCATAGAAAGCTGTTGTTCATCTCCTTGGCTTATAATTGACTCGGCAAATGCCTGTTCCCAATCTGGCGAAAGGGTTATCAGGGGAATAAAACCCTGTTCGTTGGTTGCAGTATCAGAAATTTGGCGAGCTAAGCGTGCTCTTACATGCTCCGTAATTTGGCCTATGTTTCTAGTATAGCCAGTAGCCTCTGAAATACCTTCGAGAATGGTTGACAAATCGCGCACAGATATACGTTCGCCCAAAAGATTTTGAAGAACTCGTTGCACGCCTCCTACTGAAATTTGCGCAGGTATCAAATCGGTAATGAGCTTCTGCTGCGGCTGATCTAGTTCGTCTAAGAGTTTTTGCGTTTCAGCGTAGGAAAGCAATTCGGACATGTTGTCGCGAATAATCTCAGTAAGATGTGTGGTTATAACTGTGGGCGCATCTACCACAGTGTAGCCTCGAAACATCGCTTCCTCGCGATGCTGCTCGTTTATCCAAACTGCTGGCAAGCCAAATGTCGGTTCTGTAGTGGCTTCGCCAGGGAGTGTGATAGGTTCTCCGCCCGGGTCCATAATGAGGAGCATATTAGGGCGCAACTCGCCACTGCCGGCCTCTATCTCCTTTATTCGAATGACATAGTTATTGGTAGGCAATTGTAAATTATCTTGTATCCGAACAGCTGGCATAACAAAACCAAGTTCTCCAGCTAATTGCCTTCTCAGAGCCTTGATCTGGTCTGTTAGCCGGGGTTCTCGAGCATTATTTATCATCGCAAGCAGGCCATATCCTAGCTCAAGTCTTATATTGTCTATTTGTAGGGCTGCAGTAATCGGCTCCTCGGCGGGTACGTCAGGTTCATCGGCAGCAGCTACCTCTGCCGCCTCTTCAGCCTTCATTGTCGCTTCGCGTTGATAGATCAAGAATGCAAGCCCGCCCGTAAGCAACGCCAGCCCGAAAAAAGGGAGCAGTGGTATACCTGGCAGTAGTGACATCAGAATCAATAACGTCGCACTCATGGTGAGGGCAGTTGGATAATGCCCCAGCTGACCAAATACCATCTTGTCTGTAGAGCCTGCCGTGCCAGCTTTTGTAACTAACATGCCAGCGCCGGTAGATACGATAAGCGCTGGAATTTGGCTTACTAATCCATCACCAATTGTGAGTAATGTATAGGTTGAGGCAGCGTTAGCAAGCGTCATGTCCTGCATCGCAACACCTATCACAATCCCACCAACGATATTGATCAACGTTATTAGTAAGCCTGCAATTGCGTCGCCACGCACGAATTTTGAGGCACCGTCCATTGCCCCGTAGAATGAACTTTCGTCCTCTAACTTTGTGCGCCTTGCACGCGCTTGGTCCTCGTTGATCAGGCCAGCCGAGAGATCTGCATCTATTGCCATTTGTTTCCCGGGCATCGCATCAAGGCTAAAGCGTGCTGCAACTTCTGCAATTCTTCCTGCACCTTTTGTTATTACGACAAAGTTTATAATCACCAAGATTGAAAATACGATAATCCCAATCACATAATTCCCAGAAACGACAAAATTCCCGAAAGCCTCGATGACTTGGCCAGCTGCATCAGTTCCAGTGTGCCCATCGGTAAGGATTAATTTGGTCGATGCAACATTCAGCCCCAATCGAAGCATTGTCGCGATTAAAAGAATGGATGGGAACGAATTAAGCTCGAGTGGATCTTTGAGAAATAGAACTGTCATCAAAATCACAATGGCGAATGTGATCGAAACAGCAAGGCTCGCATCTAAAAACCAGGTTGGCACCGGCAACAATAAGAGCCCCAGCATAAAAACAATAGCAACAGCAAGCAATATGTCGCTGCGGCTACTGATGGCTGCAAGCAAACCGTTTTCAGCACTGCGTGGAGCCTGATCCGGGCTAGTGTCCGTCATAACCTAAGTGCATTTTCCATTTTTAAATAAAGTTAACAGTTATCCCTCGCCAGGCATCGGAACAGCAACGCCTTCTTCACTGTAGATTTTTAATTTGTTCCGCAGCGTTCGTATTGAAATACCAAGAATATTAGCTGCATGGGTTCTATTGCCAAGACAGTGCTCTAAGGTTCCTATTATTAAATCCCTCTCAACTTCGGCAACAGTTTTACCGACCATAGTTTCAGCTTTGCTTGCCGCTGCCGCAGCAACAGCGGTTGCGTCGTCAGTTGGTAGGCCTTCACTTAAGTTTAACATTATCGCGTCAGTATCAATCTCGTCACCTTGTGCTAGGAGTACTGAACGATGGATTGTGTTTTCAAGTTCACGTACGTTCCCGCGCCAAGTATGGCATTTCAATGTTTCTTCAGCTGATTTAGTAAATGGCCGGTAGTCCACACTGTTTGACTCCGCATATTTTTTTGCAAAATATTTTGCCAAGGTCAGAACGTCTTTTGGCCGCTCGCGTAGCGGCGGCATAGCAACGTTGACGACATTAAGGCGAAAAAATAGGTCTTCTCTGAAATCATTATTGTTTACTGCTTGCTCTAAATTACGATTGGATGTTGCGAGAATTCGCACATCAACTGGAATAGTTTGTGTGCCACCCACCCTGTCGATTTCACGCTCTTGTATGACTCTGAGAAGTTTGGCTTGAAGGCGCGGGTGCATCTCACTGATTTCATCTAACAAAAGTGAACCACCGTTGGCTTCTTCAAACTTTCCAATACGTCTGGCTACTGCGCCGGTGAATGCTCCTTTCTCATGCCCAAACAACTCCGATTCAAGAAGATTCTCTGGAATTGCAGCACAATTCACTGCTACAAACTGAGCAGTTGATCGTTTACTCTTCTTATGGATGTGATTGGCCATAAGCTCCTTGCCTGTTCCAGACTCACCCGTAATCAACACTGATGCCTCAGATGGCGCTATTTTGTTTGCAAGAGCGATTACAGCGTCCATGACTGGGTCCTGAAATACTATTTCACTACTTTCTTCGGAAACAGCCTCAAGCACTGCTGCAATCAATTCCGCATCTGGGGGCAGGGGTATATACTCTTTAGCCCCTTGTTCAATTGCTGCTACGGCAGCATCTGCATCAGTTCCAATACCACAAGCTACAACAGGCACAGCAATGCGTTCAGTATCTAGGCGCTTTATCATGCTTCCGATGTCGAGCTTGACATCGATCATTACCAAATCTGCACCTTGCCCTGTTCGAAGTGCATTCATTGCTTCATCAATGCTGCCCGCTTGAGCAACTTTGGCACCTCGTGATAATGCAATTTTACCGGCAGTAGTGATATGTCCCTCAAGGGTTCCAACAATTAATAATCTCATTTCTTTTCCCGTTCTGACGCTCTGAGGCGTAAATTTGATTTGTCCAAAATCTCCGGTAATATCAGTCGAAATACTTGATACGATGTTCTGGAGGAAGCACTGTATTTAATAACATTTCCAATCGTCTTGGATTTTCTTTTCGTCCAATTGAGGCAGCCGACATCACATAGAGTGAGGCGATTAACATATCTTCTGAGGAATTTCGTTCGAGTTTTGAAGCTAACGGTGTAAACACCATATGGGCAAGAATAACCCCATAAAAGGTGGTGAGCAATGCAATCGCCATACTCGGTCCCATTGTGCTGGGATCCTCGAGATTACCCAACATTTGCACCAGACCAACCAGTGTGCCAATGAGCCCCATAGCCGGTGAAATCTCAGCGGCTTTTTGTAAAATCCTTATTGTAGAATCATTACGATGGGCCAAGGTTTGAAATTCTTGTTTCATCACAGTTTCTACATCATCACCAGATGAACCATCGATAACCATTCCAACGCCTTTATAAAGAATACCCGAGCTTTTGAGATGAGGGAGATGTTTTTGGAGAGCTAGGACACCTTTCTTCTTTGCGGTCTCTGCAATGTGCAGCAGATGCTTTGCTGTTGCTTCGGTGTCCCGAGAAGCATGAAAGAAAGCTTGTAAAACAACCTTAAAGGAGCCCTTAATCTCATCTAGTGAGAAGCACGCCGTTACAATCCCTAATGTGCCGCCAACAACAATAAGTATTGATTTTAAATCGAGGAAGGCCTTCGGTGAACCTCCTAGGATTATCGCAGTCATAACCAGAAGAAATGCTCCTGGCAGCCCAGCTATAGTAGCAACATCGATTGATGTTTTGGTGCGAGGCGCCCGGGGTGGAGCGGCTCTTGCCAAGTCTTCGTCGGGGCCAATATTAGAAACCATTTTCTAGCTGCAACCCCTCATGTGCTTTGATCGGTTTTGATAATTTCTGTCATGGTAATGCCGAGCTTATCATCAACAACGACGACCTCTCCACGAGCAACAAGTCGATTATTAACATATATATCAATGGCTTCACCAACCTTACGGTCAAGCTCAACAACCGCGCCTCTACCAAGCTTTAAAAGCTGATTGACTTGCATGGTTGCAGTGCCCAAAACTGCAGAGACACGAACTGGAATTTCATAAACTGCTTCCAAATCTTGTGCCCCAGTTGGCCCATCTAAAGTCTCATCATCAACCTGTTCTTGGTCACCGCTTTGTTGCGCTTGATCTGGTGCGCCATCTGCTTTATCGTCGATTTCATTCAATTCCAGATCAGTTTCATCAGCCATCATGGCCTCCTAATGCCGTCAGGTGCCGGCAGGTTTTGTTTCAGTGATTTTGTTGTCGAGCGTGTTATGCTCCAATTCAGCCCCCGAATGTTCCTCGTTTTGATCTACCTCAGATTGATGAAGGTTCTCGGTAATNTTTTTTTCAAATTTTGANAACGTGGCNTCNATTGTGCCCCAAAGACTATCGAAATCACGCTCAGCACCCCCATCACCCCACATGATTGCGCAATCTGCGGGGCCCATTTCGTCATCGCTTACTATGGTGATGTCTGCCTGACATTTGTGGNTTCCAAGCATGCTCTGGAAGCGCTCTTCTATGTTCGCTGCGCAATCAGTATGAACCCGAATTGTAATNTTAGCATTTTCATTTATTAGGTCTAAGCATTGCTCAAGAGCATGTTCAATTTCCTCAANTCCGTGNACGGCNGCTGTCTGAGGAAGTAAACGCTCACCAATGCGGCGGACTAACTCACTTGCTAANGCCTGCGTACNACNGTGTAATCGTTGTTGTTCGTCTCCCAGAACACCTATTTCAGNCGCAATTTTTTCCAGGGCNTNTGTGATTTTAGACTCAAAGCAATNCTGAGCANTTTCATTAGCGACTGCTTGNCCTTCATCAAAGGCCTTTTGTTTGGCGGCTTCCACTTCTTCCATCGAGAATGTTGGTTCTGCCTCAACCTCCTCAGCGTCCTCTTGCTCAGTGACTTGTGGCTTGTCAAATGATACGCCAAAATCAAANGGCTGAGCATCCATAGTGCTACCTTGAGTTCGATTTGGTTTNGCCAATGCGTTCATCNTTACCTTACAACTAATAGGGGNTTGAAAAAAACCTGCAGATTAACTTTTTGNNTCCTCAATTGTGCTTCTAATAAATTAACTCGTCATCTTTGTCGTCGCCTTCTGCGATGAGAATATCTCCACGCTCAGCAAGGTCTTTTGCAGCAGTTACCAATTCTGATTGNGCTTCGTCGACTTCAGACAACCTTACAGGCCCCATCGCTTCCATATCTTCCCGAAGAATNTTAGCTGCACGTTCAGACATATTACTAAAAAAGAGATCNCGTAAACTATCTGTTGCCCCTTTGAGAGCAATTCCAAGCGTCTCTGTATTGACTTCGCGCAAGAATGTTTGGACGCCCTGTGGGTCGAGTTTGGCTAAATCGTTGAACGTNAACATTAGAGATCTAATTTTTTCAGATGCTTCAAGGTTTCGNTCTTCAAGCATTGTCATAAATTTCTCTTCNGTATTACGATCTAGACCATTAAAAATTTCCGCCATCATCTCGTGGCTATCAGGACCCTGCGCACGTGCAAGATTAGTCATAAACTCCTTTCGCAAGGTCATTTCAACATCATCCACCACTTCTTGTTGCACCGTTTCCATGCGGAGCATACGCATAATAGCTTCCATCGCGAAGTTCTCTGGCAAAGAAGCNAGTACACGAGAAGCATGATCAGGTCGAATTTTCGACAGCACTACGGCAACCGTTTGTGGGTATTCATTTTTTAAATAGTTTGCAAGAACAACTTCATTTACGTTAGCAAGCTTGTCCCACATGGTGCGTCCGGCAGGCCCACGGATTTCCTCAAGCATGTCGCCAACTTTTTCTGAACCGAGTACTTTTTCAAGAAGACGTTCGGTGCTTTCGAAAGTACCNACAAGAGACCCGCTAGCCCCTAGTTGCTCTGCGAACTCGACGAATAATCGCTCTACCAAATTGGCGCTAACATTCCCAAGGCTAGACATTGTCGTAGATAATTCTCGGATTTCTTCCTCATCTAACCGCGAAAATAGAGCGGATGAGTGNTCTTCATGNAGCGCGAGNAGCAAAATTGCAGCTTTCTCTANGCCTGTNAGGCCTCTAATATCTTCGCGNACGCGCATTTACCTNNACCTACTCTCTGTTCAACCTAGTAGCCTTTATCCTGGGTTAGCCAATTNCGAATAACCGCAATGGCTGCTTCCGGGTGCTTNTCGACAATTTCACCAATTTTCATGAGCGANGTTTCTTCCAAGTTACCTTCAAGGGCATCGAGATTAATATCGATACGGCTGGCTTTCTTTGGCGTAATTGGCATAACANTNTCNTCCCCAGAATCTAGTGTCGACGTTGTTGGTTCTGTTGCGNNTGCTTGAACAGGCATCCCGTTTTCATCAACCTGCCCTTCAGNNGGGGCCGATATCTGAGCCATGCCAGCACCTGCAAGTAATTGCGCTTCTCCGTCCGCTCCTATCCGTGCTCTGGATGCTGCTTGAGTGCTTTCAAAAATCTTTAGCACCATGGGTCGAACAAATAACAGCATCACCAGAATTCCGACAAAAGCGAGNGCNAGCACTTCGANAATACGACGTATGTCAGCCGTGGTGAAGCCAAAGAACGTGCTGCGCTCATCATCTATTGTTTGTGGTAACGGTGCGAAACGCATATTTACTACTTCAATCTTATCGTTTCGACTTGCGTCAAANCCGATAGCGGACTTNACCAGNTTTTCTATGTTGTCCAGCTCNTCTTTAGAGCGGGGCTTGTANGTNTCTTNACCGTCTGGCTCAGTAGTGATNGTGCCATTAATAAGNACCGCAACCGAGAGCCTCCTAACGCTNCCTATTTCTTTTACATGATTTGTTACTGTCTTCGAAATCTCAAAATTCGTAGATTCNTCTGTCCGCTGGCTNCCCGTTTGAGTTCCGCCTTGACCGGCNTCTTGGTTGGGCGCATCGGGNAAGTTCTGGGCTACAGATACGGCGTCATTTTTTGCCTCGGTTGAGCTGGATGACTCTGTTATNTTTTGCGATGACCGAATGACCTGGCCTTGGGGGTCATACTTCTCCTCCTGCGTCACGATGCGGTCAAAATCCATGTCAGCTCGCACTTCTGCACGCACATTACCCATACCAACGCTGGGCTCTAGTAGCTGCTCCAAGGTTCTAGTCATCCGTCCCTCAAAAGCAACTTTAAGCTCATTTGCNGTTTCACCTGCTCCTTGTCCATCACCTTTGTCGCCGCCACGGGCAAGAAGAGCACCTCGGTCATCAACGATTGAAATTCTGCTGGCTTTTAAGGATGGAACGGCATTCGCTACGAGGTGTTGAACAGCTTGAATTTGAGCGCGATCAAGTCTCACCGCTCCNCTCATGCGCAATATTACCGATGCGCTAGGCTCAACTTGTTGGCGGGAAAACAATTCACGCCTCGGNAGAACAAGATGCACTCGTGCACTNCGCACCGACTGAAAACCAGCTATGGTTCGAGCAAGTTCACCCTCNAATGCACGAATACGGTTTATGTTTTGTACGAAACTTGAAGTNCCGATTGACTGATCACGATCGAACAATTCATAGCCGATTGAACCTGATGCTGGNATTCCCTGTTGCGCTAAGCTAAGACGTAGCTGGTTAACTTGGTCTGAAGGCACCATTATTCGGCTGCCATCTTTGGAAACTTTGTGGTGCACGTTGGCACNCTGNAAATTTGCAACAATCTGATTACTATCGCGACTATCAAGATCAGTGAAAAGCACNGCAAGTTGGCCCGTGCTCAGCCTGTTCCACATGAAGAGAAAAAAACCAATTATTGCGAGNGTGACCCCGGCNATTGCGACGAGGCGTCCGACTCCTAGGTTTCTGATTGTTTCAAATAACGNATTCATGACGGTCTGCCCATAANGCTCTCGACACTATTAAGCGTTCCGCTGTTACTCGTGTNGATNGTTAAGAGTANCCCAACGCATTTTTTGTAGAACTNAAATTCTTNGNGCTTAAACATGCAAAAGCATCACCATCATTTTTCAAATTCCTNNAGTCGGAATCATCGACTCTGTAGATTTTATAAAATATTATAAATAAAATAAAGCAATATGAAATATAAATGAAGTTAAAAGTGGGTAAAAATTGCCTACTAAAGAGAATAAATTAAACAAAGGCAAGCGATAATTTCAAATTCAATGTAAATTGCACTAAAAACTTAAAAAAAACTTTCCCAATACAAAGTTAAGGATAGGTTGTATTTGATAAGGAGGTCTGTGTGGCCAATTCAATAAAACCCCACCTCTTCTGCTGTTAGTGTGCCTTGTTCAGTAATTAATTGATTTTTTTAAGGGTCCTAAGAACCGCAGGATACAATGTGGTCGAGATGTTTAAACGTGGAATTCTTTTGTTCGAAAGATGACAAAGGAACCAATTAAGGTTGCGCGGATTAACAAGACATTTACAACCCCATAAACAACAGCGGCCTGCTTTTGCAGGCCGCTTAATCCATCTTTTGTTTACAGGGTTACTTTAACGCACAGACCTTACGAGTTCCTCGAGCATTTCATCGCCAGTAGTAATCATTCTTGTATTAGCTGAGAATGCTCGCTGTGTCATGATCATTCGAGTGAACTCATCTGCCAGGTCAACCGTTGAAGACTCTAATGCGTTAGCTTGTATAAGGCCCGCTCCACCAGAATTCGCGGTCTTTATGAGGCCAGTCCCGGACTCTGCATTTTGTTTGTAAACATTGCCAGTCTCCTCTGTAAGCTCATTGACGTTGGCAAATGTCACTATGGGCACCTGGCTAATAATTCGTAACTCGCCATTATCAAATTGCGCCGTTACAACACCATCCTCCGCAACGGACACCCCAGTTATGGAACCGAACTGTCTGCCGTCTTGACTAATAAAGTTGGGCGTATAAACGCCTTCAAATTGATGTAGGCCTAACGCAGTATCGACAGTTCCCAAGTCAAGTGTTATCGATGTTCTATCCTCAGCTGTGCCAGTTGCAAAATCGTTGTCAAAGTCGAGGCTGAACGTAAATCCATCAGAATCTGTCGTAAGTGCAGTATCGATGGTTTGACTTGTTAGATTTGTCGAATCAAGCGTTCCGTCGGCGTTAAACACTACCTGGCCCAAGGTTTGAGTGCCCGTTAGAAGGGCGTCCGAGGCAGTATTAACGAAACTTGCATTCGTTATTGCAGCTGTTATGTCCCAGGTATTTACGGTGGCATTTTTGGTAAATGTTAATGTAAGCGTTTCAGGTGTACCCTGTTTATCGATAACCTGTATACCAAGGTCAAAAGTGTCACCAGTTGCAGCGGATGCCTTTAAGTTTGCTCCAAGATCGATCTGAGTTGTTTCAGCTGGTACGCCGACATTATCGGAAATATTTACTACCTCGAGTTCAGTGAGAATATTTGTTTCCTGAGGCACTTGGTTTGTAACCGGAAATCCTAAAAGATAATAACCTCCGGCATTTACAAGGTTGCCATCAAGGTCTGCACGAAATGAACCTGCTCGGGTAAAAAGATAATCGCCAGTACTATCAGCTTCAGCATTTACTGCAAACATTCCATTGCCAGAGATTGCTAAATCAGTTGACGAGGACGCTGCTTCAAGTAAACCCTGCTGGTCAACTCCCCTCAGAACGTTAGATTGTACTCCTCCCGGGGAATGGGTTGTTTGATTAGATGCGGTCGTTACAAGGGATGAGAACCTGTTGCGGACTGCTTTGTAACCATGTGTATTTACGTTGGCAATATTATCTCCAATCATTCCAAGTGATTGGCTTTGCGCAAATAGGCCAGACACTGCTGCCCGCATGCCACCGAATAAACTAAATGCACTCATATCATGTCCCTCTTAATCTCAAACCTTGTGATGGTTTATTTAAATGGTGTCCCCTGTGACTGGGATTGGTTGCTCGTTGTTTAGATAAAGCCCCGCTAATGCTAATAAAATTTTACTTCATTCCGTGTCGTGGATCTGTGTGACATTTGTTAAAGGTACCTTGACGGATCCTATGCTTAGGACGGCAGTTCCTCCGTCAAACTCGACCCCAGTTACAGAACCGGTAATTCCGTAGGACGGCGTAATAGGCTGCCCGTCAGGATTTGTTGCGTTGATTGTGAGTTGATATTTACCATTAGGTTGCGCCACACCTGTTGTAGAACTTCCGTCCCATACAAAAGAATGTTTGCCTGAAGTTGTTTCTGCTGCGCCATAGTAAACCGTGCTGCCAGCCTCATTCGTGATTGTTGCAGATGCCGCTGCTGCATTCTGAGGAAGGGTATAACTAAATGTTGATTGCCCCTCCCCGAGCATATTTTCCTGACCTGTGGCTGAGACTTGTTTGCCCATGTATGAAACTGCCGAAATCGCCATAGCATTTTGTTGTAACTCTATTATGCTTTCGAGATTCTTATTTTGGGCGATCAATTGTTCTACTGAACTAAACTGAACTAGTTGTTGGGTGAACTCATGGGTGTCTAGTGGCTCCAGTGGATCTTGATGCTGTAGTTGTGTCGTAAGGATAGTTAAGAAATTATCCAAGTCCTCAGTCAGTTGTGATAGTGCGGATTCTGACTGAGTGTTGTTTGCTCCGGCTAATGCCGTTGCAGTTGAGGTAAGTGCTGCGATGTCTGACATCTATTGAAACTCCAGCATTTTTTGTAAATTTTTTAAACTTGGACGTCTATCTTGTCGTCGCTCACAATTTGGTGGTCTGTTGGTTCTGATCCGGCTTCGGCATCATTGCCTAATGCTTCTGCCTCTTCGGCGTCATCTCTGTCATCTTTGCCGAGTGCTTGCTGGAAGCTGTTGTCTTGATTTTTGAGTGTGAAGCTCAGGCTAGAAGAGTCGGCATTTAGCCCGGCACCCTGCAAAGATTGTTGTAAATGGCGCGCGTCCTGACGCAGCAAATCCAGCGTATCGGAGCGCTCAGCAGCGATTACAGCATTTATTTTGCCGTCATGTGCAATTTCTAGCTTAACTTCTATTCTCCCAAGCTCTGCTGGTTTTAATTGTATATTAATGCGGTCGGTGCCTTGACCGAGAGCACGTTGGACCTGCACCGAGATTTGTTCACTTACGAATCGAGGAGGTAGCTGGGGTCGCGCTCTTTGTGGCTGTGGTAGGTCAGTGGCTCTNGTGGGCTGTTGTTGTCCATTAGTCGCATTACCNATTCCAAGATCTCCACCAACCGGTTGGATGCTAGGTTGNNTTTGGGTAACGCCAGAGCGGGCAAGTGTTGCTGCGAAGAGATTATTTCGTTGNGTAGCNGCTGCCAATGCTTGTTCAGCTGACTGTTGGGCGCCTGATGCAGTNCCTTGAGAGTCATTTTTAGCCTGCGTTCCTGGTTGATTCAGTGAATTATTATTTTGTTGGTTGGCCGTGCCTTGCTTGCTTCCTTGTCTAGTTACAGCCCCGTTTAANGCAATGTCACCATCATTGGCGAGATCACCTGCCGGAAGGCGCACTGGGTCNCCNCCAACTCGATTCTGCTGATTTGCCTGAGCAGAAACGGTGGCACTAGCTGCGAGGTTAGCGGATGGTTGGGATACTAATTCATCAGGTGCCTCNGTAACCTTAGCTCGTAAGTCATTACCCTTCGCATTTCCCGCATTGCGCAATACTGCATTAGAACTTATTTCNTCCGCCTTNGTAACTTGCAAAGCGACAGGNTCCCGATTTTGAGCCTGATNNATATTGGCAGCNTTGTTCGCACGGGCAACCTCTCGTGGTCCTTGGATTACNGATTCTGGCCGCNATGTTGTTGTTGCCGCAACCTGCATTTCCGGAGTTTGTNTCGTGATGGACGTGCTATCGNNTGCCAATTCCGCTGGGTTTATTGATCTATNNTCTTTAANTTCANATACNGGGCTTTGATCAANGTCAGGTTCAGAAANGTAATTATTNTCAAGCTGGGGAGCTGCATTTTCNGCTANACTTTCNTCAACNGGCTGTTCATTATNNGAAGTGAGCGGTGCATNATCCAACTTGGTGACTGNGTCTCTCNTGTCCGGGGTTGTCGTGAATACCTGGTTGTGAGAAATGTCTTGGTCGGCTGCACGCAAATCNCCNTTAAAATTGTTGTCTTGCAGGGATAAAGTNAGATTGAATTCNTGACTGAGTCCTGCGTAAGCGATTTGNCTTAATGAGGCTCCGTTAACTAAACTCGAAAATAATTCCCGTCGGTCTATGCCGTCTTCNTTAATAACGTTTCGACGTTTTTCTGCACCGCTNGTTGCGTACAAAGTTTCGATCGGAGAGACATTGGTTGGCGTGTTCATGGTGGCACCCAAATATTATTAATCGTATCCAAACCAGCAAGAGATGGGCCATCCGTCTAAACAATTGATATATAATAAAAAATTCTTTTTGCGTAGTCCAAAAGGCAGGCAAGTTTATACGTACGCGGCAAATAATACACGCACGTTCAGGCAAATTTTGCCTGTGTTGGGCAGAGTATCGTGGTTTTCTGCTGCCCCTCCCTATATCAGTTGTGCTCAGCAATTTCTTTGCGAGCACTCCAGTCTTATGCAAATACCAGAAAAGAGTTATTCACTAAGATTGGGTTTAAACCTCTTTATCAACAGTTGAAGAAGCATTTAGCGCATCCTCGCGTGTTTCCGGTGGTGCAACCTGATCTTTAAGATGTCGCACCAGAGTTTCCGGCGGAATGGTCTCCACAACTTCATCTGTCCTTGTATCCACAACTTGGAGAAGAAGCTTATTAAGTTCAGAATTGAAATTGATATCAACCCGGCGCCCTGTAGGCTGCAAGTCGTTTAAGGTTTCCTGCGCGCTTACAGCTTGCTCGAATTGTGCGCCCAGTTGGTTTTGTTGTTGATCTCCGCCGGCGTCGCCGGTTTCTGCAGCCAAGTTGACGGTCGTTGATGCATCGCCTTGCAATGCATTGCTCCCAACACTTACCTGAGAAATCGAAGAATTGTTTTGGGTTTGGCCCGTCTGACTAGAAAGCGACGGTGCATTAGATATTGGAAATTCCATTTTACCCTCCCGAATGGCCTTCTGCCACCCATGATGGTCAAAAACGCGAATGTGGTATTATTTCCTACATAAACTATTCGCGTATCTGGTTGCGTTTGCCCTCCGTTTTGTGACTTTCTCTCACTCCGCGAAGAACGCTCGTGAAATCAGGTTTGGATTAGCGAGACAGTGCTATACATCAAACGCGATTTTCATGGCTGAGGTATGCAAACCTGGTGCCATCGACCCAAAAATAATATTACGGCCGGTTTTTGCTAACTTTCGTGCTTTTGATGGGCGTGAAATCAAGTAACCACCCATTTGGTAGGTATATTTTGCCTACTAAAACTAGTTTTGCCGGGCAAAGTTTGCCGGGCAACGGCGTCAAACGTCTCTATGCACGTAAGCGGTATACTCATAAAGTCCGTAATCCTCGCGAAAAAGAAAATTTGGCGAAATTTCTGCAGTTAAAAACTTGGAAAAATCTCTTTTGGACAAATGGAACAGATCTTTGCGCTTCCAATCAACATTGGTTGACATAACGTTGACGGCCAGTCCTTTTCTTGTTTTTGGCCACATAAGCTTAATTACTCTCTGCATATATGAAAACATAACCTGATTCGGAAGGGTGCATTTTTCGGTGAATACACCATTCATGACTATGTAGTCTGCCTCTGGAATTGTATCAGATTTTTCCAGCACATCTTGTTGTATAAAATCATGATGAGGCCACTTACGCCTACATAGGGCGATGAATTTTGGCGAAATATCGAGACCAATGTAGTCAATATTTTTCATATTATGGGTCTGAATATATTCTAGCAAATGCCCAGCCCCGCAGCCAAAATCAATTATTGTTTCCCTGTCTGAGCCTTTAACAATATCAAGCATTACCTGATATCGAGTTGCTGCATCACACTTGTCTGGCCAATCAACGCCAAGGTTATTGTCGCCATGATTTTCCAAGCAAGTTTCGTAATGATCAATAATCATTTGATAAGGAGGACTTGCCTTTTTGGTATTCATGAGGGCAGGGTGCCATGTCTAAGGTAGAGAGAAAAGTCTTTTGGGTCTTACTGCACATAAAACCGAATTGTGGACGACCGGCATAACAGTTTTGCCGAACGTTTTGTCTTCTGCAGAAGTTTTGGAACTACAGTCCAAACTAGAGGAGCCATTTAGCAAACAGATATCNTATTTGAGACTGAAACCTGAAAANAATCAAAAACTTCAATGTCTCTTTNATGCGGATATAGAAGCGTTATTTGGCAGCCGCGAAGCTTGCACAACATACNCCNGNGCTACATGCCNTTGGTAGNAGTCAGATTATTNTTGATCTNGTTTCCGAATTAGGNCTNGNAAGTCCTGTNATATCTACTCGGCCTGTTGTNCACATTGTNGNTAATGGGTTGGCAGTGCCCGAAGGTTANCAAGGAACNCCANCNCACCAAGATTGGCGGAGCGTACAGGGTAGCCTTGACNGTCTGGTATTGTGGCTNCCATTGACACGGCATNNCCGAGCTTTTTGGCCGCTTGAGGTTGCACGTTTNAGCCATCGNTTGGGNCTTTTGGAGNCNANGCCGCACGAGTTTGGAAATGCNNTATCNGANGANAAGCTCGNTGNANTTCCNTTNACACAGGTGNTTGCTNATCCCGGAGACGTTGTTGCNTTCTCAATGTTCNTNGCTCACCGAACTGGGAGATCTAAGGGTGCAGGGGTGCGNTGGGCGGCNAGCTTTCGATACAATAATATGCTNGAACCCANNTTTNTANCGCGAGGATTTCCTAATCCCTACATTTATAAANCACAATTTGATTTGNTTGATGACNATTTCCCNGATGTTCATNTGTTNAATCGATTTTTTNATAANAACTAAGAATTTTCGAGAATTGCCAATCCCATNCCCCCTCTGCCGAAGCCATTGCCCGCCGTTACCATCCAACGGCTGCCAGCTTGGTCGAAGACGTGCGGGTAAGCNCGCATCTCATTNTCCCATTTTCCAGGTGAATTTNNGAATGCAACNTNNTTATCTTTNCGGCTCCATNGCTGGCCGTCCGANGATTCTGCNTACGCCAGNCGATAGGGGGAAGTGTCGCCNCGAACANAGAACCACATATGAAATACTCCNTTCTCAAATATTACAGAGGGNCGAGCACANGCAGTTTCATNTTCATTTGTANNTTCGAAACNNGTGTTTGTATNNGGTNTCCANNTTACNCCATCTTTACTGGTAGCNTGGGCAATTTTATATCGTGCTTTGGNGGGCGGNGTGGTTGACCATCCNGTGCCNGAAAGATACCAAAGATGCCATGAGNNTCCTATTTTGATGACGCAAGGTGTTGATACAAAATANGGGTCAGNCGNACTCCGGTCGAGTANTGGCAACGAAGANAGACGACNNAGTTGATTTCCATTTTGGGTTGCAAGGCCAATTGCTACATGNAAAGGCTTGGCACCGCCGTCACTCCAACCTACGTANTAGTGCCAATTTTGGGTGCCTTTCTTNACAATCCATGAACCCATTACTCCAAGTTCGTCAAATGTACTTGGAAAACCCGGCGCGAGTGCTGGACGTTNGGACAGTGCCANAATTTTGNNNGGCTCTNGTAGNTCAATTTCAAGCCANGCCACNTGCGAGTGATTATTTTTATTCCGAGNNGTAAACCAAATCCGACAGTATGTGCCGGTAAGAGGTTCAGCGAAAGGCATTGAGCAGTGGCTTTGCATCCAAGCACGCTGGCCATTTGCAGTAAAAATATGTCCNANGCCACGCCACGGCATTAGAATGATCTCAGGCGGTCGCTTGTAATACGAGATNTGTAAGTTGGATNTGCCTTGAAAATTGCCTTGTCATCGGTATCTTTCANTATTAGGGANCCTGCGCCTATGATATTCTCAGCACCTACNGAAATATTGTCGCCTATAGTCGCATTTACCCCAAGAAAACTCGCCCGACCTACCCTTACAGATCCAGAAATAACGACTTGGCTTGAAACGAACACATCATTTTCTATGACAGAGTGGTGGCCAATGTGATTGCCACTCCATAGTGTTACGTTCTCACCGATGGTTGCATATGGTTGAACATTGTTATTTTCGAGTAGGAATAAATTATCNCGTGCTTTGAAATTATTNGGTACGAAAGCACGGCTGGAAACGTAATGAGCTATGTCGTATCCTAACGCTCGAGCTGATTCGAGCTTGCCGCGTCGTGCCAAGTTCATCTTTTCATACCCCACCGCAATAAACATTTTAAATTCATCGGGTGGACATCTTTCAAGAATGTCTTCAAAAGGAATTATCGGCAAACCTAAATGTAATTCACGGTTGATGAAACTGCTATTTGCTGTAAACCCTGCAATCTCGTACTCACTATCCTCCCTAAAGAAGTAATGCGCTACTTCAGAAATCTGGCCGATTCCAAAGATGATTAGTTTTTTCATTCTTTATACCTAAAACATTGGGATATTATTGCGCAAATCCTCTTCTTGCCAAAAGATAACATCCCAATGGTAGACTGTTTGGTAATGGTTGACGACTATTTACAGAAAGCTTTGGCTTTACAAAAGATGGGAGATCACAAAAGTGCCGAGAAAGCATTTAAGGTGATGCTCCAAAAAGCTCCGAACGATCCCGATGCTTTGCATCTCTTCGGTCTATCATTGCGTGCCCAGGGGAGATTGAAAGAGGCGGCAGAAAAAATTGCTTCCGCCATTAAACTTTTACCAGGTCAGGCAATGTTTCACACACATGCTGGGGTTGTGGCAGTTGCATTGGGAGACTTCGGTTCTGGGATGAAGCATTACCAAACTGCTATTGAGTGTGATCCGGAATATGTCGATGCATACTCAAACTTTGGTGTTTTATTGGACTTGTCTGGACAATGTGAGGAGGCACTGGTTGTACTAAATCAGGGTCTTGCCCAAGATGAACAGTCAGTAAATATTTTGGTAAATCGTGGAAAGGTTTTGGTCAAGTTAGGCCGTGATGTAGAGGCCGAGGCCAGTTATCGGGCCGCAATAGAACTTAATTCTGGCATTGCAGAAGCACATAATAATCTTGGTAATCTGCTAAAACGGCAAAAGCGCTACGATGAGGCCACGACTGCATTTAAAGCTGCTTTGACTGCGCGGCCAGGGTTTTTAGATGCACGCTACAATTGGGCACTCTCATTGGCTGGCACAGGAAAGGTTGACGAGGCAGATGATATTCTTGCGCGGTTAATAGGCGAGCGGCCAGAGCCCCATTTTTTCATAGCCCGAGCTGGGCTCATGCAAGCAATACCATCCTCATCGCAGGATATTGGACTATGGCGGCAGCGCTTTGAAGAGGGGTTCGACATACTGCATGCAAAGCGCTTGAAATACAGCGGTGATCCGTTGAGCGTTCCGGTTATGAATTTCTACTTAGCGTATCATGGGAAAAACGATCGGCCTCTTATGGAGAAGTTATCCGAATTCTGGCGTCAAGCATGTCCATCGCTGAATTATATTTCTAATTCTATTGCGCCGGCTTCTTCAAGACGCCGTGTTGGATTTTTCTCACGTTACCTAAAAAGCCACGCAGTGGGATATACTTTAGAGGGTTTGCTTGAAGGATTAGTCGATGAGGCAGGAGATGAAATTGAGGTGGTCCTTATTTCTCTTGCCGGTGATGAAGATAAAGGATGGGAAAGGCTCAAGCATAAGGTTGCGCATTCGCTTGCACTGCCGCACGATTTAATGTCCGCTCGTAAGGTTATCTCAGAATTGCATCTTGATATTTTGATTTACGCGGACATCGGCATGGATCCTTTTAGCTACTACCTCAGCTTCGCACGATTAGCTCCCATTCAATGTGTGTTTTGGGGGCACCCCGTCACAAGTGGCGTCAGTACTGTCGATTATTATATATCCAGCGACAAGGCTGAACCCTGCAAAGCGCAGGATCATTACACTGAGCAATTAATCCGGCTTGGAGGCGTGCAGACATGCTATCAACGTCCGAAAACGACTGGTAATCTCACACGGCGTGAGGCTAATTTGCCTGAAAACCCGACTTTATACATGTGCCCTCAGAGCTTGTTTAAAATTCATCCGGATATGGACCAGTGGCTTGCGAGGCTCATCAAAGCCGACACTAATGGCCGACTTGTAATCTTTGAGGGGGACCCGCCAACCTTGACTAGCAGACTTATTTCCCGCTGGCGACCGATTTTCGGTAATGCAATTGATCGAGTGATAGTTTTGGAACGAACAGATTGGAACGGTTTTTTAGCTATACTGCGCCTTGGCGATGTTATCTTGGACACTTGGCCCTTTGGTGGGGGAAATACCAATTACCAAGCTTTTGGGTTTGGTCTTCCAGTTGTAACTCTACCGGGTGAGTTTATTCGTGGTCTTGGCGCAAAAGCTTTGTATAAGCATATGGGAATATCCGATTGTATTGCAAATTCACCCGAAGATTATATTAATATTGCCCTAAATCTTGGACAGAAACAGGAATTACGCTCAAAAATATCATCAAAAATTCTGGAGCGATCGGAATTAATTTTTAATGATACGGGCGTTATTGAAGATTTAATAAAATTTCTGCAGTCGGTATCAATCAGTGACTGAGACGGATACNCTCTATTTTTCTGCGCGTCGGCATCATGAGGCCGGNAGGTCTGATGTGGCNAAGGAAATATACAGGCAAATTATCACTATTAATCCATGCCACGCGGGTGCGTTNCANATGCTCGGTATCTTGGCTCATAAATCTGGAGAGACATCAGCCGCACTGGAATTGCTCAAACGAGCTGAAAGTGAAGATCCGAAGAACCCCGCACTCCTGATAAATCTTGGTGTTGTAACTCGCGAAATGGGGGATACGGCGGCAGCTAAAATTTTTCTCCTGAGGGCCCTTGCCCTTGATCCAAAGCAATCGATGGGGCATTTTAACCTGGGAAACCTATATAGAGAGACCGGGGATTTTCTGGCAGCGCTTGATTCCTATGAAGAAGCACTTTCCTTGTCTCGTGACGATCCAAATTTGCTTCATAACAAGGGGGTTACTCTAAGAGAGCTCGGGCGCGTAGAGGCAGCTGCTAGAGTGTTTTCTGAGGTTATACGGCTAGCNCCTAAGCATGCGGGGGCACTAAATAATCTTGGTGTAATTTTCCTCGAACANGGTGAGCCGGAAACAGCGCTTAGGATACTCCGCCAAGCGGAAAAGTTAACGCCCAGCTCAGCCGAGACCCTCAACAATTTAGGGCTTGCCTTGGTTGAAACTAGGAATGTTATCGAAGCAGGTAAAAAATTAGAGGAAGCCGCTCGTTTAGAGCCTNGTAACAAGCAAATTCTNAAAAATATAGGNAGCTTGGATGCGAAGGTTGGAAATATACCAGCTGCGCAAGCCANTTGGCGAAGGGCTCTGGAATTTGGAAATGANGATGGGCTGCTATTTCGTCTCTCCACGTTGCTACCNGTCGTGGCGTCTTCGCTTGAAGAGATGAATGCGGCCCGCAGAGAATTAGATNATAGTCTTCAAGAAATGGCCAGGTTGGATTGCCATCTTGNCGATCCATATGTTGAGGTTGGGGCTAGTAATTTTTTAATNTCTTATCACGACACCAATAACAGAGACACCCAAAAGCATNTGGCTNCCCTTTATGTCAAAGCCTGTCCAGGTTTGGNAGNGGCNCACTGTGAAAAGCGTCATGAATATTCGAGGNTNCGCGTTGGATTTATTTCGCGTCAGTTGCAGNTAAATTCCGTGGGTCGATGCTTTCACGGAATAATGCGGTTTATGCCGCGCGAGAATATTCATGTNACAGCATTTACCTTCTCNAAAGGGTCGGATCCGCTTTGGTCGGCAATTGCAGAGGATNTTGANCAAGCTATTATNTTGCCGCCTCGGTTAGGGGAGGCTCGTAAAAAAATAGCGAAGACTGGCCTTGATGTTTTAATTTANACCGATATTGGGATGGAACCGCTGACCTATTTCCTCAGTTTTGCGCGGCTAGCGCCAGTNCAGTGTGTNCTTGGGGGACATCCAGATACCGTTGGGGTGCCCAACATCGATTATTACCTGAGCAGTGAGTTACAAGAGCCAATTGATGCNGATACCCATTACGCAGAATGCTTAGTCCGGCTTCCTGGTGCCCCTACCTATTACGATCGACCTGAACTTCCGAAAAATTTAAAGTCGCGGGCAGAGTTTGGCTTNNCNCAAAATGGATCGCTTTATTTCTGTNGTCAAACCNTGTTTAAAATTCATCCNGCGATGGACAATTGGTTGGGCGAAATCCTTCGAGCAGACCCAAAAGGTNNTATNTTAATACCTGCCGGNTTCACTCCNGGNCTCTCGGACAGACTGCAAGCTCGNTTTGAACGCAGCATTCCCGACGTCGTGGATCGCGTACAGTTTTTACCGGCCATGAGNCATATGGATTTTATGAATGTANTATCACTATCCGATGTTTCACTTGATACCCGCCCATTCGGTGGTGGAAATACGAGTTGGCAGGCGATTGCTGCNGGAACGCCNATGGTNACGTGGCCAGGNCGTTTCCTGCGAGGGCGCTATACTGCTGCACTCTATCAATTGATGAATATTAAAGAGCCGGTTGTTGATAGCGGNGAAGAATATGTCAGCCGCGCGGTGCAATTTGCGAAAGATTGTGACTTCCAAAGGNATGTCTTAGAGCGAGTAGCTGAGCGTTCTGANTCCATATTTGGCGACATGTGCCACGTAAATGCACTNAGTGAATTCATCCTTAGGGTGGCGCGGGGCTANCACTGAGCCCAAATGTCTTTCGNTATGAGTGCCCGATCTTCTGGTGCCAAGTGTTGCAANATACTCCATTTCGANCCATGCCATTCGTTTANAAATTTTAATTTGATGCCCTGNTTTCGGAATGTGGAATNGNTGTAAAGNCTTCGTCCACCGGAGAGATTTAGGTATGTGTCCGCGCCNAATGAATTGGCGACNGCNATAATTCGCTGCGTACCAGTCAGATGGGGGGGTAATTNTAGTAAAGAGGAACGTGTNGTNTTGCAGGGNAAACCTAANAGTTTACAACTNACCTCCAATGTAGCTTCCAGATAATCTACGACGTTCCCAACTGGGCGGTGTATCAGAGACATTAATTCACACGGAGCTGTCGAGAGGGATGGGAATCGAGAAGTGCGNTGTGTCATTTTTTGTTNGGCGTCTTCGGCAAAGCTAAGGTCTTGTATTTTTACCCCNATNTTAGCTTTTTGGAGCGGCANNGTGAGCCATCGTGGNTTAGCGTGNGAATCTNGNAGAATATTGCGGTGCACCCGTCCCCGACGTGGAAATTGAACACAATCATACAAAACCACCTCGTCTGCGGCTGCAAAGAGCCGGAAATATCCGGCATACGGCATGAAGTATGGTTGAATGACAGCTATGCAGGTCATAATCCGATATTAGACAGTACACCAATGATGTGCAAAGCCTGTATCACTCTTTGCGTTTGGACACTACAATGAAGTCATGGATAAATGTTTTGATAAAAAACTAAAAAAAGGGCTTTCGCACCACTTTGAAGGTCGGCTCGACGAGGCGCTTGAAATATACAACGATATCCTAGATGAAAGTCCTGAAAATCCCGAGGCACTTCAATTAGCAGGTGCTCTTGTTCTTGACCGTGGGGATGCCAAAGCTGCCTGTGAGCTTTTAAAAAAAGCCATGCAGTTTAATCCAGGATTTGCCCCAGTAAAAATAAATTATGGAATTGCGTTAGCTGCCTGTGACCAAGCTAAGGATGCTCTAGCTGAATTTGAAGAAGCAATTACTTTAGCCCCGCACTCCCCCGATGGGTATTATAATGCGGGTAAAGTATTTCTTGGCGTAGGGCGTGCCTCCGACGCACGTGATATGTTGAGTAAGGCCGTAAAAATATTGCCATCCCATGCGGTTGCGCAGAATGATTATGCAATAGCTTTGCAACAGTTGGGCTTCATTGAGGAAGCATTAAAAGCTAATCTGGAAGCATGTCGACTGGAACCAGAAAACGCAGTTTTTAGAGCCAATCGGTGTAGCCTTCGATTGGATTTTGATGACCCAGAAGGAGCCGTCCAAGATGGAGAAAGGGCTACAGCCTTGGACCAAACTTGCAAAGAAGCCCAATATAATCTTGCAAATGCATATTACGCGCTTGATCGGCCCGGAGACGCACGCCTTCGTTACAATCGAGCGATAGAAATCGATCCATATTATGCAGACGCGTATGCCAATCTTGCCATCGCAGAATTAGCTCTGGAGAATATCACGCTTGCTCTTGANGCGGCCGAAAGGGCGCTTGCACTTGAACCAGCGATGGCAGAAGCAGCTTGGACCCGTTCTTTAGCGCTTCTGCTGAATGGTGATTATAAACTTGGTTGGGCCGAATATGAATGGCGTTGGANAGCAGTNCCATTTTTAGAAAAACGCCAATTTGATGNGGNTGAGTGGAGTGGTGAGCCAGTTGCAGGTAAAACTGTACTNATATNNCATGAACAAGGTCTTGGAGATGGATTNCAATTTGTACGTTACGGTGCTCTGCTCGCGGAGGCAGGTGCACGNGTAGTTTTTGANTGTCCTTCTTCTTTGGTTCCATTGTTNGCGAAAATATCCTGGCTCAATACTGTNGTTCCTCTCGGCAATATNNTGCCTNCGTTTGATTTGCANGTCGCCCTCATGAGCCTTCCTGATAAATTTGGTACTACANTAGANACGGTGCCAGCTGNGGTACCCTATTTGCCGCTTCCTAAGCCACGGNTTGATTTTGAGAAATTTACAATTGGGGTTGCGTGGCGTGGGAGCAAAACNAACAGGAAAGGGCNACATCGATCATGTTCGTTGTCTGATTTNGAAGTATTATTTCATCAGGAAGCGGTGGAGTTTGTAAGTCTNCAGACAGAGCTGGATGACGAAGANCANAGAGCTCTAAAAAAATTTGGTGTGCAGGAATTTGGAACCGGGTTCAAAAATTTTCTAGACACAGCTGAAATTGTCTCCAGCATTGANTTAGTTATAACGGTGGATACTGCNCTTGCGCACCTTGTTGGCGGTATGGGGAAACCAGTGTGGATACTGGTACCTCACGGCCCTGATTGGCGTTGGCTGCTGGAGCGAGAAGACAGTCCGTGGTATCCAACAGCAAGGATTTTNCGTCAAACCNCNAGGAGTGATTGGGGTCCTGTCATTTGTNAGGTGCATNAANCGCTGNCAGCACACTTGCAACAAGACANGTAACAAAGCAANAANAAATGNNAACTTATCAAAATGGATCATGATATTCCCTTAATGCGGCCAACNTTGCCACAGACGGACATGATCATGCCATATTTGGCAGAAATCGATAGTAATCGNTGGTACAGNAATTATGGCCCANTAGAGCAGCGCTTGCGGTCACGTTTCGCCGATATGTTTTCGGTAGACTATGAGAATATCGTAATGACCTCGAGCGGNACACTNGGATTGGCTATCGCCTTGCGCGAGGCNTCNGCGNGCGAAAGTGGANTATGTTTAATGCCGTCTTTTACTTTTGTTGCNAGTGCGCATGCAGNCGTAGCNGCT
The DNA here is from genome assembly GCA_002718015.1 of Rhodospirillaceae bacterium. Classification (GTDB taxonomy): domain Bacteria; phylum Pseudomonadota; class Alphaproteobacteria; order UBA8366; family UBA8366; genus UBA8366. The sequence continues at coordinate 25,989 of PBCW01000045.1, forward strand.
GGCCTTACGCCATTTTTNCTGGACGTTGAGCCGAAGAGCTGGATCCTAGATCAGAAATTGGTGCTCGAAGCTCTTGAAGATTTGAACCAGCCGGTGCGGGCTATCTTAGCTGTGGCCCCGTTTGGCGCTCCTCTNGATATCGAGTTATGGGATGAGCTAGCTGCTAAAACAGGTATTCCTGTCGTGATTGACTCCGCAGCCGGGATAGATAGTGCCCGAGCTGGCCAGAGCCCCGTTGTGATTAGTNTACATGCCACAAAACCGCTTGGTATCGGTGAGGGTGGTCTTATNATGTGTCGAGATNGCAATAGGGCCGAGGCTTTATTTCAGCATGGTAACTTTGGTTTCCGTGAGAAACGGTTGGCAGAGGGTGCNGGTTTTAATGGAAAGATGAGTGAATATTCAGCAGCTGTGGGCCATGCTGCATTGGACGCATGGCCNNAGTTACGGCGTCGGTTGCGAGAGCGTGCTGTNCATTATAGGCANGCATTGTCTAATTTGGACGGCATTACATTAGCGCCTGGNTCGGAAACAGATGNTGCTAAGTCAACNTTTAACGTAATTTTGNGGGAGGCGNCTGNNGAGGAGGCAAAAGCTTTTATGCAAACTCAGCGGATCGAGGTTCGACAGTGGTGGAGCCGTGGATGTCATCGCGAGCCTGCCTTCGAGAGTNCACCTAAAGCNGCGTTGTCNGTTACAAACGACATAGCGGATCGAGTGCTGGGNTTGCCATTTTCGATAGATTTGAATGCGCAGGACATAGCTAGAATAAGGCTCAAATTAGTTGAATTCATAGAAAATACCCGGGCTGGGTAATATGTTCCATTAGTGGTAAGAACTGCCCGGTAGAAATCGGCCGTCAATTGGTGNGGATGGCAANTGGTNAANAAAAAANNNNATAAAACAANTGCTTAGTNCCNATNGGTTGTTGGCATGTCCGTTGCGCTTTCGGNGTNTAGGTNTGGCGCTTCAGTGGATNTAAGGACTAAANGTTCANCCGCCGCAGATAGCGCCATTGTCAAAGTCAGAAAGGACATGACAGATGGTAGATAAGATCAACCTATCCGTGGCAGTTAGGTCTAACCTGCTGACACTTCAGCGAACCGCTGGCCTAACCGATATAACTCAAGAGCGGTTAGCCACTGGTTTGAAGGTTAATAGCGCCCAAGATGATGCGACTGCTTTTTTTATCTCTCGATCATTGAATTTTCGTGCAGATGATTTGTCGCGAATAAAAGATAATATTGAGCTTGGCATAAGCACCGTTACGGCTGGGTTACAAGGCCTCGAGGCAATTACCGAACTTATGGGCACAGCTAAGGGTTTGGCTAACAATGCCGCTGCTACTGGTGATACTAATGAACGATCGACACTAGCGGTGCAGTTCAATGACATTCTTACTCAGCTTGATGATTTGACAAATGATGCCAGTTTTAATGGCATCAACCTCATCAAGGGAACGCCAGACAATTTAATTATCGATTTTAATGAAGACAGTAGTAACACTATCACGGTTAGCGGTCTCGACTCTACAACTGCAACAACTGGTCTGAATGTTGCCAATGCTACCAATAACTTTGCTGATAGCTCTGCGATAGATACTGCTTTGACAGCGATCAATAGTGCTCTTGTGGAATTAAGAGGGAACGCAGCAACGCTTGGGTCGAATAACTCCATTTTGCGGACAAGGCTAAGTTTTACTGAGGACCTGGCAAACACTTTATTGGAGGGTTCTGGTACATTAACATTAGCAGACCTGAATGAAGAGGGTGCTAATCTTTTATCGCTTCAGACGCGACAACAACTTGGGCTTAATTCGTTAGCATTAGCCTCGCAAAGTGAGCGAGCGGTATTAGCCTTATTCGGTTAGTGTTTATTTCCAGCTGACCGGCGCTAACCACTGTCGCATAAACCTGCCGGGCAGATTATTCCGCCTGGTGGGCATATTTTGCCGTTTTTGCGGAAAATTTTGCCGCGTATTTTAACCCTCGTTTGCACCTTTCAAAAAAATCTTAGCAAAATCATATGCTTACGGCCAATTACCGATGAGTCAATGCTATGGCACATCTGTTGCTTGCTACCGGTTCGAACTTTGCCATTCGATTTATGAATGGTGCTCTGAAATGGAGAAACCGGCTTGGGGTGTTCACCGGTCGCAGAAAGCGACTGATAAGTCCTAGAAAAGGAGCAAAATATGGCTAATGAAATTTCACTTACAACAGCGGTGCGTGCAAATCTTTTGCAATTACAACGCACTTCTTCACTTGTTAACCAGACCCAAGACCGTCTTGCGTCTGGACTAGCAGTTGGCTCTCCAATCGACGGGGCCAGTGCATTCTTTACCGCGGGGGCTCTAAACAATCGCGCAGACGACTTCGCGGCTTTACGTAATGATGTTGACTTGGGGATTTCGGCCGTTGCGGCTGCGATCGACGGTCTTGATGCTATTACGGAACTAGTCGAACAGGCGAAGGGTCTTGCAAACAACGCTAAAGCTACCGGTGATACTTCGGAACAGTCCACGCTAGCAGTGCAATTTAACGATATTTTAAGTCAGATTGATGATTTGGCGAATGATGCAAGTTTTAATGGTACTAACTTGGTTAAAGCTTCGGCTGATAATCTCACCATCGACTTTAACGAAGATGCTTCGAGCACTCTAACTATTTCGGGTCTCGATTCGACGACTGCATCAACTGGCTTGAATATAGCTAATGCTACCAATAACTTTGCTGACACGACAGCAATCGATACTGCAATCACGGCGGTGAATAGTGCTATCACGGAGTTACGCTCAAATGCGTCAACTCTGGGTTCTAGCGCATCCATATTGCAGACGCGGTTAGATTTTGGTGATAATTTAATCGGGACGCTTCAGGATGGCGCGGGCAAGTTGACCCTTGCAGACCTGAATAAAGAGAGTGCTAACTTGCTGGCTCTTCAAACACGTCAGCAACTTGGTATTAACTCTTTGGCTCTGGCCGCCCAGAGTGAACGGTCAGTCCTGGCTCTGTTCGGGTAAAAATAATAAAAAATTAAGCTTAATTCGGGGGCCTAGGGTGGCCCCCTTTTTTTACCTTATTCTTGGAATAAACTGTTATAAAAGTCCAAAAAAATGCTATTCTGGTATAGAAATTGAATAAACATCGAATGGGGGCAGACGTTTTTGTTCCGGTAAAATATAATGGTCATAATTCTTGAGGCTTCTTTGTAATGCCATTAAAAATAGTTCTAAGGCCTGGAGAAAAAGTAGCTATTAATCAGGCTGTTATCTTAAATGGTGGTGAAAAATCCGAACTCGTACTTGAGAATAAAGCAAGTATTTTGCGAGAGCGTGATATTATGTCAGAGGAGGAGGCAGACACACCTGCCAAGCGGATATATTTTATGGTCCAGATGCTTTACATGTTTCCAGAAAAAGATCGTTATTATCAGCAGAAATTTAATCAATTGGTTAAACAATTCATAAAAGCCGTTCCAAGTTCNACNGCTATTGTATTNGAGATCGGAAAAGACGTTATCACCGGTGATGTATACGGTGCTTTAAAAAAGTGCCGTAAATTAATGAAATATGAACAAGAGGTGTTGAAGCATGTCACAGCCTAGCGCCTATCAATCTTATGAAAAATTTGGCACAAACGCTTCTCAAAACGAAGCGAAAGCACTTTTAGAAGCAGCTCGAATGCTAGACGCGTGTCTGTCNANACCAGATGATATTGACTCATACAAGGCTGCTTTAAGATTAAATTGGCGGCTATGGACAATATTTCAGGCGGATATATCATCTGAAGAAAATCCATTACCTCAAAATATCAAACAAAATGTTTTGAGTTTGAGCGTGTTTATAGATAAGCATACGGTGAACGCCTTGGCGGAACCAGATACTCAGAAATTGAATGTATTAATCGATATTAATAAAAACATAGCCTCTGGGCTTTTAACCAAGCCAGATGCCGACGATAACGACTTGTCTGTATCAGGGGACGAGACATCAGCTGGACCGCCAACAAACCTCAGAAGTGAAGAAATTGTCGCATAACCCCCACTTTTCAGCGTCTACCCGGGATCAACAGTTGTGGGGGAGTTGCCAATCGGCAGCTTGGCTTAGATAAGTCAGAGTTAACATTGTTTTTCTTCATAGAGATCTAACAGCTAGTCAATAGCCTTATTGCTCATCTGAGGGCTGGTTTTGAGAAGAAGCCCAAACTCTTAATGTCTTTGCAACATGACTTATTAGATCGGCCCAAGCACCAGGCTTTTTTTGTCGGAATAATTGCATGTGAGGATACCACGGGCTATCGTTCCGCTCTAAAAAATATCGCCAATCCGCTGTATTACCCAACATCACCCACACAGGCTTTCCGAGCGCGCCGGTTAAATGGGCTATTGCTGTGTCAACTGTAACAATAATATCTAACGATTTAATTATGGCTGCTGTTTCAGCGAAGTCTGTAAGATGAGAGCCCAAGTCCGTAATTCCTTCAAGGTCGTTTGGNACCCCCTCCTTTTGCAGTGAATAGAAGTCAATTTCTTTNATGCANAACAGCTTGCATAATAANTCTGGTGGACATGAGCGCATTCGATCATCNTGGCGGTCCGGATTTCCTGACCAAACGAGACCGACGCTTTTAACTGGCTTANNAGNAATTTTCCGCCATTTTGNAGTGAGAGCCGGATCCGCCGAAAGATAAGGGCAATCTGCNGGGATCGTTTTNANAGTACTCTTAAGAGCGAATGGCAGNCTTANTAATGGAATGTGNGCGTCAGTTTCAGGNGCTTTGTCATTGTTTGAGATCACAGTAATTGCAGCATTAACAGTTCTCATCAGNCGGACCAAGGTNGGTTGACAGGCGAAGGTTACTTCTAATCCCATCTCTACAAGNCGATTNAGGTACCGGCAAAACTGCAACGTATCACCGAAGCCTTGTTCAGCNGTAACAAGNACAGAGNGAGCGTTGCAATCAGGAAACCATCTTGGAATTTTTGNGAATCCGTCTTTTTTTGCGAGCCTCGCTTCGTAATTTTGGAAGCCTTCTCGTAAATTGCCGCACTGCAATTGAGCTATGCCCAGACTTTTACGAATAGCCAAATGATTAGGTTTGAGTGATAGTGCTTTCTCATAAATTGTAATTGCGTCGGCTGGCCGATTTAGGTTAATCAGCAATAGTCCAAGGTTTGCATAATTTGTATAATCTAATGGGCTTTTTTTGAGCGCACGCTNATAGCATGNCAGTGCCTCANCAAACCTTTCGGCTTGCCGCAATACGTTCCCAAGGTTACGTTCAGCTGCGGGTAATGANCNGCTAATTGNCAGGGCACGGCGCAATATATTTTCCGCTGTATCCAAGTTACCGAGAGCCTGATGAGCAACCCCAAGGTTATTTAATGTTTCATAGCGGGCGCTGGTGGTTGCAAGTGCTGCCTCGAAATGCTCAACCGCCTCTGAATATTTTCTCAAATCACAAAGCGCGAGCCCGAGATTATTGTGAGCCTCGGCGGAATCGGGGTCTAGGGAAAGAGTTCGCTCTCCGGCTTGAATTGCTTCTTTTGTTTGCCCCAGTTCACGGGCTATTGCGGAGAGACGGCAGAGTACCTCTACGTTATTAGGATCACGAAAATGAATTGCGCGAAAGCAATCTGCGGCACTTTTGAAATCACCCAACTTTTGAAATAACGCACCGAGTTGGAATTTAGCTTCGGTATTCTCTGGTTGTTGAGAAAGACCAGCCGTGTAAGCATTGATTGCAGGCTTAAGTTGGTCGTGTTTCGAAAGTGATTTAGCAAACGTAAAAATTACCTCCGGTGGCGGGTGCATCTGCAGAGCATGGTCTCCTTGTTCTAAAGCCTCCGTTATCTTACCTTGATGCATCATGCAGATCGCGAGCCCTAGCTGATGCTCCGGATTCTTTGGTGCNAGTAATATTGCACGTGACCAAGCCCCTGCCGCCTGCTCCCATCTTTTATCGAGCCCTAGAGCATTGCCGAGGTTTGCAGCATAAACTGGGTTATTACGGTTGATATTGGATGCTTTTGTGAAGCACTCAATTGCTAATTCAATGCCACCTCCTTTGATTGCATTCACTCCTCGCAGGTTCCAAGATTCAGCATGGCCGGGACGATTTTTAATCAATTGGCGTAGGATATTTTCTGCGCTCTCGTGCTGGCCATCATCAATGCATAATAAGATTTGATCGAGCACTTGANTTGCAGACCCAACAAAAAAACCGTCAGGTGACTTATCCTCGGACCGTGATGCCATTTATGTCGAATCCATAATTGGAGACTCTGCACTACGCAAAGCAAGAAACATAATTTCTTGCGTTATCTAAAATACACATACATCAGCAGTCTACTTTTTATCAGACAGTTAAAANAAAGTGTTTAAAGTNAGGCGTTGTATGCGCGNGATNACCTGAAACGATGCTTCTAATTGNACNTGTTCAAANTTTAGTTTAGCNACTGCNTCAGCTGTATTCACGTTTTCAATATCACCAATTTTNGTTTCAAGGAAAACTTTGACACTTCTNTGCTTGCTGCGNTGTTCNGNAATNAGNTTTTGNTCNAGCGCGATTCCCGATGCAATATTCTGAAGGGTTGGATTNACGCCATTNTCCTCTATTGCCTCATTNANTTCTGTGATAGCTGCTTCTACGACTGCGAGTTCGTCCGCAGTAGGAGGCTCAGNNAAAGACATTTGCGCNATATTATCNAACGCCCTTATTACTTTCTCNAAAGGGTCAGCATTGGCTAAAACACCGTANGAGACAACAAAACTATTATCGATNCTCACCGAATTAANAGTGTCATCCCCTTCATAATAGCCAGTGTCCGGGCCGTCATCATATGGCGGTGGAGCAGGGGCTGTATAAATGCCGTTGCCAAGATCGACTGGTTTTGTATCGGTCTTTCCTCCGGAAAATAAAAAGCGTTCGTTGTCTTTTGCATTTAGCAGATCGACAACCAGGTCACGGAACTGTTCGGCCATATTGGGAACGTCGAGAACATTTGCGGTGTCACCGTTACGAGCACTCTGAAAAAGNGAACGCATTTCTCGAGCAACCTCATCAACCCGGTCTACTGAGAATAACATCATATCAAGGCGCTGCTCAGCGATTTCTATATTTTCAAGAAATTGATCAGTCTTGGCAAGATCAGCTTTAGCATTCAGAAGGCGTTGTGCATCACCCGCAAGTCCAGAAAAAGTCTGAGTCTTTTTACCTGTTGCCACTTGAGTTTGGCTATCAAATAATCTTGCTTGCGTACGAAGTGTGGCTTGCAGAACTATTTGGCTTTGAGCATGGGATCCTATCCTGGTAACCATTTTAACAGCCTCTAAGTGACGGAGTTAAAGAGTTCATCAAACATCGCATCAACAACCGAGACTATTCTTGCTGCAGCGTTGAATGCTTGTTCGAGAATAACGAGTTCAGAAAGTTCTTCATCTAAGTTGACACCCTTTTCTCCATCACTTCGGAACTTGAGGGACTCAAGGTAGGCGCCATTAAATTCAAATTGATTCTTTGCCTCTGCAGCAAGCGAGGCCTGCAACGATAACATTTGTGATGCATAGCCAGATATCGTTGAGCTTGTGCCCGCTATTCCACCATATGTTGCGAAGTCTAGTTGGGTATCGAAACGTCCAGCAATATTATTTGCCGCGGTGCCATCTCCAGAGACGATGCCATCCTCTGTCGCTACGGCTGTTAAACTGAGTGTGCCGCGCGCGACTAGCGTTGGGTCGTCGGCAATCTCGGAGCGAACCTCTAATACATTGGAAAACCTGCGTTCATCAATATCCATGTCGATGCCCGATAGTAGGGTGCCGCTATCGGTAACAATAAAGTTACTATTGTCTTCACTCATTATNACAAGTCGCCTGCCGCTTGCATCATTAGCCACGAAAGCAGTAATATTGGCNCTTGAAATCGCGGCGGTCGTATCGATGTTGCTCGCTATAGCCTCGAGATCGTCTCCTGCGGCATAGGTCACAGTTACGGCGGTACTTTGGTCGATATCAAATGTAAGCGTTCCAGCTATTCCTAAAGCAGTAGTACTATCAGCCTGTTGAGAAGACACAAAAGAATTATAATCGGAATTATCGGTAACCGCTTGGAACATGTCATTGAACCCAAAGTAGTGTGCGAAATTTCGGGTATTCCCTCCGACTGTGGTGTATGCGCTTGTGCTCACATTGATTGCGATACCATTTGCCGCATCATCAGAACTGATAACAATATTGCCATTAGAATTAATTGATGCAGATGCGTTGGTCATAAGATCTATTGAGTCCACCATGGATCCGGCATCGCCAATGGTACTGAGATCAGCTATATCAAGATTTTCAACGACCGCACCAGTTGTACGGTCAATTATCGATATTCGCACGGCACCAGTGCCTTGTATGTCGTCGGTAGTCACAAAGCTGTGTGTGCTTGTTAGGCTGGTTGGAGGCGGTGTTGCCGTACCCGTGTTATGTTGATTATTGACTTCATGCACAATGGTTTTCGTCAGTTGGTCCAACTCAGACTGTAAATCTGGTAAGACCCTATCCCGCAAAGCAATGAGTGCCTGAAGCTGTCCACCACTTATTTCTGGGGTGATATCATCCGCTGCAGCTGTAGATCCGTTAAGAAAAATACCCGTAATACCACCTGGGTAAGCGGGATCGTCTGGGTCAAGATATTGTGTGACAGCATTTAATCCTCCTGCTGCACCATGATCCAAAGCAATCGCAATGCTGCCAGTTAAAAGTGTTCTTCCACCTTTTGTGAAAAGATCGATTCGACCGTCTGAATTCTCTATTGCCTGAATGTCGATCATTTCCGATAGTGCTTCCAGCTCACGGTCACGACCATCTCTGAGTGAACTGGTATCTTCACCAATTAATTCTCCCCTCTGAATTTGCACATTGAGTGCAGAGACATTCTCGATGCCGGCATCGGTAAGGCTTACAAGTCGCGCAATTTCTGAATCTGCCTCAGTGCGGAGACGTTGGATATTTTCTCCAAGAGTACGAATCCTGAGCGCTAGCTCACGTGCCTCGGCAATGGCTTCAAACTGAAAAGCCTGATTTTCCGGTGTTAATGCTAGCGCTTCGAAAGCATTCTTTAGGCCGACTAGGGAAGTCGCGACAGAATTATCGTCCGATGGGGTGCCAAACAATGCCTGAATTTCAGACATGAATTTATCGCGCACTTCATAATTGTTAGTTATGGTTTGAGTTTCTCGAATCTGTCTTAATAGAAATTCGTCTACAGTGCGTGTAATTGCAGCTATTTCAACCCCGACCCCGACCCCGGCAAGCGTTGTTTGAGAGAACGAAACATCTTTACGCGAGTAACCATCGGTATTTACGTTAGCGATATTTTCAGAGGTGACCTGCAGCGCTCTCTGGGTTGACTGAAGACCACTTACTGCTGATTGGATTGCGAGCGTTAGGCTCATTTTTTTATTCCCTGTGGGCTGCCAATTATGAGTTTAAAATTCTTCGTTTAATGTAAACGCGATCTTACCCGCCATTTTTTGTTTGTCTGCTTGTGCCCTTTTGCCCTGGCCAGTGGCGGAATATCCCGCAGGTGCTATTTGTTGGTTCTCAATAGAATGGGCAATGGTCTCCACAACTTGGTGATTTACTGTCATCGCAGCGCGGAGGGCATGCACGTTACTCCGAACCGCATCCTGAAACCGCAAATTAGATTCATGAAGTTTTTTACGCAGGTCTCTGTCGACGTCATTAAGAAACGCTTTATTCTGGGCAGCGTCATGCAATCGATGCTCATATACTTCCACAAGTGATTTTTTAGCCTCAATTAATGGCTCTATTGCATCTACACGCGCTTCCTTGAGCAAAGAATTTTCTTGTTCAATTATTGTTATAATTGAATCTGTTGCATCAATAAGTTCGCTGGCAAGTGCATTCGGGTTCATTTCTGGGCCTCCTGTAAACTTAAGATTTCACGCTGCACTTCATCGGCTAATCCAAACCCGCCTGCTTTGGCTGCGGCTTTTCCATATTCTTGGACTAACATGGAACGGAATACTTTCTCTCCTTGGCCGCCGCCAAAAGGGCCATCTGTCTTTACGCCGGCGAACATTGTTTCAAATACCTGGGAAAGAAAAAAAGCCTCTACATCCTCGGCGGCTTTTTGAGCTTGAGCTGCGCTAAATGTTTTTACTTTTGAAACCGTGATTTCATTCGGTTTTTGCACGTTACTGAATTGAGCCTTGGTAAGGCTTGATGATATATCCATTACAGCACCTCAATTTCTGCTTGCATTGCGCCGGCAGCTTTGATCGCTTGTAAAATACTGATCATGTCTCGTGGCCCTATGCCTAACGCATTTATGCCATTCACTAATTCTTGAAGGGTCACGCTATTTCCAAGAACGGTAAGTTTACTTTTGCCCTCTTCAACCTCTATTTTTGTGCGGTTTACCTCTTTTGTTTCGCCTGTATTTGAAAATGGCGCGGGCTGGGAGACCTGCGGCGTTTCAGTGATGCGTATGGTCAAATTGCCCTGTGCAATGGCAACGCTAGAGATACGAACATTTTCGCCCATTACGATTATTCCCGATTGTTCGTCGATTACAATCTTAGCAATTTGGTCAGGTTCTACGCGGAGCTGCTCGATATCTGTCAAAAGCTCAATTACTTGATTTTGATAATTGTCTGGAACTGTAAGTTGGACCGTCGCTGGATCGATTACGCGTGACGCCGGCCGGCCAACGAAAGCATTGACTGCGCGTGCGACGCGCCGAGCTGTTGTAAAGTCAGGGTTGCGGAGTGACAGGCGTACTTTTTTNAAGGTTGCAAGTTGAAANGGTATTTCTCGTTCAATNATTGCNCCGTTCGGAATACGAGCGCTNGTTGGTACGCCTTTAACCACCTGGTCAGCATTGCCAGCNGCCGCGAACCCGCCGACTTGNAAATTTCCNTGGCCCACAGCATATACNTCTCCGTCNGCTGCAAGCAGTGGTGTCACTAACAACGTGCCCCCCAATAGATTCGATGCAGAACCTAACGATGAGACTGTAATATCTATGGTAGTGCCCTGACGAGAAAATGGCGGTAGCTTTGCTGTGACCATTACAGCTGCGACATTTTTTGTATCTAGGCTTGTATCGCGTGCATTAATGCCCAGACGTTCAAGCATGCCGATAAGACTCTCTTTAGTGAATATTGCGCTACCAAGGCTGTCGCCTGTACCATTCAATCCTACGACCAAGCCATAACCGACTAGCTGATTTTCTCGGACACCCTCAAAGTCTACGATATCCTTAATACGTGATTGGGCAGCGACACTTAAGGTGAATCCGACTATAATTATAACGCCCAAAAGTGCAGTTATCACTTTGCGATGCAAAATTTGCCAAACCAGCAAAAAATTGACGGCAACATTCTGTTTTGCCACATACCGCATTTCATTAGCCTTTCTTCGGGCATGTTTACCCACACCGTGTAGAAGCGAAGCTCGTGCCAGTTTTGTAGATTTGTAAATAACTGAATTTATTATATAAAAAACCCCAGAGAGTTTCTCTCGCTTTTGTGCTAGACGTTTTGGGGCAAGGGCTGCCGATTGGCCGGCAAAGATTGCCCTTCGCGGCTTAAAACATCTGAGACTTAAAATTAAAAAGTTAAGGCGTTTTGTATTTCTTAAAAAAGGGCTATGCTATTCATATGAAAATAGAAAGAACAGGATCAGTCCGACCTTCTACGCCAGTGAAACGTACTGGGAAAACAGGTAAGTCTGGCGATGCTAAATTTAGTGAGGCCCTTGATCAAGTAGGCGGAAGGGTTGGAGGTGTTAGTGGGGCGGCTCCAGCTCAGGCGGTGGATGCGCTTCTAGCCATACAAGAGGTGGACGATGCCGTTGATGGGCGGTCTCGCAAGGGACAGCGGTGGGGCGAAAGCATTCTTGATAAGCTTGAGGAGCTGCGGATAGGTCTTATTGGTGGGGTGATTCCCCCAAATGACCTTGAGGCTATAACTCAGATGTTGAGGGAAGGTCGCGGCGAAGTGGAAGATCCTGAGTTGAACCAGGTGTTAGATGAAATTGAGCTCAGGGCTAGAGTAGAAATTGCAAAATTTCGTCGTTGACGCACCAGAAACAATCCCCTCATGATTAATGGATTCATGCTTGGCAAGGTGCAATGCCGAAACAACCACAGAATAATATTTGATAATCGTAAAAAGGGTGAGTGTTATAGAATGATGGCGCCACCTCACTAACAACGAGGCCAGCATCTTTTAGATGCCGGCCTCGACTAATGCGCAGACCTTGCTTGGGAGGGGAAAAGAGAGCTAAGGATCGACGCATTTTACTTTGATAGGATGACTTTAGGTCTCTGTATTTGGATCTAACAATGTCATTAGAATGGGAATATTATATCGACAATTTGCTGGCCGTATCTTGCTTGTTGCACATCAGTAATGTGGCCGCGTCCACCGTAAGCAAGTCGAGCCTCAGCAATCTTTTCAAATGCAACTTGGTTTGAGTTATCTATATCCTGAGGTCTTATTACGCCAGCGATTTGGAGTTCACGATTTTCGAAATTGACACGAGTCTCTTGTCGGCCGTGAATAACCAAGTTACCATTAGGAAGCACTTGAGTTACAACAGCAGCGACCTGCACTTGAACAATTTCAGAGCGGTCAATGGTACCTTTACCATTTGAACGATTAGAGCTGTCTAAATCAAGTAAACTTGTTGGGGCGATTGCTTCAGGCAAAATCTGGTTGAGCTGAGTCTCGTAACCAAGTGCGGAACCGGCTGCTGCATCCTCTGTGTTGGTTCGGGTGCGATCTGTTTCATTATCGATGTCTGCTTTATCGCTTATATTAACGATAACAGTAACGATATCGCCTATCTCGCTCGCGCGCAGATCTTTGAAAAAGGCTTTGGAACCTGGTCGCCAAAGAGAATTTATTTCTTGATTTGCGACTACTGGTTTTGGCATTGGCATGCTGACTGGTTTATACCCATTTTGGTGTGTAGGGTTCTGAATGTTTGTCATCGAAGGTTCTGCTCCAACGTTTGCCAGTCTATCAAGTGAGTTGCAACTAGCCAGCATTGTGCCAGCAAGCAGCACTGTGGCAAGGCGTTTGTTAAAAAAAGGTTTTACAATCTGTGGCATCAGACACAGCTCCTATTTTCTGGTAACCGGATGGTCAAAAGTTACCGTGATTTCGCCAGGGCCCGTGATCACTCCCTCAACGACTTTCTTGCTTCCTATATTTTCTACTCGCACAGCTTCGCCTCGCGAGCCATTTTGCTTAGCTTTACCGCGCGCTGAGATGCGCATGAACTTGGTTTGNTAGATCATTGAGACNAGCCCGCCGCGTTTNACCAGCAGTGGTTGACGCACATCTCTGGCGCGTATTGGNCGATTTTCTAATAGNGTTCGACGCGGTGCTTTNCCAATNAGCTCATTTTGNTCCACTAAGACATTTGGACCGATTTGTTTAGCGCTTACCGTTATGANTTGAATATCATCATGATCGACTATTTCGCCTTTACGTATTCGACGGGTTACCACAGGAATTTCGATCATGCGCAGTAATGTGCCAGATACNGTATGGCGGTGACGGCCTCTATCTGCTGTGAGAATTGCNAAAAAACGGTTGCTAATTTTATCNCGCGTAATGCGTTCGATGTTGAGCGANGGTGGTATGTCAGTTGGGAGATGCGCTTCTATTCCCCGTTTGTCAAAATTTACGGTGTAGAGCTCGGAGCGGGGTAATTNGGGCCTAAGTGCGGCAAGTATTTTTACTCCAATCTCNTCTTTTCCGATAACATGACTTGTTCTTTGCACTACAGCAATGTCTTGGGCTGAAGACGGCGCCCACTGTAAATTGTAGGAGCGTGCAACATATGCCAACCATTCGGGTGTCAAAGTGGCACGCTTCCCGGGTGCCGGAGCGCGGGCAATTATTCTGTCAGCATATTTGCCTGCCCCGTCAAAAACATCTCCGAGTGTAAGATTTTTTCCCTCCAACATAATGTGCCGATGAAGCGAGACCGCCGAAGCTGGCAATGAAATTATAAGCACTATGCCGGGAACCAGTAATGTAAGAACTGATCGGTGGAAGCATTTTATCAGAAACATCGTCATCATTTTCATTTGCATTTACCTGATGTTACTTATAGTCGCCATCATTTGGTCCGAAGTCTCAATAACTTTTGAATTCATTTCATAAGCTCGCTGTGCGGTAATGAGATTGGTAATCTCTTCAACCACATTCACATTTGAGGTCTCAAGAAATCCCTGTTGCAAACTCCCAAATCCGGTTGCAGCAGGATTGCCTGTAGTAGCTGTGCCGGAAGCTGGGGTTTCCAGAAATAAATTATCGCCAATTGCAAGNAGCCCCGCCTCATTTGCAAAGACTGCAAGTTCTAATTGTCCGGCTACGGTTGGTGTTACGGTGCCGTCGAGTTTTACTTCTACTTGCCCACTCGAATTGATAGTGACATCTACGGCATCGCTAGGGACCGTGATGCCGGGCTGGATGGTAAAGCCATCTACGGTTACAATCTCTCCGTCTTCACTCAACTGAAATGCGCCTGATCGGGTATAGGCGGTTTCTCCACTCGGCAATGTTACTTGGAAATAACCTTCTCCGTTAATTGCTACATCTAGGGAATTTTCGGTAAGGGTCAAATTTCCTTGCTCAGTAATACGGTAGACAGCTGCAGTCTTAACGCCTAGTCCAACCTGGACACCCGCGGGTACAATCGTCCCTGTATCGGATGATGTGGAACCGACACGCCGCAAGTTTTGGTATAGGAGATCTTGAAATTCCACTCTACGGCGTGTGTAGGCGGTAGTATTCATGTTAGCGATATTGTGGGAAATTACCTCAACATTGAGNTGTTGAGCTAACATGCCGGTAGCGCCGATATTAAGTGAACGCATCGTTATTTTCCTTTAGAGATCACTGTTNATTATNCTTTTATTAAGATTGGCCNCTTGATTGCCCTAGACGATTAATCATTCTTTCAATACGCCTATGTTCGTCATCAATAACCCGTTTGACGCTGTCGTGCTTGCGATGTATTTCGATCATCTGCGTTAATTCGATAATTGAATTTACATTCGATTGCTCAAGCATTCCTTGAACAATATTTGTTCGTTCCGGTGGTTTCTCAATCTGATCCGTTTGNTATAAGTTGTTTTGGCCTCTTTCGAGTTTTTGCTGATCCTCAAAAGTTACTAATGCTATCTTACCAATATTTTGGTCACCATTCGCTACGGTGCCATCTGTTGAAATGGATATGTTCACCGCTTCAACTGGTATTGTGATAGGGCCGCCATTCTCAGATTGCACAACGTGGCCCGCCGCTGTTATCAGTTCATTATTTTGATTAAGCTGGAATCGACCATGGCGAGTGTATCGTTTGCCTTCTTCCGTATTGACGACGAAATAGCCCTCACCATCAATAGCAACGTCGAGCTCGTTACCTGTTCGGTTCATTGGCCCCTCGGCAAGATCGCGCATGTTACCGATTGCTTTGACAAAATGGTATTTTGAGTCATTTGAGCCAAGTTTTGTATTTTTTGCGTCTGCTAAAAACTCGGAAAACAACATTTCCTCACCTTTAAATGAAGGCGTGTTAACGTTGGCCAAATTATTTGCCACCATGGATAATTGGCGCCGCAAGACCATTTGACTGGAAAGCGCGATGTAGATGGAATTTTCCATAGTGCGTTTACTGACCCGTAATTACTCATTTACTAATCGCGGTACAGGTGGTGCATGCCCTATGCCATAATTTTTAATGTTTTTTTTCAATACTTTGGGACTGAATATCTGTCACTATATTGTTCAATTAGTTACGGTCTGGCAGGCTTTGCCGGGTATTTTCTGCCGTGCCAGTGGCTTTTGCGACATGAAAAAGTATCTGTGGTCGGTTGAATGATTTGGAGATGAAGTTGTAAAATTATACAAAAATATTTAATTTGTTGAATTTGTTTTTCACTTATATTGACTTGTTTTTAACTGTTATAATCATTCGCTATTATTATATTTGACTGCGTTAATTATGTTTTTTTTAAAAATTTATTTGTAATTATTGATTTTATTTGTAAATATTGAACATAAGTACCCGCAGAATCGTTAAGGAAAACGTAAATGGCCGAAGATGACGATTTAGCTGATGGCGCGGAAGGCAAAAAAGGCGGAAAAAAAATCATTCTGTTTGTGGTAGTTCCTTTGGTGCTGTTAATAGGTGGTGGAGCCGGCGCATATTTTTCTGGTATGTTTAGTTCTGCTTCAAGCGAGGAGGCTGAGGAGACAGAAATTGCGACTGATCCTGCNGANGCGGATGAGCCCGGAAGTTATTTGGAACTAGACGAAATGGTCGTGACACTTAGTGCNGGTCCAGGACGCAAACAAAGTTTCCTTAAAATGCGAATTAACTTGGAGTTGCAAAAGGCTAGCGATCAAACGCGAATAGAGCAGGTTATGCCACGTATCGTAGATAACTTTCAGGTGTTTTTGCGCGAACTTCGGATCGAGGAATTGCAAGGCTCACATGGGTTATACAGGGTTAAGGAGGAGCTGCTTGCACGGGTGAATGCTGCTGCACACCCNGTAAAAATTAAGGATGTTTTATTNAAGGAAATGCTAGTTCAGTGACGGTNTGCTTTCTACATGCCTAAGNTTGGNNGATGAGCTTTGGCTGTTACTGTTANGGAAAGGCCGGAAAACTGAAGGGTCGATNGCATGGCTGATGAAGACGAAAATCTAGAGACGGAAGACGAGCAAGAAATAGACNCTTCGGCGCAAGAAGAAGGCGGCGAAGAAAAAGAAGAGCTAGGCGTTAATAGCGATGGCCCTGATGCTGCGTCGCGAGTTCTTAATCAAGATGAAATAGATAGNCTCCTAGGAATNAATGAGGGCAGCGACAGCGCNATTCAAAAAACGGGGATNAAGGCCATCATCGATAGTGGGATGGTNTCGTATGAGCGGCTCCCCATGCTTGANGTGGTCTTTGACCGTTTAGTGCGAATGATGTCCACAAGTTTGCGCAATTTCACCTCGGATAATGTGGAGGTGAGCCTCGATAGCATCACATCGATCCGCTTTGGNGAGTATCTCAACTCANTNCCTCTNCCCGCTATGCTTGGTGTTTTTAAAGCNGAGGAGTGGGATAATTTTGGTCTCATNACGGTTGATAGTACGCTAATTTACTCAATTGTTGATGTGCTANTGGGNGGGCGTCGGGGTACCGCAGCTATGCGGATCGAGGGGCGNCCCTACACCACTATCGAGCGTAATCTAGTGGAGCGCATGCTTGCGGTCGTCCTTTCTGATTTATCAGCGGCTTTTGATCCGCTCAGCTCAATTGCTTTTCAATTNGACAGACTTGAGACAAATCCTCGGTTTGCTACGATTGCGAGGCCTACCGATGCGGCAATTGTAACAAAACTTCGCATTGATATGGAGGACCGTGGGGGGCATCTCGAGCTATTACTGCCGTATGCGACGATAGAGCCAGTGCGCGAGCTTTTGCTGCAAATGTTTATGGGTGAAAAGTTTGGTCGTGATCCCATTTGGGAAAACCATCTGGCAACTGAAGTCTGGCATACCGAGGTTGGATTGCAAGCGGTTCTCGATGAGGTAACTGTTACACTCAACGAAGTCGTAAACTGGCGCGTGGGTTCACGACTTCAATTGCAAGCGACACCAGAGTCTCTGATTTCCCTCCATTGTGGTGAATTGCTTATGTTTCATGCTTCGATGGGACAAAGAGATGGCAATATCGCGGTTCGTGTTGAAACTGATATGGAGACGTAATCAATGTTTCCGGAAATTTCCATCTTATTTGAGTTACTGCTCGTCGGTATGTTGGCAATGATGATTTATTATGCTTGGCGCCTTAACGAGAAGCTTAGTGATCTAAGAAACGATAAGTTTGAGTTGGAAAAATTACTGGCGACATTTGCTACATCCACGGAGCGCGCTGAAGATAGTATCTTAAGGCTCAAAAGTAAGGCTAGTGAAACGGTGGAGGTGCTGGAAGAAAAAGTAGTGAATGCAGTTACGTTGCGTGATGAGCTATCATTTATGGTAGAGCGGGCCAATGAAATGGCTGACAGATTAGAGGCCGCAATTAATACTGGTCGGCGATCTCAANCAAAGAGTTATGGTAGATTACAAGATAAACCTGTGGCTGCTGCCGCAGATGACGAGAGTATTTCGGATCTAAGCCTAAAACAGGATGACGGTATCGACTCCGAGAGCAAGCGCCAAGAAAAAAAATCGGACCTTCTTAAAGCTCTAGAAGGCATGAGGTAAAAATGCTTAGCCGTGTTCGTTTGTTGCCGGTATTTATTTTCGTTGCCAGTTTAATTCTGACTTTAAAGGCGGGCTCCATTTGGGTTGAGTTCGGTAATATTGAGGGGGGTATTGAAGTGCAAACAGCGCGAGCGCAAGAGACGCCGCAGCTTGACCCACAGGTAAAGAAATCCGACGAGGAAAAGGCGAACAAAAAGAGGGGGTCGCCTGTTTCAACTCAGCCTGGCGATAAAGGTCAGGAAGAAAATATCGATCCCTTAGAGTTCAGTCGTTCCGAAATTTTGATTCTTCAGGAACTGTCTCAGCGTCGCAAGGCATTAGATCGTCGGGAGCGGCAAATAACGCGTCGAGAGGGTTTGTTGCAAGCTGCAGAATTGAAATTAGTTACCAAGCAGGGCGAATTAAAAAAGATACGTCAGGATATTAAATCATTGTTGGGTGCGGCCGATGAGAAAGAAAAAGCTCGGTTGCAAAATTTGGTAAAAATTTATGAAAGTATGAAACCAAAAGATGCTGCGCGAATTTTCAATGAACTTGATATGACTGTTTTAATGGGAGTTGTTGCTAAAATGAGTGTTCGGAAGGTGGCAATGATCATTTCTGCTATGGAAGTGAAAAAAGCCCGTGTTGTTACACGTGAGCTAGCTGAGCAAAAGAAACCATTTTCCTTGCCAAAATAAATAGAGAGTTTGTCGAAATTTGCGCTCGAGGTATCGTAGGTTGGGGTTCAAGGCTGCTTGAGGTAGAAGTTTTTAGGCTTCAGGAGGCGCGGCGAAGTTGAATGTTGATTTGAATATGTCCGTCTTAATTATCGATGATCATTTGGAAATGCGCCAGATTNTCCGTAACTTACTTAAGCAACTGGGGCTTAAGNATNTCGATCAATCCCCTGGAGGAAAAATAGCTATGGAAATGCTGCATCGCAAGAAATACGGCTTGGTTATAGCAGATGATAACATGGTTCATATGGGAGGACTGGATGTGATAGGTAAAATTTGTTCGGATCGTAAATTGAAAGATACTCCCTGTTTTCTGGTGACTGGCCGAGGCAAAAAATCTGAAATAACTGATCCGTCGGTTGCTAGATTTTTCACCTACATTCAAACACCCTTCANTGTGGCANAATTGAAATCTAAATTAACAACGTTAGTAGGTAATTTTTAACTTTATGTCNGACTGTTTTTTGCNTAACGGANNNATGNTTTTCNGATGAATCGAGATTATGAACAGAAATTACCTCTATCAAAAAANAAGGCCCCNTACTTGTTGATATGCCTTTTTCTGTTGCTACTCGCTTTTTTCATACTTCTGAATGCCACCGCAANATTCGAAGCGANTAAAGTCAGGGGTGTGTTGATTTCGCTCGCAGAGACCTTTCAAACACAAAGTTTTTCTGATGGTCCTGATCGGTTTATTTTGCCCGTCTTTGGGAAAATGGTCTCACCGGAAGCATTTCTGTCAAAAATTAAGTATTTGTGGGTTAGTTTTGTCGAAAGAGAAAATCTCATAACCTCGCATATGCCAAACAATGTACAGATTATTTTATCGGCAAATGAACTTTTTCTTGGCGGCGAGGCACAATTGAGAAGTGACCGTCACGACTTGCTTAATCGGACGGCAAATGCGTTGAGTGCTGAGACGCCAGGGTTTGTGAGCTATATTCAACTCATTTTTAGCTGTGAAAACGAACCTGGCAGACGAACGCAGCATGACACAGAGTTAGCTATCAAGCGTGCGGAAGTGCTCGCCCAGAAAATTATAGATTTTGGTGCTCCGGCATCCAGAGTTTCGGTAGGATTGTATGAAGGCAAAGAAAATTCGGTGCTGGTAAAATTTGGAATAAATGACATCGGTCAGCTGAAATACAATTCACAAAGACTGGTGCAGTAGATGGTCAACTCCAACAACTTCGAGGTTCGAAGCAAAACAGAAAAAGGAGCGGCTCCTTCATGGCTCCTAAGTTTCGGAGACCTCACCGCAATATTGACAACTTTTTTTGTCCTGCTGTTTTCCATGTCAACACCGCAATCAGAGAAATGGCAAGAATTTGTTCCCGGGCTGGCTTTATCCAAATCCGGCCTTGAGAGGGAGGAGCCAATTCCAGGCAAGAAAGCTGCACCATCTTTTAGAGAGCGTGCACCTGCATTACCGCTCGGCTATCTCAGTGAAGTATTAGAGGAGACATTCAAGGCAGATCCAATATTAAAAAGAACAGGTGTTTACCAGTTGCAGAATTCCTTAATTGTGTCTTTACCCGACGAAGCTCTTTTTAGTGCTGGTGAAGCAAATTTATCCAACCAAGCTAAGAAAATACTATTCAAACTAGGCGGTGTGATTTCGACACTTGGAAATCGAATTGATATTGAGGGGCACAGTGCACCGAATGAAGATCACAATGAGATTTTAGCGTCTGATTGGAAGCTGTCATTGGCTCGAGCATTGGCAGTTTCAAATGAACTTGAAAAAAGTGGGTATGACAAGAGGCTTGTAGTTTTAGGGCATGGTGCGTCGCAGTCTCAGTTGCTTAGCAAACGCTACGCCTCTAGTTGGCGAGATAAATTGGCGAGACGTGTTGATATAATAATTCATCCCGAAAAAGGTGATTTCAGATGAGGCTCACACTCATTTTTAGGGTTGTGGCATATGCAGCGGCTATCTACGGAACAACTTTGATCACTCCGTTGTCAGCCCAGGAAAAAGTAGCAGTTCAAGGGTGGGCGCGCGAAAGTTTCGGAAGAATTGTTTTCGATTGGCCGCGTCCGGTAAAATATCAGGCGGTGATAAACGGCAGCAAACTAATCGTTAGTTTTGAACGTCAGTTCAGTTCTGATCTAAAAAAGTTGCTAATAACGCTCAAAGACTATCTTGTCGAAGGTACAGTCTCCGGCCAACGGCGGATGGCGACGTTCAGTTTGAAAGGTAACTTTCAGCTTCGAACATACCCCCGGGGTAATTCAATTATTCTAGACCTGAGACGTTTAGGGGTTAATGAAATAGAGGCGAAGAGACTGGCTCTTCCTAAAGCCGAGGCGCGAACTAGCATCAACGTTAGGGTAGGCAGTAACAAGGGGTTTACACGCTTGGTGTTCGATTGGAAACGCAGAATTGACTATAGTGTTCGTAGTTCGCCCACAAAGGTTTCGCTTAGTTTTGATCAAGAGGCTAACCTTGATCTACCTAAGCTAAAAAAACGTTTGCCATCAGGCATAACCAATCCCGCCGCTTTAAATCTCGCTGGGCGATTAGAATTCTCTGTTGAAAAAACCCCAAACCGAGCTTCACGCAGTTTTCGTGCTGGTAATCGTATTGTATTGGATATCTATGATCCCAAACCTCCAGCAAAAAAGAATGCTAAGCGGATTATCCCATCAAAAATTAGTCGCGTTGCGCCACGTAAGAAAGCAAAAGTTTCAACTGTACCCTCGGAAACAAAAATCACAGAATCGGCAAATATCTCTGAGGAGTCCACACAGAAAAGGTCAGATAATTCCAAAGGGTTGGCGTTATCAAAGCCTAAACCAGTTGATAGAAAAAGCATCAAAAAGGTTGCCGGTTTAAAGTCACTCGCCGAGGCTAAAGAACGGCGAGAGAATACTGCAAATAAAAGCAAGATTATTCAAAACTCTACCATAGCCGCCGCAGCTAATGACAAAGCTTCTTCATTGCTCTTGCCAGGTGCAAATGGCGAGATAAAATCTGAAGTAGTGCCTGATGTAAGGCCGCGGGCGGCTCCAACGCCAAAGGTTGAAATATTACCAAAATTATTACCGGCTCCAGTGGTTAGAGCGGTTTCCAAATCATCAACTTCGGTGAATCCGAAGGTAGACGACAAAGCAGCCCAAACAACACCATCTAAACTCTTTGCGCAGAATAAGGCCGACGGATCTCCAAGATCGTCGGCAAAATCCAATAGCAAAGCGAATAGTGTCGACAATGAACCTTTATCAAAATCTGTCAGCTTTGTCTTTGGTTGGCCAGAATCTGTCGGTGCAGCAGTGTTCCGGCGAGGGGATTTTATTTGGGTGGTTTTCGACCGCGCAAAGCCGCTCAAGTTGGANTCACTCAGGTCGGCTGGCCAAACGCTGGTAAGTGATATTGTACAGCTTCCTGCAAATGAAGCCACGGTGNTGCGCCTNAAAACCAAGGCGGGAATAAACCCTAAAGTGAGCCAAATCGGNACCAATTGGGAGGTTAATTTTGGTANTTGGCCCATCACCCCCGACATTCCGATACCNATTGATTTTACAGCTGATGAAGGAGGGGGGGCTCAGCTCCTTTTTGCTGGTGTTNCAGCTGACAGCGTAGTTACAATNAAGGATCCTGATATCGGTGATTCGATAAAAGTTGCGCCCATGGCGGCGCCTGGAAGGGGTATAGGGGAAAAGCACATCTATCCTGAATTTCAGGTGTTGGCATCAAGCCAAGGAGTAGCACTNATTCCTCTGTCGGACCAATTAAGCCTGGAAAATTCGGGTGGCAGGGGCATGCTTGTGGCTACTGATGGAGGTTTATTTGTATCAGCCATTTCCCCTGAGGAAAATAAAATCCGGAATGATCCATTGCTTGGAGAGAGACTATTTGAGCCGCAGGTTTGGATAAACGGCGGANAGGCTGATTTTATACCTGAACGGCAGGCAGCTTTACTGAGTGTAGTTGAAGTGCCTGAGGCGCAGCGAGAGCAGGCTCGACTGAATCTTGCACGCTTCTATTTTGCTCGAGGCCTTGGACCTGAAGCTTTGGGAATTCTTCGCGTTNTAGAGCGAGTTAATCCAAAAATGAAGATGCGAACAGAATTTATCGCATTGCGGGGTGCATCTCGGGTGCTCTCTAATCGTTTAGTTCTNGCANGAAAGGATCTTGATGATCCGCGTTTACGCAAATTCCGTGAAGCCAAACTCTGGCGTGGCTTTTTAAATGCAAGACGTGGCGAGTGGAAACAGGCATCGTCTGATTTTCGCAATAGTGATACGGTGCTCAGAACTTATCCCGAGCCATTGAAAACCATAATTGGTCTGGAGCGAATTGAGGCGGCGCTTCGCTCATTTAATTCAGAGTCAGCAAAAGATTGGGTNGACCTTATCAAACCGAATGANAAGAATATGCGTCGTGATCATCGGGCACGGCTNACACATAGTTTGGGACTTCTTGCAAGGGCAAACGGCGACTTAGATAGCGCAGANGCATTTTGGCAGCAGTCTAAGGACAGNGGGGATCCGTTTAGCGGAGCGCGAAGCGAATTGGCTTTAATCAATTTGGGGATAAAACAAGAAATAGTGACAANAGATCAGGCCATAGAGCGTCTAGAGCGGCTTCGCTATCGTTGGCGTGGTGACGAGCTTGAATTAAANGTCTTAGAGACACTNGGAAATCATTANCTTGATAAAGGCGAATATAGTAAGGGTTTACTNCGCTTGCGTGTTGCGATGAGNAATTTCCCTAAAAATAAACGNACTGTTGATATAGCCAANCGGATGACAAAAACTTTTAGGAAACTTTTTTTAGACGGGGANGCGGATAAGTTACAACCACTCACGTCATTGGCTATTTTTGACGAATATCGGGAGCTTACGCCCGCCGGGCCGGANGGAGATTTTATGATTGGACGTCTTGCCGACAGGTTGGTTGATGTAGATCTTTTAGATCGTGCNACAGATTTGCTNAGACATCACATCCGCTTTAGGCTCAAAGGTGTCAAGAAGNCACAAGCAGGCACTAAATTAGCGCTCGTNCATCTGATAAATCAGAAGCCACGTGAGGCTCTTCAGACGCTCAGGTCAACTTTTAGTCCCGGGTTATCGCAAAATAACCAAGATGATAGGCGACGGATCCGTGCTAAAGCCATGTTCGAGCTCGGCAAAGATGACGAGGCAATAGCACTTCTGGCTGGCGATGTGAGTATTGCTGCTGATCAGTTNCGTGCAGATATTTATTGGAGAGGCAAGAATTATCGCGAGGCAGGTAAGGTGTTGCAGCGGTTNGCGGGTGAGCCTNTAACGAAAGATCGATACGACCTTAAAGGTGCGCAGAGGGTCCTTAATTGGGCCGTAGCGATGCGTCTTGATGAAGANGAACAAGGGCTTAAACTGGCGCGNGAGCTATACGGCCCGGCAATGAAAAATAGTCCNTTGGGTGACTCTTTTTCGTACATAGCCAGNCCACGTCAGACAGTGACGGGTGACATGGAAGGCATATCAAAAAAAATAACTGAAATCGATAACTTTGAAGCATTTTTAAACAATTACCGAAAGCGACTTTTAAAAAGTGAGTCGAAAGAGAAATGATTGAGGATGTATCAAGTAAATAGTCAGAATACGGATAGTCGAAATTTAAATACTACCCTTGGGTTTAAAGTGGGAAAAAATGAAATACCTCACAAGAAAAATAAACTTGGTATGCCACGGCTAACTAATAGGCGCGCCAATATTAAAGCTTTTTACTAGGCTTCCTGTGATCAAGTACCAGCCGTCAACAAGTACAAAGAATATCAGTTTAAAAGGTAAGGAGATCATTACCGGAGGCAGCATCATCATGCCCATGGACATGAGTACTGAGGCTACAACCATATCTATGATCAAGAAGGGAACGAATACTAGAAAGCCAATTTCGAAGGCACGCCGTAATTCTGATATCATATAAGCCGGAATAAGAGCTCGTAGTGGCGTATTCTCTACTTCCTCTACTTTTGGCACGTTTGCCATTTCTAGAAAAAGTGTCAAATCTTTGTCGCGGACGTGTCTAATCATAAATGCATGCAGCGGTGCTACAGATCGTTCGAAGGCTTGCTCTTCAGTAATACTTTCGGAAATAAGGGGTGATATTCCATCATCGTAAACTTTCTCAAGTGTGGGTTGCATTATGAAAAAGGTCATAAATAGTGCGAGGCTGATGATGACCGTATTGGGCGGTGTTCCCTGGGTACCAAGAGCCGTACGTAGAAGTGACAGCACTACAACAATACGAACAAAAGATGTAACCATCACCAATATGGAAGGTGCCAGCGTAATCACTGTTAATAGAGCTACGAGTTGCACGATCCGACCTGCGGCCGCACCGCCTTGCCCAAAATCCATTGTGACGTTTTGTGCAAATGACGTCTTACAGGATAGGATCAGCACACCCATGATTACNATAAGTACAAAGCTTTTGCTAACNAACTGGCCATCAAGGGNTAAGCGTAAGTGCATAGTCATTTTGNTTTACTCAGCACATCTGTTATTACCCGTTTNAATGAGCTATCTTTCTTTATGCCNTTTGTAAAAGTTTCGTCGCTGTCAGAAACGGGAATACCACTTTCGATTAGCAAATCCTGTGATAGGCCNAGCAAAACGAGGTGTTCAGTGTCGTCTCTGCGGACTAAAACTAACTTCCGACGCGCGTCNATNGATGCTACTTCTTGTATTTTCANGCGCCGTTGCTGTCCGGAACTCGAACTCGNTCTTATANTGCCGAATCCGATTCTACGGAGCACGAAAGCGAANAGGCCGATAAGCCCCACGACAANCATNAGTGCCAAAACGAACCGGGAGTAGTCTAATTCTATCATTTAGGCTGTTCTCGAGATAAAGCTGAAACCAATTCATGTGCAGTGTGTTTTGCTTTCAATCTTTCGCCTTTATATCNTCATCTAGATTTTTTTTGTCTTCTGTGATGTCGGTGGNATCCGTATCTTGAGTNGGCAGATTTTGAGATGTATCTGCTTCTATGATTCTCAGCTGATCTATTTTTTCTTGTAATGAACTTGAAAAAGTTTCCATTTTTTCNANGAGTGANACAAGCGCGGGTCGCATCTCTACTGCGTCATCAGGCGGCAAGTCAGCAACAGCCTCCATAACTTCACGGATCCTTGGTTCGATCTCATCGAGAGTTACCATCTCATTAGTTTGAAGTTTTTCCATTGCTGTGCCTACTTCCGTAGCCATGGCGTTTATATCATTTAGAAGATCTGATTTACTGGGCATTGGCGGCAATCTCCGGTGGTTGGACGCCCTCATTATCGTAAATGTAGCGTAATATTTCAGCCACAGCGACGAAAGCTTCGACGGGTATTTCGTCGCCTATATCAAGTGCATGAAGTATTTCTGCTAAATCGGCGTCTTCGTGTATTTTAACTCCGTATTCGAGAGCTAGTTTAAGAAGTTGCTCTGCNATGTGTCCACGACCNGTCGCTACAACTTCTGGAGCACTGTACTCATCGCTTGGATCGTATGAGAGAGCAACTGCTACNTTCTCATCGGCGGCAGATTTTGCCCTATTTAAAGTCTTTGTTACACCGGAGCGTTTTTTTACCGGTCTGATANTAGACTTGCTTCTCTCGGATGGTTTGTGACGCAAAATATNCCTCGGTTTTGCCTGCGATGGCCAAGTGTANNGTNTTAACAACCTACCCTGTGCTCGCGGTCTTCACAAAGAGTTTCTCTCTTACATCAAAAAAACTNGNATATTTGGGTANAATTTGAACTTANTACTGAAATCAAAATAAACAAATAAAATCATNNACTTATTATTATTTCGTTTGCTTACTNATGTAGCCGATAGGGCATTTGCATCTGTAAAATAAACTACACATTGCTGCGAACGAGGAGAAGTTCCTCAAAAACATAGAATCGTAAAAACNCTGTATACNTTTTTAGGTAAATATGCGGAAAAAAATAATGTGANGTCAGCGTAGATCGTTTGATATTATTAAAAACAAATTAAATAAAACCAAATAATTACTTTGACCTTTTACTTAAAAAATCACTATAATGATTGCGAAGACGGGTACAAACACTGCGTAGTCTTTTTTGACTACAGTATTTTTGTTACAAGGCAGTGTGTCAAATTGTACGTTTGGGTCTGGCACGGGTCGTGCAGTTCATTAAATCCGTACTGGTGTATGTTTGGCGGTATTGAGCAAAAAGAGGCAGAAATGGATTTAGGTGATTTTCCTGTTTTTCGTATGATGAAACAAAAGTTGGGTTGGTTGAACCAGCGGCAGAGGGTGATAGCAGAGAATATCGCAAATGCTGATACGCCTAATTATCGAGCTCAAGATTTAAAGCAGATTGATTTTAGAAAGTTACCTGCCAACAAAGTATTTAGTAGCGCGTTAACTAGAACACACGAAGGACATATAAAAGGCTCTGGTATTGACCAGTCCTTTCGCATCAATCGTGAAAACGCAGACTACGAGATAAACCCATCTGGTAATAGTGTTGTGCTTGAAGAGCAGATGTTGAAATCTACCCAAAATGCGGGCGATCACCAGCTTGTTACAAGCCTATATCGTAAGCATATGTCGTTGTTCCGCATCGCGCTTGGCCGTGGTGCGGGCCGATAATTGTTACGTTTCAAGGAGAATTTTAATGCCTTCCGATCTTAAAACCTCAATGTTTATATCGGCGTCTGGCATGCGCGCACAGGGTGCCCGATTACGTACTATATCGGAGAATTTAGCGAATGCCAATTCGGGCCCAGAGAAGGTGGGCGATGAACCATATCGCCGTCGGGTTGTAACTTTTAAAAATGTTTTTGATCGCACTCTCGAGGCAGATTTAGTTAAGATGAGAGGCCCATTTAAAGATAAAAGTCCATTCAGGCTTCAATTTGACCCAAATCATCCAGCTGCCGACAAGGATGGTTACATTAAGATGCCCAATGTGAACACGCTAATAGAGATGGTTGATATGCGTGAGGCGCAGCGTTCTTATCAAGCGAATTTAAGTATGATTGACTCGTCCAAACGCATGATTCAACGAACCATAGATCTATTGCGCTAACTGTTCCAGTTGCGCCTGTGTAAAGTTCTGAAAAGGAATCAAGATGGCAATTAATCCGACAGATGCAATTAATGCTTTTAAACGAGCTCAGAACCTCAGAGGTTCAGGCATTTCAGCACCTGAGTCCCCGAAAGCTGGTACCTTTGCAGATATGGTTGGTTCGGCAACCAAGCAGATGGTGAAGAGTAGTCGTGCTGCAGAAAAAGCGACCGTTGATGCAGTTGCAGGCAAAGCCGATTTGACTGATGTAGTTATGGCGCTCAACAATGCTCAAACTACTCTGCAGACTGTCGTTGCGGTAAGAGATAGAGTGCTTACCGCCTATCAGGAAATTCTTCGAATGCCAATTTAATAGCACAGCTATATGGTTTTTGGTGCATGGACGAAATACAGTTCCTTCAATTTGCAAGAGAGTCGGTTTTGGTTATGCTGACCGTAGCATCACCAGTGATGCTTATTGGTTTAGTGGTAGGGTTAGCAGTAGCAATATTTCAAGCTTTAACGTCAATACAGGAGTTGTCACTCACATTTGTCCCTAAAATTCTTGCTGTTTTTGTATCTTTGATCATTTTGTTACCTTTCATGTTTGAAACTATGACTAAATATATGGAAGGAATTGTCGATCGAATAGTGGGCATTTCATAACACATGGATTCTTATCTGCAGGAATTTCTTCCAGCCGAGACCTTCGCGTTTTTTTTGATTTTTACCCGAGTAGGGGCAGCTCTGGCTGTTATGCCAGGATTTAGCGAAGTCTATATATCTGCTCGCATTAGGCTGCTGGCAGCATTGATGATAACTGCCGTTTTGGCTCCTGTTTTGGAGCCTAATCTCCCTCCGGCTCCGACTAATCCGATTTCTTTGATTATACTTGTTGTTGGTGAGATGCTGATCGGTTTCTTTATCGGTGGTATCGCAAGAGTTTTGATTTCGGGGTTAGCTACAGCCGGCACAATTCTTGGGTTTTATGCGGGTTTCGCAAATGCTTTACTTTTTAATCCACTGCTTTCCGATACTGGCGGTTTACCAGCGGTTTTCTTGTCGATACTGGGACTGCTACTAATTTTTATAACGGATACCCATCACCTAATGTTGATGGGAGTTGTGGATAGTTACAGTTTATTCGTGCCCGGAATGGTGCCGCAGTTTGGAGACCTTGCCGAAACATTTGTCAACTTTGTGGCCCGCAGTTTTGTTCTCGGCTTCCAAATCGCTACTCCATTTCTATTCGTTGGAATTCTTTTTTATACCGGGCTTGGTCTACTTGCTCGATTAAACCCACAACTGCCAGTTTTTTTCGTGGCACTTCCGGTACAAATTTGGATCGGNTTATTTGTGATGATGGTAGCATTTCCGGCTGCCNTAATGTGGTTTCTTGACTATTTTCAATTCAATATGGGCCGTTTTTTAGCGCCGTAGCGCAAGAANCTNNCGCAAAAGGAAAGTTCGATGTCCGAACAGGCCGATGAGTCTCAAAAAACAGAAGAACCGACACCGAAAAAGCTGAATGAAGCCCGTGAACGGGGTAANATAGCNGTCAGCCGGGAAATCAATACGTGGTTGATNTTGTTTGCAGNGGGCCTTCTNATCNCTNTTGCATTCCCCTCTGCTNTGCATGGTGTAAAGGTCGCATTGATGCCATTTGTCGAGGCTCCTCACCTGTTCATAATGCAGCCAGGTGATGTNTTTGCAGTTTTTGCTAACACACTTTTAAATGTCGGAAGCGCACTGGCTTCGGTTTTATTGATTATCGTATTGGTGGCAATTGCAGGCCCATTGATCCAAAATGGNCCNGTGTTCTCTCCAAAAGCAGTAGGATTTAAGTTTGAAAAAATNAGCCCAACAAAAGGTGCGAAGCGACTTTTTTCTGGCAATCAACTTAATGAGTTCGCAAAAGGAATCTTAAAAATATGNATAGTAGCGATTATTGGGGCACTGCCAGTTCTGCCTCTAATCCCGGGGCTTGATTCTCTCACTTCTTACTCAACGCAAGATTTTTTGAGTATTTTGCATGATACACTTTTAAAGATGCTAGTGGCGATATTGACTGTCCTTGCAGCTATAGCAATAGCTGATTTAATCTTCCAGCGTCATCGGCACAAAAAACAACTGAGAATGACAAAACAGGAAGTAAAGGAAGAACACAAACAAGCTGAAGGTGATCCAACCGCAAAGCAGCGATTGCGCCAAATTCGCTTGGATCGTGCTCGTCAGCGCATGATGGCAGCAGTTCCTGATGCAGATGTGGTAATTACAAACCCAACTCACTTTGCAGTAGCACTTAAATATGACTCCGATGAAATGGAGGCTCCCAAGGTTGTTGCAAAGGGGCAAGACTTAATTGCACAACGCATTCGCGAAATAGCGGAAGAAAATTCCATTATAATTGTCGAAAACCCACCATTGGCCAGAGCTCTTTTTGCAACTGTTGATTTGGACGATGAGGTTCCCCCTGAACATTATCAGGCGGTTGCAGAGGTAATCAGCTATGTTTGGGGACTCCGAAGAGGGAAGACGGAAACTGAGGGCTTGGCCCAATAGACTGCTCATTACAAAATTCGAAATTGAAGTTTGCCATATCTTTCAGTGATGAGCTGATTGATGTTGGGTAAGTAAATTTTTTCAAAAGTAGGAACGGCAATAATCCAAACTTAATTTTGTGATGGCTACTTTTCAGAGAATCGGTAATAGAAAATGGCCGACTGTGATCAATTTTTGAATTTTAATTAAATATTCCACACGGTCATATTGTAAGGGAAAAGATTACAAACAATATCCATAGATTCTAAGAGTACACCGAAAATATGCGCTGGAAGTGGTGCTAATAATACATTGTTCTCATTGGATAAATTTTTTAGAAAAGAACAAAAATAGAACTTGCAATAAAGAACAAATCAGGTACATTTGTAACAATATTTGTTTGTTTAACTTTGCAGGGTGTCTAGGCATTTGTTGGTACTTAGGTTGCCAGCCAGAGTTCGCTGTGAAATAAGGGAAAGGAAAATTATTATGTCGCAATCGGCATTGCGTCTTGTTGAAAAGGACACCATGGATAAGCAAAAAGCTCTTGAAGCGGCGTTAGGCCAGATTGAACGTTCCTATGGGAAAGGTTCGATCATGAAGCTAGGTCAACAGGATCAGGCGGTAGATATTGAAGAAGTCTCAACAGGTTCCCTTGGGCTTGATATTGCTCTCGGTATTGGTGGATTACCAAAAGGTCGAATTATTGAGATCTACGGGCCTGAAAGTTCTGGTAAGACAACGTTGGCATTACATGTACTTGCTGAAGCTCAGAAAGAAGGTGGTACATGTGCATTCATTGATGCAGAGCATGCTCTTGATCCATCTTACGCAAAAAAGCTGGGAGTGAGTCTTGATGACCTTCTTATCTCCCAACCGGATGCGGGCGAACAGGCACTTGAAATTGCCGATACGTTAGTACGTTCCGGTGCAATTGATGTTTTAGTCGTTGATTCAGTTGCTGCTTTGGTGCCGCGGGCAGAGTTAGAGGGAGAAATGGGAGACACTCATGTTGGGCTTCAGGCGCGGCTAATGAGTCAAGCTCTTCGTAAGCTAACAGGCTCAATTTCACGCTCTCAAACTATGGTAATTTTTATAAATCAGATTCGTATGAAGATAGGTGTGATGTTTGGTAGTCCCGAAACGACAACAGGAGGAAATGCGCTCAAGTTTTATTCTAGCGTGCGGCTAGACATTAGACGTATTGGTGCAATTAAAGATAAAGACGATATTGTTGGAAATCAAACACGTGTAAAAGTTGTGAAAAACAAGGTTGCGCCGCCTTTTAAGGTTGTTGAGTTTGATATTATGTATGGTGAAGGCATTTCAAAAACTGGCGAATTGCTCGATCTTGGTGTCAATGCAGGTATTGTTGAAAAGTCTGGTTCATGGTTTTCATATGGGGACCAACGTATTGGGCAAGGCCGTGAGAATGCAAAGACCTTTTTGTCAGAAAATACTGATATTGCATTGGATATTGAGCGTCAGGTTAGGGAGAGCGCGGGTATTTTAAAGGAAGTGATGCTCGAGGGTAGTAAAAATGATGCTGAAACTGCTACAGAACAAGAAAAAAATGGATTAGTTCTTCCAGAAATAGAACAGAGCGATGCTAAATAGTTGTAATACTGAATTAAGAAGTAAAATTTGTACGCAATTATTGCGTAAATATTTCAAATTAAAATAAATAAGCAATTTAAACACCCACTTTATTTGGCCATTGCTAACGCATTCTATCACGGTTACTCCAAGCGATGGTCAGATAAGCTGGACAGGCTGCTTTTCTCAAGTTAAAACGCGACTTTGGCAAAATGAGTGTTTTTACGCCGAATCTTTTGTTAATGAGAGAGATGACCAGCACAAACGAAATAAGAACCGCATTTTTAGAATTTTTCCGCAAAGATGGTCACGAGGTCATAAATTCCTCACCATTAGTTCCGCGGAACGATCCTACATTGATGTTCACTAATGCAGGAATGGTGCAATTCAAAAATGTATTCACGGGTGTCGAGCCACTAACATTCTCAAGAGCCACAACATCGCAGAAATGTGTTCGTGCTGGTGGTAAGCACAACGATTTAGAGAATGTTGGTTATACTGCTCGCCACCATACTTTTTTTGAAATGCTTGGCAATTTTTCATTTGGGGATTATTTCAAGGAACATGCAATTGATTGTGCGTGGTCGTTGATAACAAAAGGGTATGGGATTGAGAAGAAGCGCCTACTGGTAACGGTATTTAATGAGGATGAAGAGGCGTTCGATCTTTGGCGCAAAATAACCGGCCTTCCCGATAGTAGAATAATTCCAATATCGAGTTCAGATAATTTCTGGGCAATGGGGAATACCGGCCCATGTGGGCCGTGTTCAGAAATATTTTATGATCACGGCGAACATATAGCGGGCGGGCCGCCGGGAACAGCAGATGAGGACGGAAACAGATTTGTAGAAATTTGGAATCTCGTTTTTATGCAATACGACCAAGTGTCGGAAAATGAGAGGATTAACTTACCTCGACCTTCTATTGACACGGGTATGGGACTTGAGCGCATGGCTGCTGTCCTTCAGGGTACACATGACAATTACAACATCGATTTATTGCGCGATTTGATAGAAGCTTCCGCAAAGGCAAGTGGTACAGATCCTGACGGAGTGGCGGCAACTTCACACCGGGTAATTGCCGATCACCTCCGGGCTTGCAGCTTTTTAATTGCCGATGGAGTGTTACCGTCGAACGAGGGTAGAGGCTACGTTTTACGAAGAATTATGAGACGTGCAATGCGGCACGCCCATTTACTTAACTGTAAAGATCCGTTGATGGTTCAGTTAGTCCCAAAACTAGTTTTGACTATGGGGCAACAATACCCCGAACTAATTCGTGCTGAGCCATTGATCGGTGAAACATTAAAACTGGAGGAAGAGCGGTTTAAGGAAATGTTGGCTAGAGGCTTGAAGTTGCTTGATCAGGAATCAGCCCATATACAATCCGGTGGCCAACTGCCGGGTGACGTAGCTTTTAAACTCTATGATACATACGGATTTCCGCGTGATCTCACGGAAGATATCCTTCGGGGACAGAATCAAAAACTAGATATAACCGGATTTGACATTGCCATGGCCAATCAACGTGAAACTGCCCGAAAAGCATGGATGGGTTCCGGGGACGTTTTAACAGAAACATTTTGGTTTGATCTTCGCGAGAAAATTGGTCCAACCGAGTTTTTAGGCTACGACGCAGAGCGTACAGAAGGGATTATCTCTGCGATCATTATTGATGGCGAAACAACCGATATTGCCAAAGAGGGTGATGAAATAACACTCATTATGAATCAGACACCTTTTTACGCAGAATCAGGCGGTCAAAAGGGTGATCGCGGCCATGCTGTAGGGGCGGCTGGCACAAAATTGGAGGTGACCGATACTAAGAAAAAACTTGATGACATGTACTTACACAGCGCCAAAGTAGTGCATGGTGAAATATATGTTGGTGGTGTACTTGATCTGGAAGTTGATCAAGGTTGTCGTAAGAAACTAAGTGCTAACCACTCGGTTACACACTTGATGCACAGTGCACTCCGGGCGACACTGGGAGTACACGTTACCCAAAAAGGTTCCTTGGTTTCAACAGAGTACCTTCGATTTGATTTTAGCCATCAGAAACCGATGGAACGTGAGGAGCTTACTCAAGTCGAGGTGTCGGTTAACAAGCAAATACGTGGTAATGGATGTGTAAATACACTTCTGATGACGCCAGATGATGCTGTGGAGGCTGGTGCTTTAGCGCTATTTGGGGAAAAATATGGAAGCGAGGTTCGTGTTGTTTCAATGGGCGATACTGACTCAGAAGGCCGGATATTTTCCAGAGAACTTTGTGGCGGGACGCACGTACAGAGGTTAGGAGACATTGGCCTCTTTAAAATTTTGGGAGAGAGTGCGGTTGCTGCAGGAGTTCGCAGGATCGAGGCCTGCACAGGTGCTACGGCTCTACAATATGTGGCGAATCAGGAACATCTGCTTATGAAGACCTCAATGGTGCTTAAAGTGTCTTCTAGTGATATTCCGGAACGCGTTTCAGGGTTGTTGGAGGAACGACGCAGCTTAGAAAAGCAAGTATCACAACTCCGTCAAAAATTAGCTGTGGGTGAGGGGAATGCAAAAGGAGGCGTTTCGGACAGCAAAAATATTGGCGGAATGGAATTCGTAGCAAAAGTAATAGATGGAATTCCTGCTAAAGAATTAAAATCTTTGGTTGATACATTTAAAAAGAAAGTGGGCTCTGGCATTATTGCTATCGCTGGAGTGAATTCCTCAAAGGCATCATTGGTAGTAGGGGTGACCAAAGACCTTGTTGATCGAGTAGACGCGGTAAATTTGGTTCGTGCAGGTGCACCCGCAATCGGAGGGAAAGCAGGTGGTGGTCGACCTGACATGGCACAGACGGGTGGCCCTATTAGTGCTGGGGCAGCGCAAGCCCTTATCGATATTGAACGCGCATTATGTAAGGCAGAAAAAAAATGAAGAAACAAACGAAGTTTCAAGGAACAGACACATATGTTGCAACGGAAGATCTTATGGTGGCAGTTAATGCGGCTGTTACGCTGGAAAGACCTCTGCTCATAAAGGGAGAGCCCGGAACAGGGAAAACAGTTCTTGCTCACGAAGTGGCCGGGGCTATTGGAGCTCCACTGATTGAATGGCATATCAAATCAACTACTAAGGCCCAACATGGCTTGTATGAATATGATGCTGTCAAGCGGCTTCGCGATAGTCAGCTCGGTGACGAGCGAGTGCACGAGATTGGTAATTATATAGTACGTGGAAAGCTGTGGGATGCATTTACTGCGACGGCTCGCCCGGTACTCTTGATAGATGAAATTGACAAAGCAGATATCGAATTTCCGAATGATCTTCTTCTGGAACTCGATCGCATGGAATTTTTTGTATACGAGACGCAGGAACGTATTGCAGCCAAACAAAGACCGATCGTGATTATTACATCAAATAATGAGAAGGAATTACCAGATGCATTTTTACGGAGATGTTTTTTTCACTANATATCTTTTCCGGATGAGAATACGATGCGTGCTATTGTCGATGTTCATTTTCCGGATTTGACAGGATTTTTGGTCCGAGATGCATTAAANATTTTCTACGAACTTCGGGATACTCCCGGTATAAAAAAACCACCGTCAACTTCGGAGTTTCTTGACTGGCTTAAATTACTCTTGGCAGAGGATTTACCNGCAGATGCGCTTAGGGANAGCNATACAAAAAAGTTAATCCCACCNTTACATGGTGCNCTATTGAAAAATGAACAGGATGTGCAGCTATTTGAACAACTCGCTTTCATTGCACGACGTGANAAAAGCAAGACATAAAAGAGAGNGCTCGNCNCCGAGCNTACTTAAAAANNTACTGCCGAGNNNNTTTATTCAATGGCAGGTTNAAANTTGNAATTGTNAATGTTGTAGAGGTTNCTNGTGTTTATAAGGTTTTTCTTTGAGCTNAAGAACGCCGGAATTCCGGTTTCACTTAGAGAACACCTGACCCTTTTAGAGGCCATGAGNCGCAATTTAGCGTGTTATGAAGTAAATAAATTTTACTATCTTAGTCGTTCGACATTAGTNAAGGATGAACGGTACCTNGATCGNTTTGANCGAGTTTTTAGNCAATGTTTTCAGGGTTTGGAGGGTGGAANTGANGATATGGAGACGGCATTGCCAGAGGAATGGCTCGCAAAATTAACAGAACTTCACCTNACCGAGGAAGAAAAAGCCG
This sequence comes from Rhodospirillaceae bacterium, assembly GCA_002718015.1. Lineage (GTDB taxonomy): Bacteria > Pseudomonadota > Alphaproteobacteria > UBA8366 > UBA8366 > UBA8366. The sequence goes on from PBCW01000045.1 coordinate 62,338, forward strand.
AANTCGAACGGATGGGCGGCTTTGAAAAGCTAATGGAGACCTTAAAAAAACGGCTTGAACAACAAAAAGGCCGCCANCAGGGGGGGAGNAAGTGGATTGGTACTGCTGGAACATCACCNTATGGTGCNTNTGGATATAATCCAGAGGGAGTTCGTATTGGCCAGGACAAATCTCGTCATCGNCGTGCGATCAAGGTCTGGGATAGACGAGAGTATAGGAATNTCGATGACACTATTGAAATCGGTACTCGCAATATAAAGGTTGCTCTGAGGCGGTTGAGNAGANTCACCCGCGATGGGGCNGCGATTGAGCTTGATTTGCCCAACACGATTAAGTCGACGGCGCACAACGGCGGTTATCTTGATATACAAATGGTTCCGGAACGCCGAAATGCAGTCAAGGTTTTATTATTTTTGGATGCTGGCGGATCTATGGATGACCATGTAAAAGTTTGCGAGGAGCTGTTTTCGGCTGCTCGTAGCGAATTTAAAAATTTAGAATTTTTTTATTTCCATAATTGCTTGTATGAGGGGGTGTGGCGTGACAACAGGCGCCGTCATTCTGAAATTCTATCTACGTTGGAATTGCTGCGGTCCTACCCGTCTGACTACAAAGTTATAATCGTAGGGGACGCAACAATGAGCCCCTATGAGATAACTTATCCTGGCGGGAGTGTAGAGCATTGGAATGAAGAACCTGGCGGGGTGTGGATGCAACGTTTGCTATCGGCATACCCAAGCGCTGCATGGTTAAACCCGCAAGGACAAAGAACATGGGATTATTATGACTCAATTAGAATTATGCGTGAGATTATGGGAAACAGAATGTATCCCCTCACTATTGAGGGTTTGGATGAAGCTATGCGCGCGATAAGTTGATGGGGAGCCCCATTGTTATGCATTTTAGACTGTTATTTGCGCTTATTTTGGTAGTCGGAAGTACTCTCATGCTGGCTAGTTGCACACCTGGAATTAAGGTCGGAGGACAGCCGTTTGTTACTAAAGACCCAAAATATCTCCCTCGTGCGCAAGACCAAAAATATGTGTCTATATGCTATAATGCAGATAACACGGACGAGGGCACAATAAAACAACTCGCACAAAAGAGTTGTCAGCTTCCCGGTGCGAACGTGAGGGTTTTTTCGCACGACCTTGTATTAAATGAATGTCCAGTGGTTTCCAAAGCACGCGTAACATTTTTATGCATCGCGCCAACACCCTAATTGAGACAGCTTTCAAGATTGGAGAGCACGGTAATAAAAATTCCAATGCTGTAGTAACCTTCCTACATACCGTCAATTATATCATTGAATGTATGGCTAGGGCGCATTGCAAATGTTGTTTTAGCCGGGTCTGTAAGAAAGTAACCCCCCAAATCCACCTTCGTCCCTTGGACGGAGTTCAGTTCCTCCACAATTTGGTTTTCATTTGTGGTGAGAGAAGCGGCAATATTTTTGAAGTGTTCCTTGAGGTTTGAATCATCATTTTGTGCTGCCAATGCTTTTGCCCAATAGAGAGCCAAATAAAAATGACTTCCTCTTGTATCAAGCTCACCAACCTTGCGACTAGGCGATTTACCATTTATCAAAACCTGTTCAATTGCCTTATCTAAGCAATCGGCCAGGACTTTAGCTTCGTGGTTTTCTGTATACCCAGCATAATGTTCTAAGGACGCTCCTAATGCTGCGAATTCACCGAGTGAATCCCAACGCAAATGACCTTCCTCAGCAAGTTGCTGAACATGTTTTGGAGCTGATCCACCGGCGCCTGTCTCGAATAAACCACCGCCATTCATTAGTGGCACTATTGANANCATTTTTGCACTNGTACCGAGTTCTAGGATCGGGAATAAATCTGTTAAATAGTCTCGCAATACATTGCCGGTCACCGAAATTGTATCAACTCCATTTTTCATGCGTTCGAGAGAGTANCGGGTCGCCTCTCGTGGNGATTTNATAAGGAGTTCAAGATCGGTTGTATCATGATCACAAAGATAACCTTCGACTTTTTTGATAANTTGGTTGTCATGAGCGCGGCTTTGATTGAGCCAAAATACTGCAGGTNCTCCNGTTGCNCGCGCACGTCTAACACCCAAGCTCACCCAATCACGTATCGGAGCATCTTTGGTTTGGCACATGCGCCAAATATCTCCNGTACTAACAGAGTGGCAATGGAGTTCGNTNTTATTACCATCNATAATGCGGATGGTGCCTTTTCCCGGCGCCTCAAAGGTAAATGGATGCGAACCATATTCCTCCGCCTTTTGTGCCATTAATCCGACATTTGATATGCCGCCCATTGTTTTTGGATCAAAGGCGCCATTTGCTTTACAGAACCTAATGGTTTCGTCGTATACGACTGCATAGCTCCTATCTGGTATAACACATTTTGTATCTACTGGTTTTCCATTTGCGTCCCAGCCTTTGCCCCCGGCACGTATCAATGCCGGCATAGAGGCATCGATAATTACGTCGCTAGGTACATGTAGATTCGTGATACCACGGTCAGAATTCACCATATACAAATCAGCTTTTTTTTCGTAACACGACGTCAGGTCTTCCTCAATTTCTCTCTGTTTTTCGATTGGAAGTGTTTGTATTTTCGAAGCTATGTCGCCTACGCCATTATTTGGATCAATCCCGAGTTTTCGGAAAATATCAGAATGCTTTTCATACGCTTCTTTGAAATACGCAGCGACGCTGTGTCCGAATATTATCGGGTCAGAAACTTTCATCATTGTCGCTTTGACATGCATCGAGAACAAAACGCCTTTCTTCTGTGCGTCTGCAATTTCTTGCTCAAGAAAGGAACGTAACTTTGCGGCTCGCATAACGGTTGCATCTATAACATCGCCGAGCTCAAAGACGACTTCGTTTTTAAGTATCGATACATTACCGTCAATAGATTGAAATTCGATTCGGCCCATACCCGTCTGTGTTGCATCGAGTGTTGCGGAAACCTCATTCGCAAAAAAATCATCGTCGGGCATCGAGGTTACTTCAGTATTTGACGTCTCATCCCAATTGCCCATGGAGTGAGGGTTGTTCTTTGCGTAAGCCTTAACTGCGTTTGGTGCGCGACGATCGGAATTACCTTGCCGCAAAACAGGATTTACAGCACTACCTAAAACCACGTTGTATTTTTCCTGGATTACCCGCTGTTCCGGAGACTTAGGATCCTCTGGATAATCGGGTATCTCATAGCCCTTTTCCTGCAATTCGAGTATTGCTGCCTGTAATTGTGGAATAGAGGCGCTGATATTAGGTAGCTTTATGACATTGGCTCCCGCATCTTCAACCATTTCTCCTAGCATACTCAAATCGTCTGATTGTTTCTGTTTATCCGTAAGATTTTCGGGAAAATTCGCGAGGATACGGCCGGCAAGGGAAATATCACGTCGCCCTACTATGATACCTGCCGGTTTGGTAAACGATTTTATTATTGGTAAAAAGGATGCGCTCGCTAATTCCGGCGCTTCGTCTACTTTGGTGTAGACGATATGTGGTTCGGAACTATTGTCCACCATGTCGAAATTCCCCGTGATTGTAAAAATTAGTGCTCATTGCGATGATTTTGCTCGCACAATAGCAGGCTCCTTAATTTCGACAAGCACCGTGTTGTGCTGAAANTCCATTTATCATTATGAGACAGGTCGAACGCCAAGGGCGGGTAAAACGGCATCTATGTGGTCAACAACATGTATTAAATTACGATGTTGTTGGCTTAAGAAAGACTCGCATACCATATGGTCCAGGAGAGCGAGGGCGGGAGCCCAATAACCGTTTACGTTTGCTAATATTATAGGCTTGTCAAAGCGTTTTAGTTGCTTCCATGCAATGACTTCAAACATTTCCTCTAGCGTGCCAATGCTACCTGGTAATACTACGAAAGCATCGGCGATTTCTGCCATTTTTGCTTTTCGTTGATGTATGTCTGTGGTTATTACCATTTCCGAGATGCCAGAGTGGGCGACGTCCTTCTTATTGAGGAAATCTGGTATCACCCCAATTACGGTGCCACCAGCACCCATTGCACCATCAGCAAGAGCCCCCATCAGGCCAATGCTTCCACCCCCATAAATGACGGTTACGCGGGCGTTTGCGCAAAGGCGCCCCATCTTAGATGCATAATCAAGATAATTTTGTGATACTGCGTTGGATGATCCACAAAATATGCAAATATTTGCCACTGCAATCATGCTATACTCCTACTGCGTCTTAATTCTAATCGCTACAAACAAGTGATAGTCGACCTGCCTGCCAGAAATCGGATATTCGGTCACATGCAGACAAACAAATTATCACAAAGAGTTACTAATAATTTATTGAAAAAGGTAATAAATTGACACGTCCTCTCTCAAAGGTTCGCATATTATGGTCTATAGCACTTATAAGCTTTGTCGTGATTTGCAGTATCTATACATTTTCTCGCTTTATGGCAGGTAGCACCGTTGAGAACGCCGAGAATAGTGCGCCGCATGAAAAGGCCGTAGCCAACCTTACGATAAAGGAGTTAGCTGCAACGGATCCGCAAGAAAATCCCGTGAATGCAGACGCAGTGCTGCCACAATTTGATGTAGTAAGAATTGCAATGGATGGATCTGCCGTATTGGCTGGCCGTGCCTCTCCTGGAGCAAAAGTCACTGTTTCAAATAGCAGGCAGGTGATTGGCATTGTTACTGCTAATAGGCAGGGTGAATGGGTGCTCGTTCCTAATCTGCCTCTAACACCAGGTGATACTGAGCTCAGAGTTGAAAGCGAGCAGCATGGAAGAGCGAAAGTCAGCGCAGATCATGTAGTAGTTTTGAAAGTTCCAGAAAGAGATAGCAAAGTACAGCCCTTGGTAGTGCTTCTGCCACGAAAACCACAAGGCACTGCGAGAATTTTACAAAACCACACACCTGAGTTCGCATTTCAAAAGGGAAAATTAATATTCAAATCAGTTGATTATGATGATCAAGGAAATACCGTTATGGCTGGTATAGGCGAAATCGGTCACGTTATTAAAATTTACGCTGACAACCAAAACTTGGGAGAGGGTAAGGTAAACAATGCTGGTGAGTGGATAGTTCAGCTTAAAGATAATTTGTCCCCCGGTGCCTACAACCTTCGGGTTGACCAATGTTATGGAAACGATGTCAAAATGCGTATCGAAGTACCGTTTGTAAAAGCAGAAAAACCGCTTAAAAATAAGACAAAAGAGTTCGTGANAGTACAGCCGGGAAATTCCCTTTGGCGTATAGCTCGGCGTGAGTTGGGGGGGGGGACAAGGTATACGATTATCTATAAGGCTAATAAGCAAAAAGTTTTAGATCCAAACTTAATTTTCCCGGGTCAGATTTTGGAAATTCCCAAGGTTAATTAGGTGACCAATTGGTACGTTTTTTATTATCACTGTTCTTGCAAAAATATCGTTGATAGTATCACTACACTGCGGTAAAGCAGGCGTTTGCGACGTCTTTTCTGTCTAGCTGTATGGAAGGATTTGATTAAGCCATGAGTATACACCTGGCTACTATAAAATCGGTATTATTTCCCATCCATAAGGCAGGCCGGGTTTTTGTAGCAATATTCGCAATTCTGACGCTACTTATGACGTGGCTTTGGACGCCGCTTTTATTTGTTGGAATAATTCTGACAACATGGTGTGTTTTTTTCTTCAGAGATCCTNAGCGAGTAACACCGNTAGGTGNCGGACTGGTGATCGCGCCTGCCGATGGTNTCGTACAGGCTATAGTTGATNTCGAACCGCCACCAGAGTTAGCAATGGGTGAAGGAGCTTGGACTAGAATTAGTATTTTTATGAATGTATTTGATGTNCATGTGAACCGAGCTCCCGTTGCGGGAACGATCGAACGCTCGAGTTACCGTCCAGGAAAATTTTTTGATGCTAGTCTCGATAAGGCCAGTGAGCACAATGAACGGCACGGCCTTTTATTTAAAACAGCTGATGGAACCGAAATCGGGTGCGTTCAGATTGCCGGCCTTATTGCACGTCGCATCCTTTGTGAGGTAGCCGAAGGCCAAGAGATGAACCCTGGTGAACGAATAGGTATGATTCGGTTTGGAAGTCGTGTTGATATTTTTGTGCCGGCCAAGTCAAGGATCGTTGTAATTGAGGGCCAAAGGGCTGTTGCGGGGGAGACCGTAATAGCTAACCTCCAAGATGCGGAAGCTGACCGGGAAGGAAAAATGCATTAATGCCACGCAAACATAAGAAGGTGGTCCGGCGACGACATTTTCGTCGGTTACCGCGCCTTAAAGGCCAAACTATAAATAGGATGGTGCCGAATTTTATTACGGTTTGTGCCCTTGCAGCGGGGTTAACAGCGGTGCGCTTTGCAATCATGAGTGAGTGGATGCACGCAGTTACAGCTATATTAGTTGCTGCTGTCTTAGATGCCTTGGATGGACGGATGGCTCGACTACTGAAAGCTGCAAGCAAGTTTGGCGCTGAATTAGACTCATTATCNGACGTAATTGCCTTTGGGGTGGCGCCNGCATTTGTTGTTTACCTATGGGCATTGCAAGATATNGGCGACTATGGCTGGGTNGCAGGCTTGTTTTTTACGGTNTGTTGTGCNNTNCGNNTAGCACGATTCAACATCACCGATCTACCCCCGNATGCATACNACTATTTTATNGGAATGCCCGCNCCAGCGGGTGCATGTATGTGCATATTGCCCATGGTACTCACATTTCAGTTNGGCNACAGTTTTGTTGGTGAACAGTGGATAGTTGGTGTGTGGATTGTTACAGTAGGAATTTGTATGGTTAGNCATTTACCGACTTATTCATTCAAAAGTTTCAAAGTGCCACATGGCTTCGTCTTGCCAGTGCTGGCNTGTGGNGGACTGGTTGTAGCTGCTCTCATTATAAATCCNTGGCTCACACTGAGCATTGTTGCTGGTATTTATATNACAACAATTCCATTTGCAGTTTTTACTCGTAGGCGATTGGAGGCTGAGGCAGAGCGGATACAAGAATGTGATGGTTTTCTAAATTCTGATGACACGAAAGTNGAACACGATATCAAAACAACGACCTGTTGAATTAAGCGCGCCTTCAACNGAAATTATATCCCTCTNGTTCGAGGTCCTCTCTATTNAAGCCTAANCGGGCAATCAATATATCGGCNTTACTCGNTNCAAGCTTGGNCCCCGAATGCCNTCAATATCGGCCAACGGACACACCTATTNGTGGGTNTTTNTGTNGCCNGNNTTCAAGATTTTGANTTTTTTGTAATTCAAAAATTCACANATGAANCGACCATCTGNCGTTGCCACCCGCACATNGGGGAATTTTTAAGCAAGCNGAATTATGGCGNAATGNTTNATACACGCGCCTCCCAACTCGGNCCTAATTNATATTTTGTTAAGTGTGNTCCGCTGTACATTAAGGGGNCCGTNTGGCTGNGTTNCAAACAAGTATTTATTTAATTTNCCTATTTTTTTGCCACTCAAGGATCAACANGNGGTTCATGCTGGTATCGGNATGATGACGTCGGCCTNCGGCAATGCTTTACCATCCAAAAATAGCTGAATATTTTTAAAACAGTGNTTCGAAACATTGCCGACGTTATCGAATGCTGATCCGGCCGCATGTGGCGTNACAACAACCTTATCTAATGAAAGAAGTGGATTTTCGGGCTCGGTAGGTTCAGGCTCCCAAACGTCGATTCCGGCCCCGCGAANATGTCCTGCCTTAATCGCGTCAAAAAGTGCTTTTTCATTCAANANACCACCTCGAGCACAATTAATGATAATNGCTGTATCCTTCATTTGGTTAATAGCGTTGGCGTCAACTATGTTGCGCGTCGACTCATCTAAAGGCGTATGTATTGTTAAAATGTCAGATTCNTTTAAAAGGTGCCCCAAGCTCACATAGCTTGCTTTAAATTTACGTTCTATTTTCTCAGCTGCTCGTGATATGTCATAATAAANTACATTNGTNTCAAACCCGATCAATCGTTGTGCTACAGCGCGTCCAATATTCCCAAAACCCAAAATTCCAATGGTTTTCCCGCGCATCTGCAACGCATTGTTTCTNAGCATAATTTTGATATCTANCCATTCCCCATTNCTTAATCTTGTGTCNATTTCAAGGAGGTGGCGATAAACCGCCAGAATCAATAAGACTGTATGTTCTGCNACAACTGAGCTATTCGCCCCNGCTGTATTNCAAAGGCCAAGACNATGGTCACGTACGGCTTCAAGATCTACTTTATCAAAACCTATNCCCCATTTCTGGATAAATTTAACGTTGGGTGCCGCATCCAACAAACGTCGGGAAATCGGTGCAGTTCCACAAACAATGAAATCNCATATTTGAGCTATCTCAATTTGATGATCTTCATCGTAGCTTTCGGCGAAGTGTAACTCGAAATTTTCTGGTGCAACAGCGCGAGTTTGGTCGCGTACAGCTTCGGCCCATACGTCNAAAATGGCAATCTTGTGCTGGGTCATGCNGCTGATTTCATCTGTTCGCCATTTGCATTTAACACCGGCTCNCCCTCNATTATGATGCGATACAGGTGACGATATTCGTNACCATAATCGNCATTTGCCTGATGTAAGACTGAACGATTGTCCCAAATAACGATATCACCGTCNTCCCATTTATGCCGATATTCGAATTCTGCTTGATCGGCCATTTTCATGAAGTCATCGAGAAGTTNAAATCCCTCCTCNATATCAACACCTTGNAAATCATCTATTCTAGCCGTNTTAATGTAGATTGCTTTACGATTTGTGTCTGGGTTCACTCGAACTAATGGGTGCCAAACACGTGGATCAAAGCCCTCCTCAGCTGGGGCCATCGGGCGTGGACACCGACGACTCATCCATATGTGGAGACAGNTTATCCTATCAATTTGCTTTTTCAATTTTTCGGATAGCGCGTCATACATGAGGTGCATAGAGCAAAATTGGGTATCGCCTCCGTGGTTAGGTAGAGTAATGGCATGAAGCATNGTGGCTTTTGGAGGCTGAATTGTATGCGAATGATCGGTGTGCCAGTTGCTGCCCCTCGTTATTACTTTACCATTTGAACCTTTGTCNCGGCTCGAGATGAAACCAACGAGTGGGCAGTCCGGAATGCGGAACTGTTCTAAGGTNTGCATCATCGGATTACCAAAAATGCGCGAACAATCAAGAAAATCGGCGGGTTCCAATTTTTGGTTCCTTATTACCAAGACGGAGCGTTCGGCGAAGGCTTGGTAAAGAGCGGCTCTTATTTCTTCTTCTTGGGTATTACGCAGATCGAGTCCGGTAACTTCTGATGCAAATCCGTTGCGAAGAGGTTTGATTGACATGGTCATAATTTTTTGCCCCTACAAATATTAGAGTGAGTAAACGCAAAACAGCACAAGCCTGTTAAGTAACTTTGACGTTTTTTTGAATAAGAACTTTTCTTATCGTCAAAACTTGAACTATTGTCCTCAGCATATTGTGTAGCAAAGAATACCAGGGATCGTCTAGTCTGCCGGTTTCCCCTGAGAATAAAAATCGATATCGATTCCTAGCCCAGGTCCTTTTACAGTAATTTCAGTACCTAACAGCTGCTCTCCTTTTGCGAATGCCATTCGCCAAGGAACTTCCCCAAATGCATATTCTAGTATTTCAGCATTGTGGTTGGCGGCGGTGACCTGGGCGCTTGCCGCAGTACAAATGGGGCCAGATGGATTGTGTGGAGCAAATGTGAGGCCATAAGTGGCAGCCATTTTGCAAACTTCGTCCAGTTTTCCGGGGCCCCCAATAAATTTCACGTCAGCAATCAGAACATCAATGCAACCTGATTTTGCTAGGTTTTCTAATTCGCCGAAAGTATAGAAATTCTCGCCGCCACAAATGCGTCCGCCTGAAATGTTTCGCAGCTCATCGCATGCAGACTTATCCCAGATGTCGAGAGGATCTTCGATCCATGTAATTTCTAGATCATTACAAATAGCAGCAAGCATTGGTGCTGTTTCTTTTGTAAAACGCCAATGACAGTCAATCATTAGTTGTGTTTGCGGTCCAACGGCATCGCGAAGGGCCCGTAATCTTGCAACGCCTGGTCCTAGGAGATTTTTCACCTCTTTTGGATTATGTTGTGGGGAGACTTCGTCGAATGGTGCTATTTTTATGTTGGTGCAACCTGCCTTTAATGCCTCACAACCTGCGGCCGCGATACTGGCAGGTTCACGACTGGCACTTTTTCGATTAATGTTGCAGTAGAATTGAACGGTGTTTGGCACCTCATGCCCTTGCGAAAGCTTTTTTGCGACAGAGATCCCTTCGGTGCGACAAGAAAGATCGTATAGAGCTTGTGCCACTGCGCTCGGTGCTGTTCGTAGAAGGCGCTTATTTGGCACTCCATGTATCAATGAATCTGCGGCAGCAATGGGATCGATATCCTTACCTTTTAAATTTTCGATGTAGCTCCTAATTTCTTCAATGCAAGCGCTGTCATTTTTGCTATCCGATGCTTCCCCCCAGCCCCTTTGGTGGTCGGCGCTCTCGACCTCTACTAGCACCCAATTGCCGCGGTGGTTTACGGGTATGATATGAACTCGGCCACTGGTCACCTTCAACATTGAACATCTCGTGGCGCACTGAATTGGATAAGACCGTGGTGGCGCTGCGCGCGGCGAATTTTGTGATGCTGAAAAAGGTCAATCATTGGATGGTATTTACTATCTTGGGCCTTTATTTCAATTTGTTTACGGCGCATTTTAGTAAATAAGGATTTTGAGATTAATGATATGGCACCCGAGGTAGCACTTGTGTCGAAGAAAAATCTGCCAAGTAGTTTAACGAGGATGTTAAAGTCCGAATAAAGCTTGTGCATTTGTTTCTAGAACCCTCGCTTTGTTGTTTGAGCTCAATGATGATTTTTTTACAACTTCACATGGCTCTAAATCTCCAATGGGAAATGGCCAATCCGAGCCAAGTAGCACTTTCTCAGCCCCGACCCGAGCGACAAGAAAATCTAAAACTTCTGGTTCGAAAACTATGCTGTCAAAATAAAGTTGCGAAAATCCCTCCCTCGGATCCGAATATTTGCCTGGGTGAGCTTTAAAATTTCGAATCAATCTACCGAGTGCATACGGTAATGCCGCGCCGCCTGTTGAAGCGATGACTTTCGCCCCAGTATACCGTGTTAAATGACCAGTAAATAGAATTCGTGCTAGGGCAGTTGTCTGATCATTGATTCTTGACACGGCATTAACCAGATCGAAATCTCGAACTCGAGGGTCCGAAGCGTCAAAAACGGGATGCACTAGGATAATGGCACCTGTTTCATGGGCCTTTTCCCAAAAAGGATCGAGATCAGGATCATCCAGGGTACCCCCAACACCCCTTGTTTGAGCCCCAATCATGAAGCCCTTAAACCCATCATTTAATGCCTCTTGCATCACTTCTGCCGAGTGCTTACCACTTTGCGTTGGTAGGAGAGCAAGTGGTATGATACCAGAATCATTTGCGCATGCCTTGATCAGCCATTTGTTACAATAGCGAGCCCACTCTGCCCCTTCATCAGCAGGTAGTTGGTTGCCAAACGCATCGACCCAACCCCCAGAAATTTGAAGATCGATTCCATTTTGCTTCATCCAGGTATTGCGGTCTTCAGTCTCGCGCAGTCGCGCCATAATTGGGCGGCTCGGGCTCCCACCGGCGAAAGCCAGCCGGAAACTGCCTTCTTGTTCGATCATATCTATATTAGGGAAATCAGAAATCCGATTACGAAGGTCCTCAAGCATAGCCTGCGGAATAAAGTGGGCGTGTGTATCAATTGCCATATGATTCTCTTTGATGGTTAGTGACTTACCTTAACATTTTAAAAAATCTTTAATCTTGTGTTTTCCCTGAGCGAACGATTTAAGGCATTCAATCTTTGTCTCAGTCTACTGATAAGGCAAGGGGTAGTTACTACTTGTTGCGCACTTCGGGGAAGATATTTTTTGGTGCCTAGCGAGCAGTAAATTAGGCTTGGTGTTTGGTATCACCGGTAAACGCCATCGCAAATTATCGTTAGAGGTGGTTGGTTCAGTCATTCTATTTTGCCTATTGGGTGGGAAAAATTGGAAATTAAAGGTTTTGCTAATCTGTTGAAACTAACTAGCGCGATAAAGAATAATAAATTAGTGATATTCAAAAACATGGAATGTTAATCGGTAAGAAATCCATACTTGAATGCCTACGGAAAACTTTTGGTGGCACAAAGTTTTAAGGAAATGTAAATCGTTTAAGATTAAATGACGGCAAAAGTTTAAAGTGCTACCAAACGTTAACATCTTTGTGGGGGGGGATTTATGGCAAGATGCGCGCCAATGCGAAAACCGCGTGAAGCGCATCTAAAATCGCAGTATGATCGATGGGGTAAAACTTTTGCTGCGCTAGACCTCGGAACCAATAACTGTCGATTGTTGGTGGCGAGGCCCACTCAAAATGGATTCCATGTGATTGACTCCTTTTCAAAACCGGTGAGGCTTGGTGAAGGGCTTGAGTCAGGAAACGACCTCAACGAACGAGCAATAGAACGTACTTTGTGTGCGCTGGAAATATGTGCAAAAAAAATGAGACGGCATGGTGCCAGTCGCTTTCGTAGTGTCGCGACCGAAGTCTGTAGGCGCGCTAAAAATGCACAAAAATTTTTCGATGATGTTTTGGAGCGAACCGGAATTAACATCGAAGTTATAACTCGGAGAGAAGAGGCTAGACTTGCCGTTTCTGGTTGTCGTTCGCTACTTAATGGGCCCGAGCCCTTCGCAGTCCTATTTGATATTGGGGGCGGTAGTACGCAGGTGGCGTGGCTTTCGCTCGATGGTCAAAAAGATTTACTATCTGGAACAATTTCTGTGCCGTTTGGAGTGGTTACACTGAGTGAAAAATATGGCTCTGAAAGCCTTCATCCGAAAATATATCAACAGATTATAGATAAGATTGGCGAACAGCTTGCTGCATTTTGCGCCTGTCATAAGATTGCCGAGCGCTCTGTTAATGGGCAGGTGCAAATGCTTGGCACTTCCGGAACAGTTACAACGCTCGCTGGTATTGAAAAAAAGTTAAAGTACTATGATCGCAAGCAAGTTGATGATTCAACTCTCACCTTTGCAGCAATTCGTAAACTTTGCAATGATCCTTGCCGCATGGACATCAGAACACGAATAAAAGTAACTTGTATCGGCAAAGATACGGCGGACTTGGTAATTGCTGGCTGTGCCGTGCTAGAGGCAATGTATAGGCGGTGGCCAGTTGGAAAACTTCGAGTGGCTGACCGAGGAATTCGCGAGGGGATACTGCGAGAATTGATGGCTGAGGCGGATCGCGAAGTACATTGCAGTCTTATGGACAAAACGGGCAATACGCAACAGGACATTTATGGTGCCTAAAGGACAAGGAAAAGGTGCCCGTGGTTATGGTCGTGGCAAACACGTTCGCGTTAAGACTGCCCGGGGCCGCAAAACGTCGTCCACTCGATGGTTACAGCGGCAACTTAATGATCCTTTTGTAAGGGAAGCACAGCGGCGCGGTTACCGCAGTAGAGCCGCGTTCAAATTATTAGAGCTTGATGACAGATACGGATTCTTGAAAAAGGGTGCTCGAGTTGTTGATTTGGGAGCAGCGCCTGGAGGGTGGAGCCAGATTGCAAAAGACCGTGTAGGAAACAGCGGTTCGGTTGTAGCGCTCGATCTGGTGTCGATTGAGCCTTTGGTTGGCGTAGATATGATAGAGGCTGACTTCTTCAGTGAACAGTCGGTATCATTGCTGGACTTAAAGATTGGTAATCAAGTGGATGTTGTATTGAGCGACATGGCTGCTCCCAGTACGGGGCATGCTTCCACAGATCATCTCAGAATTATGTCATTGGCTGAAGCGGCTTATGACTTTGCAAGGCCTCGTTTGGTTAAGGGGGGCACGTTTGTAACTAAGGTTTTCCAAGGTGGCACTGATCGTGACTTACTTGAAATATTGAAACGCGACTTTGCTAAAGTGCGGCATGCAAAACCCAGATCAAGCAGGGTTGATTCTTCAGAAATGTACATGGTGGCAATGGGCTTGCAATTCAAGGAATAAAAAAAGAACTTATTGAAGCGCCTTTTTTAAATAGGCAAAAAAAATCTGATCAATGTGGAATTGGGCTT
>PBCW01000046.1 GCA_002718015.1 Rhodospirillaceae bacterium
GTTGTTAGACTTAAAAGGAGTTTGCGAGCATGGTTCCATATAGACAAAGAACTTTTTTGGTGCCCCATTCAACTAAGGGAAGGATTCTGCGCGACCTTGGGATTCTCGCCACTGCCGCTGTTATTTTCATTTCAATTGCAATACTGTGCTTAACAGTCAACGTTCCTTAAACTCTGCCATAAGGTAGAGGTATTAAAAAGGTGAGTTAATATCATGATANNATGTCACTTATTGNTATTNCTCTCGTTCAAAGGCNNAATGCAAATTTGGCAATGAGGACCNNTGGCCCAAATATGNCTTATTCTANTGGACGCCGTTNCTCGCATTNGAAGNGNCTATGNCAATATATGTTTGTATTANTATNAGTGCTTCATNNTTGNNNTCGATGNAGTNGTNGCGCTANATAGCCCAATGGTAATCAGCAGNCCNCCCAGNCCATGGTAGACTTGTAGTGTTTNGTCTAAAAAAATAATCGCCCAAAGTGCNGCAAAGATCNGCACTAGGTGCTNANAGTACCCAGCGATGTTGNGGNCTACTNTGTCAACTGCTTNATTAAACAGAATAAGNNCCAGTGCGGTGNGGAAAAAAGCCCAAANATAANACNACATACAATGATNTTTNTGTAATTGNCATTGTTTNGATGAAGAGACTTTCAAANAGGTATGCCGGGAAAAGCGAAACAACGGCAACAGTCAACACAACNGNNAAAAAAGGTAAAGGGATGAGTTTGTTTATCTCTTTTTTTATCNAAACNGAATAAATCGACCAAGCAACAGTTGCAGCTAACATTAAAATATCACCAGCGCTAAGTGTGACNNCCGANATTGTANCCCATTTNCCACGGGTGATNATAATNCTNANGCCGATAAAAGATAATGCAAGTCCAAAGCACTGGNGCACATTTAATGATTCCCTGAGGANTACAAAGNCTAACGCCGGAATGATAGCGGGCGTNAGTGATAAGGAAANNNCTGCGTTTACNGCCGTGNTANATTGGACCGCNGTGTATNATAAACAATTAANACCGGNAATACCGAATAAGCTCCCCAACAGAACAACCNACTTTTGCCTTTGGAATGCNGGTATAATNTCGTGCCAATGGTGTCTAGCTATTAACCCNATCAGCANCAAGGCTGCACAATTTNTNCAGAAAGTAAGTGCCGTTGGTGGGAAATNCTCGTGAACGCCGCGGCCAATNGTGATATTGCTTNCCCACATNATNGNGGAGATCATNTGAAGAAGGANACGCGCAAAATNGGNCTCTCTGGCAGACNTTNATGCATAGGAAAGCATGGTAGACANAGATATANCNACNTACAAGATANCTTGNAATGAGAAACGGCATTTCAGAANAAAANTATCATGGCACGATTAAAGGANATTCCTTCCGGCGAAAGGNAGATGCTCAAGGAATTACCTTGTCCTGAATTTGAAGANACACCGTTCGTCAGGATAAAAAAACCTCTNTCCCAATGCCGCATTTCGTTNTTATCTACNGCTGCTNTACAGAGGCGTGGTGAAAAATTATTTTGGCGTGGCGCAGTAGATTATAGGGTTATCCCAGGTGATATTGAGCCAAATGATNTTGTGATGTCACATTCATCNGTCAATTTTGATCGGACGGGTTTCCAGCAAGANCTAAANANTTGNTTTCCGCTTGAGCGTNTTCAAGAGCTNGNTAATAGGGGTGTTNTTGGTTCAGTGGGGGCATTNCATTATTCAGTGATAGGTGGTTCGGAACCGGAACAGCTTAAACCTGCTGCACTAGAAATAGCGCGGATGCTNAAAAANGATCATGTCGATGTTCTNTTCCTCGTGCCAATATGACCGAAATGTACGCGCGCCGTTGGCGGGCTTTCACANTACTTCGAGCAGGAAGGAATTGCNACCTTGCAGATAAGTCTCGTGCGATTACATTCTGAAAAGATCCGGCCACCACGGGCTCTCTGGGTGCCGTTNGAGTTAGGGCGACCGTTGGGTGTTCCAAACGANCCCAAATTCCAGCATCGCGTAATTGCTGCTGTCCTTGANCTCCTTAAGCACGATGGAGGTCCGGTGTTAGAGGACTATCTGGAGGANGTGCCAGACGGAGAAGCAAAAGACNNGCAAGCNACGATGAATGGCCAATTNTGTCCAATTAGTTNAANCTCANCACGTTCAAAAGATAGCGATCTAATGAAGGCATTNGAAGCTGAGATTAATCATCTCGCGCCTTGGTATGAAATGGCTGTNAACCAGCGTCGTCGAACTACGGTTGGCGTTAGCGAGCTTGAGATTCTNGAGGCTGCCCGTTTCTTAGCAGCAATGATCGAGAGNGGGNATCCCCCAGTTCCNCGTAATGACCTTGAACGTGGACCTATGTTGAAACTATGTTGTGAGGACCTCACTTCTTTTTACGGTGAAGCCATATCAGTCCANCCTGGAATGAAAGCTTCTATCGCAGTAGAAAACTGGATTTGGGGCCATACAATTCTGGGGGAAACGATGTGGAAAATCCGCGAGATTAATCTGGANTCGAAGGATGACTTTATGCGTTACCATGCCCAGCGCTCGCTAGTCCCAGACCGGCAAATACATCTTCGAGAGGAGAATCCTAGAATNTTTAGGAGTNGGTCCTTAGTTAAAAAATAGACTGNTTCTCNATATTCGCNACGCCCAGTGTNGCACTAAAGAGTGNTGGTAGTGCGGTTGCCNCTTGAGACTNGAAACAAAAAATNAAACNNTGCTGTTATANTCATTAATTTNAANTTTAGATTGTGAANNGTANTCTAAGTTCTATGCGTAAAAATGTTGNNAATCGTNANTCATTTTTTAGGGGCCTTATGAAATAGGGATGGGNGAAGATATTGAGAATATTCGAAAATCGGGTGATTTTTTGGTCTCGTGGCATCCAGAAAAACGCTACAAACGCCCNTTGTCNGAAGGCGGCATTCCATTTGCATTNAANAGTGATTTCAAGCCNGCAGGTGATCAGCCGGACGCGATTAACGAATTGGCATCTGGTTTGAGGGCNGGTGAGCGCGATCAAGTTTTGCTTGGTGTAACCGGNTCNGGGAAAACNTTTACCGTTGCACAAGTAATACAGGAGTTNCAGCGGCCCGCCATAATGCTGGCNCCAAATAAGACGCTGGCAGCTCAACTTTATGGTGAGATGAAAGGNTTTTTCCCCGATAATGCGGTTGAATATTTTGTCTCCTATTATGATTANTATCAGCCGGAAGCATATGTCCCGCGTTCGGATACATATATTGAGAANGATGCATCAATTAACGAACAAATTGATCGTATGCGCCANGCAGCAACTCGTGCTCTTTTGGAGCGTGACGATGTAATTATAGTTGCATCAGTGTCATGTATTTACGGCATCGGCTCGGTGGAGAGCTATTCGGAGATGGTCGTATCGTTGCAAGTTAGCCAACACATCAATCCTCGTGANTTNTTGAAAGAATTTGTGGCACTACAATACCGACGTAATGATGGNAACTTTCACAGAGGCACTTTCCGTGTTNGAGGTGATACNNTTGAGATTTTTCCGGCTCANTATGAAGATCGTGCTTGGCGTATTGGTTTTTTTGGTGATGAAATAGAANNTATCCACGAATTNGATCCGCTGACCGGAGAGAAGATTAATACGCTAGAAAAGGTTCGNATATATGCAAACAGTCANTACGTGACGCCAAAGCCTACCTTGAGTCAAGCCATGAAGGGTATTAAAAACGAACTTCAGGGCCGCTTGGGCCAGCTGCATGGATTATCAAAGCTTTTAGAAGCACAAAGACTCGAGCAGCGCACAATCTTTGATCTTGAAATGATAGAAGCAACGGGGTCCTGTGCGGGNATTGAAAATTATTCGCGTTACTTGACAGGTAGAAATCCTGGAGAGCCTCCCCCAACACTTTTTGAGTATATACCTGANAATGCNGTATTAATTGTAGANGAGTGTCATGTNACAGTNCCTCAAGTAGGGGGAATGTTNCGTGGTGATTATAATCGAAAATCTACTCTTGCTGAATATGGNTTCCGNCTGCCNTCTTGCGTTGATAATCGGCCCTTAAAATTTGAAGAATGGGACGCNATGCGCCCNCAAACAATTTTCGTCTCGGCTACCCCTAGCCCGTGGGAATTAGAGCGTACGGATGGTGTAATAATCGAACAGGTGGTGCGGCCGACCGGTTTGATTGATCCAGTCTGCATTGTCCGCCCCATCCAAAGCCAGGTTGATGATCTACTTGCTGAATGCAGAGGTTGCGCTGAACGGAATCAGCGTGTCTTGGTAACGACCCTAACAAAAAGGATGGCAGAAGATCTTACTGAATATATGACCGAAGCAGGCCTCAAAGTCAGGTATCTCCATTCCGATGTTGATACCCTTGAGAGGATCGAGATTATCCGTGACCTTCGGCTCGGAATTTTTGACATACTTATTGGTATAAATCTTTTGCGCGAAGGGTTAGACATTCCAGAATGCGCGCTGGTCGCAATTTTGGACGCAGATAAGGAAGGTTTTTTAAGATCTCGTACGTCGCTTGTGCAGACAATTGGTCGTGCAGCTCGTAATATTGATGGCCGCGTGATCCTTTATGCTGATACCATTACTAATTCGCTGAAGTCTGCCATTAGTGAAACAAACCGGCGCCGTAAGAAGCAAGAAGCATATAATAAAAAACATGGTATTACACCGGAGAGTGTGCGGAAAGAAATTGGCGATATTCTTGATAGTGTTTATGAAAAAGATCACTTGACTGTAGATACAGGCGATCCGGAACACGCTCACCTGATCGGGATGGATTTAAAAGGCTATATCAGCGAACTTGAGAATAGAATGCAGGCTTTCGCAGCGGATCTGGAATTTGAAAAGGCGGCCCAGCTGCGGGATGAGATCTGCAGGCTTGAGGCTTATGATCTCGATATGCCAGCCGATACACTGCCCATAGACCCAAATATTGCTGCTGAAATTAAATCTGTCTCGCGCGATATTTTGCCCAAGGGCCGAAAGCGCCAAAAAAAACGCCGAAACTAGTCCTTTCGTGATTCAAAAGATTAGCTATCTCACAGAATCCATCAATTGGATATTAGGCACTGCTAAGCAATGATCTCGTGTGTGGAGATACAGGTCGTTATATTCGATATTAAAACCTATGGGAGGCCGATATGAAAATTACTAAAGTTAAAACCCATCCACTTTTTGCCCCAATTAGAGAACCCTATTGGACGGCGCAAGAGTCGAGCAACGGAGTGCGCGCGATAATCACTGAGATTGAAACAGATCAGGGCATTACTGGCTACTCGAAAATCCAGGGAACACCTCAAAAGGATATTTGTAAGTTTATCGGACAATTTATTGAGTTGATTAAAGGTTGGGATCCTCTTGAGTCAACGGTCATCTGGGAATACCTCTTTAAATTAGCCTGTCCTCGACCGCGTGCGCCGTACCAAGAAGATGGCTTGCCGGATCCTTTACCGCGCTCNGCTCGNNCACAAATAACGGCCGCAATNGCTGCAATAGATATCGCGCTTTGGGATATCAAAGGTAAGGAAGCAGGTATGCCCGTCTGGAAAATACTTGGCGGGTCGAAGTCCCCTATTCTTAGCTATTCTACTGGTGGTTATTTCAGAGAGGGACGAGAAAGGCTCTCCGTTGTTGATGAATTTTCTGGTTTCGTTGCCAAAGGTTATAAAGCAGTAAAGTGCAAAATGGGTTTCGAAACGATGGAAGATGATCTAGAGCGGATTGCTGCTGTGCGCAATGTTATTGGCCCAAATGTTCAGCTTATGCTTGATATGAATGCTTGCTATGATTTGCGCACTTGCATTGAGTTTGGAAAACGTGTTGCTGAGAATAACATAACATGGATTGAGGAACCCCTTCATTGGTATCTTCAGCCGCGCGACTATAAGAAGCTTGCAACCTCTGTTCCCATCAAATTAGCTCATGGAGAACGTGAGATGACACGATTTACAATTCGTGATTTTGTTGATGGCGGAGGTGTAACGTTTGTGCAGTTTGACTCAACTCGTCATTCGGGCTTGACTGAATGTTTAAGAATAGCTCAAATTTGTGAACAATATGGGGTTTATATAGTTCCTCATCACGCCGCTGAGTTGCATGCCCATGTGGTTTCTGCATTTCCATCAGCCTCATTCATGTTGGAGACACATGGAGATCCCGAACGAGATCCTATATGGCATCATCTTTTTCGTGAACGAGCAGAGGTGGTAGATTCGTATGTCCATTTAAATGACAGACCTGGTCTGGGTATTGAATTCGATTGGGCTTTCGCAAAATCAATCGCAGCGTAAGTAAATGTGGGGTGGTTGGCATGAAAATTACTGAAGTTATTACACATCCAATGAAAGTTAATCTCAAACAGGCGAGTTGGACTGCGCATGAGATAAGTGCATCGGCGGCATTGACACTTTTTGAAGTACATACTGATGAAGGCATTGTTGGTTACGGTGAAGTTCAAGGAGGACCTCAGCATGTGATCTGCGAATTAGCTCGGCAGTTCGAGGAATGTATTCTAGGTATGGACCCACTTGGGCATATTGAGATTTGGGAGAAGCTTTTCTCTGCGACCTCACCAAGACCTGGGGGTCTTGGCTCATGGGATGGACTGCCGGCGCCACTTTCCCGAGAGCGGCGGCCACAGGCAATGGCGGCGATTGGTGGTATAGACATTGCGTTGTGGGATATAAAAGGTAAATTCGCAAACCAACCAGTTTTCAAGCTGCTAGGAGGTACCCGTACAAAAGTATTCACCTATTCTACTGGCGGATACTATGTTGAAGGCGAACCTTTAGGTGCGTGTGCAGAAGAATTCGCCGGATTTGTGGAGAAAGGATATCGTGCGGTTAAACTCAAGACCGGCGCTTTGGGGATTAAAAAGGAACTGGAACGCATTCGTGCAGTTCGGGAAGTTATAGGGCCTCGAACTAAACTAATGCTGGATATGAACGCACCGTATAATGTCCAAGATTGCATCGCATTCGCGAGAGCGGTGGAGCCATTTGATATTTATTGGTTAGAAGAGCCGTTGCACTGGTACCTTCAACCAGCTGACTACGTAAGATTGGCTGAGGCTTCACCAATACCTTTAGCGCATGGTGAGCGTGAATGGAGTAGGTTTACCGTACGCGACTTTATAGATAGTGGAGCGCTAGGATTTGTTCAGTTTGACTCCACTCGCTACGCTGGGTTTACCGAATCTTTGAGGATAGCGCATTATGCGGAGCAAAATGGCGTTATGATAGCGCCACATACGGCTCCGCAAATACACGCACACTTGGTTGCGGCATTCGGAGAAGCCGCATTCGGTGCAGAATCGCATGGAGGTCATGACCGTCATCCGATTCAGCATGGTCTCTATTCTGAATGTGCCAAAGCCATGCCAGATGGCATGGTACATTTGAATGGAAAGTCGGGTTTTGGATTCGAAATTGATTTTGACTACGTCAAGTCGGTTTCTCTTGATAATTGAGATTAGGTTTTTCAAGCTAATATGAAGTATAGATTTGCAAATTAATATGTCTTGACTAATGGCAGGCTGTAATATTGACGCTTAGGCGGCAAGTGGAATTCAAGCCTTTAAGTAGGAGAATCTATATTGCAATCAAAAGTATACTTGATACTTTAAAAAAAGCTGGCCCAACGGAATTATATATTTGAGGGTGCCTTGGTAAAATCTATTCAAAACCATTGGCTCTTTCGGTTCAATTTTTAGGCGTCTTAACTGTATGATTGTACAAGTCCCTATCAAAGAACGGCTTTTTCGGCTCAGTTTTTAGTTGGAAGTTGTACACAGCATCCTCTAACAACAACGACTCACGGTGTTTATTTTTTTTCAATTAAGTATTAACAAATATATTATTTCAAAAATGTCTTTTATTGTTATAAAACAATGTCTTATATTATTTGCCTAAATTTTGTGCAAAAATGCAGTTCGCAGGGGATTTCAATGCTTGGCTTAGTTGAGGACAGGATTTCAACAGAGTTATCCACATAATAGGTGCAAATGAAAAAAGCGCGTGCATTGTTTGCACCACCAAGTTGCTAGGGTCGAAAGTGGCTGCCCGAAACTTTTAATTGTGGCCGTAAAACTGGTTCGAAAATACGCGATAGGAAGCCGGAGAAATGAGCGCTAGCAAAATACAAATGCAAGAACAAAAAACAGTTGCGGGGCAGTCTATAAATTTAGCGCGTGGTGTTGAGATAATTAAGGCAAACTTAGCAACATTGCCAGGAAAGCCTGGTGTTTATCGTATGCAGGACCCAAATGGTGACGCACTCTATGTGGGTAAGGCCCGTAACTTAAAAAAGCGAGTGGCGGCCTACACTAAACCTATGCGCATGCCCACAAGAATTCAGCGCATGGTGGCCGCAACTGTTTCTATGGAATTCATCACTACACATACCGAAGCTGAGGCGCTATTATTGGAGTCTAATCTGATAAAGAAGTTGAGGCCGCGTTACAATGTACTGCTTAAGGATGACAAGTCTTTTCCATATATTTTGATAACTGGTGAGCATGATTTTGCGCGGGTGGTTAAGCATCGTGGGGCCCGAAAAAGAAAGAATAATCGGGCTGGTCGGTATTTTGGTCCATTTGCTTCTGCAGGTTCTGTTAATAGGACAATTTCAGCGCTCCAACGTGCATTTTTATTACGCAATTGTTCGGATCATATTTTCTCTACGCGCACCAGGCCATGTCTCCAGTATCAGATTAAGCGGTGTGCTGCACCTTGTGTTGGCAAAATTAATAAAGAGGAATATGCGGCNTTAGTAGATCAGGCTNATGATTTTCTGTCTGGGCGTTCGCATCGTGTTCANCAANCNCTNGGTGAGCGAATGCAGGCGGCAAGCGATGCTCGTGATTTNGAGAGNGCCGCCCAAATNCGTGACCGTATTCGCGCTCTGAGCCGGGTTCAGGCTCATCAAGANATAAATATTTCTGGGTTCGGTGACGTCGATGTAGTAGCAGTAGCACAAGAGAGTGGACATTGTTGCATACAGATATTCTTTTTCCGAGGTGGCCGTAACTACGGTAACAGGGCATACTTCCCAAGCCACGACCGTGGCGATCGACCAGAGAAGGTCTTGGCCGCATTCTTAGGACAATTTTATGAACAAAGTCCGGCACCTAAGTCGGTTTTACTTAGTATTGAAGCCCCAGAGCAGCAATTGATCGCTGAGGCAATCTCTTTGAGAGCTGGCCACAAGGTCAGTATCCGGACTGCAAGCCGAGGAAGGAGAAAGAAGCTTGTTGAGCATGCGTTTACAAACGCTTGTAACGCACTTGCTAGGCGTTTAGCCGAGCAGGAATCACAAATCAGGCTTCTTGAAGAATTAGCTCAAAGACTTGGTTTGGAAGGACGGCTAGATAGAGTAGAGATATACGATAATAGCCACATACAAGGTGACAACGCCGTTGGCGGCATGGTCGTTGCCGGTCCGTCTGGATTTGTCAAAAATGCATATCGCAAATTTAATATTCGTTCAGAAAATGCTGCCACAAGTCGTTCAAAAAGAAGTCGTGGTGGAGATGATTATGAAATGATGCGAGAAGTACTGAAACGTAGGTTCGCTCGTGTCCTAAAAAATGACCCGGTAAGACGGTCAGGACAGTGGCCTGATTTGGTCATTTTAGATGGGGGGAAGGGTCAATTGTCAGTTGCGAAAGAAGTTCTCGGCGAATTAGGCATTCAAGATGTGCCTCTTCTTGCAATCTCCAAAGGACCTGATCGACATGCTGGACGAGAACAGTTTCACACGCCCGGAAAAGCTTCATTTATCATGCCATCTCGCGATCCATTGTTGCATTATCTCCAGCGGCTTCGTGATGAAGCTCACCGTTTTGCCATTGGGGCACACCGGACTCGACGTAAAAATTCTATTGCAATGTCCCCACTCGATGAAATCGCTGGTATTGGGGCAAAACGGAAAAAAGCCCTACTGATGCGATTTGGATCTGCTAGGGGTGTTTCAGAGGCTGGTTTGTCGGACCTTAAGGCAGTCGAAGGTATAAGTGCGCATGTTGCAAAGAAAATTTATGATTATTTTCATAACGATGTTTAAGGTAGACTGAGGTCGGAGATTATTTGATGTTTACCAATTTGCCCAATTTGCTGACTGTCTCGCGCATTTTTGTTATCGTGCCGTTGATAGCATTGCTTTATGCGGAAGGGCATGTCCTGCGCTGGATTGCGCTGGGATTATTTACGTTGGCTTGTTTAACGGATTTCTTTGATGGCTATATCGCACGCTCAATGAACCAAATATCAAATTTTGGCCGATTTCTGGATCCCGTGGCGGATAAACTTCTGGTCGTCGCAGTTGCCCTAATGCTTGTTGCCGATGGTCGTATTGACGGTTTTGTTGTGTTGGCAGCTTTGGTAATTATGATGAGGGAAATACTAGTTTCTGGTTTGCGAGAATACCTAGCTGAGTTGAAGGTTCGGCTTCCAGTTTCAAGTCTTGCGAAATGGAAGACTGTGATACAAATGATTGCGCTTGGGCACCTCATTATCCATGATGCTGGGCCAACTGCTTATCCTACGATTTTAGTTGGAGAGACAGGACTTTGGAGTGCTGCTGTGTTTACCTTAATAACGGGATATGATTATCTCAGTGCTTCTCGAAGGCACCTGAAAGACGTGGGCTCTAGTAATTCATACGGCAGTGGATGATTTACCATGAAACTACTTTATTTTGCATGGGTTCGACAACAAACGGGGGTTAACGAAGAGTACGTTACTCCTCCTCATGATGTTAATAACGTAGCTAAGTTAATCGATTGGCTGCGTGAGCGTGGGCCACAATACGCCCGAGCATTTGAGGACGTCGCTGCATTCAGAGTGGCTATTAATCACGAAATCGTCGATTTTGATGCTAAACTTAGCGGGGACGATGAAGTCGCACTTTTTCCCCCAGTCACAGGGGGGTAAAATGACGGTGCGTGTGCAAGAACATGATTTTGACGTCAATGCCGAGTTGGCTGCTCTCACGGTCGGACAGCACAATGTAGGGGGCATAGTTAGTTTNATCGGCCTNGTACGTGATTTTGGTGATCTGGAGTCAGTGGCATCAATGACATTGGAGCANTATCCCGGCATGACAGAGAAAATATTGGACAAGATAGACTCTGAGGCGGTGGAACGCTGGAACTTATCNTCAAGTCTNATCATTCACCGCTACGGGTATTTGGAGCCTGGCGATANGATAGTATTAGTAGCTGCTGCGAGTGAGCATAGAGTATCGGCATTCAATGCNTGTGAGTTTCTTGTTGATTGGCTNAAAACAAAAGCACCATTCTGGAAGCTCGAAGAGGGGAANGGNAATGCCAAGTGGGTTGCGGCGCGCATGGATGACAAAGNNGCATCTGCCCGCTGGTCAGNNAAAAAGTGANATAGGACTACGCAGCATTCAGCGTCACAGGGACTTCACGACGCACCTCNTCATCATANGCTTCTAGTAGTGTTCGTGTAATTTTAGCTGGCGTAAAACTATACTGGCCTATTTCCTTNACTGGGGTCACTTCTACCGCACTTCCTGTCAGNAAGACCTCACTTGCATCGGCTAGTTCATCGGGCTTGATATGGCGTTCAATGACCTCATAGCCGAATTTATTTGCAAGAGCGATGACGGTTCGTCTCGTGATACCGTTAAGAAAACAGTCCGGCTTNGGCGTGTGCAACTTCCCATTAATAACGAGAAATATATTGGCACCCGTTGCNTCCGCAATGTAACCCCGATAGTCCAACATTAAAGCATCATTATAACCTTTTGCTTCTGCCGCATGTTTTGAGAGAGTGCAAATCATATAGAGNCCGGTAGCCTTNGTGTCCGCGGGGATTGTTTCNGGATCTGGCCGTTTCCATTTTGACCATTGCATCCTAATGCCTTCCATTCGGGCATCTGATGAAAAATATGCTGGCCACTCCCAAACAGCTACTGCAACGTGTATCTTCGTGGCTTGAGCAGAGACCCCCATTAACTCCGATCCTCGCCACGCGATGGGNCGAACATAACCGTCTTTAATGCCGTGATCAGCTACTACCGCATTGCACGCATCATTGATTTCTGCCGCAGAATACGGCATTTCCATGTCAAGTTGACGCGCACTGTAAAAAAGACGTTCGGTATGTTCATGTAGTTTAAAAATNCGGCCCTCATAAATTCGTTCGCCCTCAAAGACCGCTGATGCGTAATGAAGAGCATGCGTCAAAACATGAACCGTAGCATCCTTCCAAGGTACCAACGCACCGTCAAACCAGATNCGTCCTGGGCGATCATCGAAAGGTTGGTNAAAAGTCATTTTATATCTCCCTTGTGTTTNCGAGCTATTCTACNGCTTTTCTTCAAACACATCCAAAAGCTATGGNCTGAGCGTCCTTCTTAACTTTTTATTTTACACATTACTTAAAGATTATCATTTCGTATTTAAAAAAATGTGACTCGATGGTAAACGCCTNCAATGTNAAAAAAACTGGTATACTNATATCTATGCACTCAAATCCCGCACATATTCTTGTGGTAGACGATGATACGCGACTACGCAATTTGTTAAAAAAATTCCTAAATGACAATGGTTATCGNGTTACCACCGCTCAGAATGCCGAATCGGCAAAAGATGTNCAAAGGTCAATTCAATTCGACCTAATGGTACTTGATCGNATGATGCCTGGCCTTGATGGNNTAAGTTTCGCGCGTGAATTTAATAANAGNAATGTGGTNCCGATATTAATGCTTACCGCAATGGGCGAAATTAAAGACAGAATTGATGGTCTCGAGGCCGGCGTTGAGGATTACATCTCNAAGCCATTTGAGCCGCGTGAACTTCTTTTGCGGATAAGGACTATCTTGCGACGGACTCAATCGAATGAACCNGATATTGAGGATGAAATACCGTCGAGTGTGATGCTTGGCGCATTCTGTTTTGAGCCNAAACGAGCATTGTTAAGTGGTANAAATGGTTTGATTAAACTNACTTCTGCCGAAGCAAGTTTATTAACNGCATTAGCTATTCGACCCGGTGTGGTGCTAACACGATTAGAATTAACGGAGGAGTGTGATATCGAAGGTGGAGAACGTAGCGTAGATGTTCAAGTGACCCGTCTTCGCCGCAAATTTGAGAAGGATCCAAAAACACCTCGCTACNTGCAGACGGTGCGAGGTCGTGGCTATGTGTTNAGGCCGGACTGAAAACATGCGAAATATTCCTATATTAAACTTCATNTTTCGTATCAGGCCATTTTTCTTCCTNAAGAGGTTTCTACCNAAAACCNTACTGGGTCGCTCACTAATGATCATTGTTACCCCTCTGATTATATTGCAAGTGGTGTCCGCAATAATCTTTTTCGATAGGCATTGGGAGACTGTCACGCGGCGTCTAACGAGTGCNATTGCTGGNGAGATCGGTTTCGTGNTTGAAAAATTGAATTGGGATTTCCAAGGCNATNAGAAAGATGAAATNTTTTATCAATCACGTCGTCATTTNTTATTGGACATGAAATTTTTTCCNAATCAAGAACTCCCCTCTNTAAATCAATACCATGTGGGGATTCTTGATAAGGCACTTGCNAAGCANCTTACAGAACGGGTGCAGTTACCTTTTGTGATTGATACTTCCTCTTTTAAAGAGAGAGTATTAATACATTTGCAAATGCCAAATGGCGTGTTGGAGGTTACGGCCCCTGGTGAGAGGGTTTTTAGCGATACCACTTATATTTTTATACTTTGGATGGTTGGAACATCTGTTATTTTACTTGGTGTGGCAGCAGTTTTTATGCGCAATCAAGTAAAGCCCATTCGCAGACTTGCAGCAGCGGCAGATGAATTTGGNAAGGGCCGCGAGATCAGTTCAGATATTAATATTGCGGGAGCAACTGAGGTNCGACAAGCGGGAATTGCCTTTAATTTAATGCGAGGGCGACTTCGTCGTCAAATGCGTCAGCGTACAGATATGTTGTCNGGGGTAAGTCACGATTTGCGGACACCCTTGACCCGAATGAAACTCCAGCTCGAGATGATGGCAGGGGCGAGTGGGATAGAGGATCTTAAATCAGATATTACAGAAATGGAGTTAATGATAGATGGTTATCTCGCCTTTGCACGAGGAGAAGGTGATGAAATTGCCGAGCCCGTGGAGATCTCAGCTTTCGTNGAGGCTGTAGTTGCGGATTGGAAACGCAACGGTATAGCGATAGACTGCCACGTAGAGGGTAAATTTGAATTACCCATAAAGCGTGAGGCNTTAAGGCGTTGTTTGAATAATTTGATTGCTAACGCGTGTCGCTATGGTGAACACGTGTGGGCTTTGACTGGCAAACGACAGGGNATGATCGANATCACAATCGATGATGATGGGCCCGGTATNCCAGAGGCNGATCGTGGCGACGTGTTTCGCCCATTCCATAGATTAGATCAGTCACGTAATTCAAAGACTGGAGGGACTGGTNTGGGGCTCGCNATAGCAGAAGATATTNTTCGTGCCCATGGGGGAGATATTTCTCTGACCGATTCACCTCGAGGGGGTCTNAGAGCTAAATTGCGTATTCCGCAATAAGTCTAAGGNGACAAATGTCTAGACTTAGGTCTTTGCCATAGGNTTTGGTTTGAAAGACAAAGGCGCTTTAANTCGATTAAGGAATCTCTTTCCACGCCGTAAATTTTTGTCNAGNGTNGCCATGGTNAGGCTCTGATCTGGGTTGTTATCANTAAGCCAAGTGCGAAAAGTAGATANCCATATAATTAAAAGCCCATGGGTTTCGGCTACACCAACNAGGCCAGTTGTCGAATGCCCTGAGGCGTTGAGCATTTTTGACATTGACAGCAGAAGTGTCGGGCCGTTCGTCAACACACTGAACGGGTCCAAAGNTAGATCACGGCTAATTCGAGCTAAGGCTGGCTTGTATTCCTGCATTGCCTCAANGCGAAGCATGAGCANTTCAAAAATTCGATCTCGGGCCGTATCTTGTTCAGTGAATTGTATTTCCTCGGCNAGGACTAACGAATCAATGTGCCGTTCAAAAGTTGAAAGTATGGCTGCCTTAGCAGGGCAATGGGCGCGNACAAGCATNGGGCTCATTGATGTCNTTTCGGCAACTNCATGAGCNAGCTGTGAGAGTGAAAACGCTCTCCAACCATTTTCGAGAGCTAAATTAAATGCNGTCTCGATAATNANTTTATCCAAGTCTTCTNCTACAGTCATTCTCTTATGATANTGTAAATTGTANGAAAGTCCTAGTCCGCTAATTCCCTGCTTCGGCGCGTAGCAGCAGAAACTGCGCTTGAAATTAANTGTTTAAGTCCGTNNTTNTTCGCTGTNAGNACCTGTAGTGCCTCAAAAGTGGTGCCGCCNGGACTGGTTACGTTCTGTCTCAATTGTTCTGGGGTTTCCGAGCTCTCTGAAGCAAGCATACCTGCTCCGGAAACTGTCTTAAGGGCTAACGTGCTGGCTAANTTTAGGGGTAGGCCGTTTTCCAGTCCAGCTTGTGTAAGACACTCGATCATGAAAAACACATAGGCTGGCCCGCTACCAGATATAGCGGTAACGGGGTCGAGCAGGTCCTCATCGGAGATGAAAATTACCTCGCCAATTGTTTCTAATAGCAGCTTCGCAGCTTCTAATTGAGAATCGGTTATTGCTGAATTGGGGCACGCAATAGTGATTGCTTGTTGAATTAAAGCTGGCGTGTTGGGCATAGCCCTGACAATGGGAGCATTTGATCCTAAAATACCCTCAAAAAATTTGATAGTGGTGCCTGCAGCTATAGAAATGAAAAATGCACCGCTTCCTACAAACCGCAAATAATAGGGTACTACTTTTTCCATTTGTTGCGGTTTAACTGCAAAGATGATGATACTTGGCTCAAAGTTTGACGGCAGTTCTTTTGCTTCCTTAAAAACAGAAATACCATCTTTGCATGTCTGTGAAGGGATGCCAGCTGGGTCAACAACCTTGATACAAGCGCTTGATCGAATTTGGGGAAGCAATCCCGAAAGTATTGCAGAACCCATTTTCCCACAGCCCACTAAAAGCAATGGATGTTTTGCTTCAATGTTCATATTTTATACTCGTAAGTTTTTGACCTAGGCCTCGCCGACTGTCTCCATCATAGCAGATGCCATTGCGTCTTTGGGAGTCCGGCCGGCCCAAACCACGAATTGTAAAGCNGGATAAAAGCGTTCACACTCCATTAAGGCTATATCAACTAGATCTTCTAATTGCTCAATTGACACGGTGTTTCGTCCACGTGCTAGCATTGTGTAACGATATACGGGGAGGCCATCCTCTGAGCCAACTTCNAAATGCCCTAGCCANAGTTTTTCATTAACTAGCCCTGTAAGTTCNATTACTGCAAGGCGTTTTTCTTCAATGACTCTAGAGTCGAANACCGAAGTAAAATAAAGAGCGTTCAAATCNTCGCGCCATACAAAAAATAATTTATAGTCACACCAANAACCGCTCGTTTCTACGACTAATTCATCTTCACTAGCTCTCTCGTATGGCCACTCATTAGCCATAACTANCTCTTCTAACAAATCTAAGGGGTTGAAGCTCCTCTCAGAAAATTCNTCAGATATTAGGGACATACGNTCTTGCCTCCAGACCGCCGNAGGTTNATCNCANCGAAAATATNTTTATGCCAAACGTNCTGTGTAAAAAAATCNCCAAAATNCATAANANNCCCAGATATAGTGTNTANAAGCCTACCNAATACCATNGGTAGACTGCACTATCTGAATTATCNATTGCAATAGGAGAATTAGCTTTTGATCAATTAGNCGTGGATAACTATTTCTTTGAAGGNTTTTTGGAGCGCTTAACACCTTTTTTAGAAANGTTCTTAGTAAGAGATGTTTCTAGTTCAGCAACTCTTTCTTCCAATAACTCTTGTTCGGCGCGCGCTCGGGATGCAACCGCTTTAACCGCTTCGAATTCATCACGAGGTACCAGATCCATATCCGCTAAAATGCGCTCTAAACGCTGTTTGATCATGCTCTCCAACTCAGTACGAATATTTATCAGCGTTGAGGTGGCACCACTAGCCACACGCGCAATGTCNTCGAAAAATCTATTTTCTGTCTGCATGANAACCTTTCTAACCAAATNGTAGNCATAGGTATAAGCGATCCTGAAAACTGTTTCAATCATCCTACTTGTATTGTTTATGTTGCTTGCAGGAAATTAGTTAGCGAGCTAAGAAGAGAAGTCATAAAATCAGGTGNATGTAATATGATTATAATCACCGGAGGTTCTGGATTTATNGGCTCTAACCTTGTTGGTGCATTGAGTGATCGTGGTGAGGCGCCATTAATAGTTTGCGACCGGATTGATTGTGCCGNGAGACAGGGTAACCTAGCAAAACATGATGTATCCGAGGTTNTTGCACCAGCGGATTTNCCCAAATGGCTTATGGAGCGTGCTGGTGAGGTCGACGGTATTTTCCACATGGGGGCAACATCAGAGACTACCGAAACCGATTTTGCGCACCTGTTAGATAANAANTTAGGCGTATCCATGATGCTTTGGCGTTGGTGTGTGGAGAATGACGCNGCTTTTATTTATGCNTCCTCAGCGGCCACTTACGGAGATGGGAAGCAAGGCTTTGACGATGATAATGATCCGGCTGCCTTNGCCGAGCTCAGACCGTTAAATGCCTACGGATGGTCCAAACAGCTGTTTGATCAGCAAGTTCTGTCTATGTCAGCAGCGGGCTATAGTCCAAAGAAATGGGCGGGGTTAAAATTTTTCAACGTCTACGGGCCAAATGAATACCATAAAGGTGNCCAGCGAAGTGTAGCAGTGCAGCTATTTGAACAAATCTCTNGAACTGGGTGTGCGAAACTTTTCCAATCCCANCNTCCTGACTATGATGATGGGGGCCAAATGCGCGATTTTGTCTGGGTCAACGATTGTGTGGATATCATGCTTTGGCTCTATTCGATGAATAAAGTAAATGGCATTTATAATTGTGGTACAGGGGAGGCACGGAGCTTCAGAAACCTTGCGGAAGCCTGTTTTGCTGCGATGGGTAAAAAATCCTGTATTGATTACATTGCTACTCCAATAGCCATCCGTGAGAAATACCAATATTTCACTGAAGCAAAGATGTCGCGCTTGCGGGGAAGTGGGTACAATAAGCCTTTTACATCCATTGAGGATGGCGTCAAACAATACATCCGTAATTATCTCTCTACGACTGACCGGTATCGCTGAAGTATGGGCCCTTATGTTTTTCCGCAGTTCGATGTAGTAGCTTTTGCCCTCGGTCCTTTTGAAATACGTTGGTACGCGTTAGCCTACATTTTAGGATTGGTCTTTGGGTGGCGTTATTGCATCTCACTGACCCTGCGTCAGCCGTTTATTGTAAAGCATGTCGATATTGACGATTTATTCGTATGGGTGACCCTGGGCGTCT
Source organism: Rhodospirillaceae bacterium (assembly GCA_002718015.1). GTDB lineage: Bacteria > Pseudomonadota > Alphaproteobacteria > UBA8366 > UBA8366 > UBA8366. Next base: position 18,421 of record PBCW01000046.1, read on the forward strand.
TAATTGGAGGGCGGCTAGGGTTTGTTCTCCTTTGGCACCCCGCGTATTACATCGATAATCCGATTGAGGTTTTACAACCATGGAAAGGCGGTATGGCTTTCCATGGCGGTTTATTGGGAGTGATTTTCGCCATATATTTTTACGGGCGGATAAAAAGCAAAGATTTTTGGCCATTGGCAGATTTGTTGGCTGCAGCAACCCCAGTGGGGCTATTTCTTGGTCGGATAGGTAACTTTGTTAACGGTGAATTATGGGGCCGAATTACTGACGTGCCTTGGGGTGTAATTTTCCCTAGGGCAGGGCCTGAGGTGCGGCACCCAAGCCAACTTTATGAGGCGGGACTTGAGGGCATAGTCCTTTTTGTTATCCTGACCTGGCTGATATTTAGGCGTGATGCATTAATGCGTCCCGGACTGATCGGTGGGACATTCCTAGCAGGATATGGGTTTTTACGTTCGGTGGGAGAAATCTTTCGCGAACAGACCCATTTTGTTGGTGAATTGCCTCTCAACATAACCTGGGGACAACTATTGTCATCAGTAATGATCGTACTGGGAACGCTAGTTGTGGTTCGTGCTTTGCGTCAACCGCCTATCAGAGTAAACAAGGGATTGACAGAAGGTTGAACGAACTTCTTCAGGCCTTGCGAAGGCGAATTAGGACACAGGGTCCAGTGACAATTGCCGCTTTTATGGCGGAAGCATTGCTGCATCCGCAGTACGGATATTACAGAACAGCAAACCCATTTGGTCGCGATGGTGATTTCATTACCTCCCCCGATATTAGCCAAATTTTTGGCGAGCTTATTGGTTTGTGGGTTGTTGAAATGTGGCAGGCAATGGGTTCGCCTGCAGATGCTGCCTTGGTGGAGCTAGGGCCGGGTCGCGGAACACTGATGACAGATGCGCTGCGTGCTGCGAAAGTTGTACCAGAGTTTTTGGAGGCTATTTCTGTGCACCTTGTAGAAACAAATCCTGTACTTCGAAAGACTCAAAGGGCCCAATTATCAGATTATAGTCCAGTATGGCATGACAGTGTGGCTACATTGCCGGATATGCCAAACTTTATTATTGCGAACGAATTTTTTGACGCCTTGCCAATTCATCAGTTTCGATACACTGATGCGGGATGGCGTGAAGTTTTAGTCGGAATAGGCAAAGAGGGACTTGATTTGATTATCAGTCCGCGGGAGACGCCACAGATAGCTTTGATAGACGATGTGATTACTCGCAACGCTAAAAATGGAGATATTACGGAGATCTGCCCTGCTGCTATTTCNTTGTTTGAAATTCTAGCCTCGGGGATAACAAAAAACGGTGGGGCGGCGTTGGTGATTGACTACGGTTCTGAGTTCAAAGAGCCAAAAGCAACTCTTCAAGGATTACATGGGCATCAAGCAACGAATTTTCTTGATTCTCCGGGCGAGGTGGATATTTCGGCTCATTTAGATTTTTCGGCCTTGAAGCGGGCTGTTCCTCCGGGGGTATGTTGCTGGGGACCTGTGGCACAACGCGAGTTTCTTTTGTCTATGGGCATAGAAATGAGGGCCTCACGCCTTACAAAGCTTGCGACTGAAAAAGAAAAGGCCAGAATATACAGCGCTTGCAATCGTTTGATTGCACCCAGTGAAATGGGCACCTTGTTCAAGGTGCTGGCGGTGACCTCGGGGGAGGAAGTGCCGTCGTCAGTCCCACCAGGATTTGTTAAATGACAGATACAGGTTTGCAGATACTAACGGACCGTGAACTTTCAGTTTTAAGTGGTGTTCGGCATGGGTTTTTCACTCGTAATGGAGGGGTCAGTGATGGCATATATTCATCTCTTAATGTCGGTTATGGTTCTAATGATGCGACCGATAAAGTAACCAAAAACCGCCAGATAATTATCGACTCTCTCGGTGCCACAAGTTTGAACAGTGTTTTTCAGGTGCATGGTAAGAGGGTTGAACGTGTGGATGGAAGTTGGGCTAGAGGGGAAACACCTCGAGCCGATGCGATGGTCACCAACAAGTCCGGGATTGCAATTGGCATATTAAGCGCTGATTGTGCGCCTGTTCTGTTTTGTGATCCCAAAGCAAGAATAATAGGCGCTGCACACGCAGGCTGGCGCGGTGCTCTTGCAGGCGTTGTAGAGGCTACCATAAATGAAATGTGCAAAATAGGGGCACACCCGGATTCCATTCATGCAGCTATTGGTCCCACAATTGGGCCTAATTCTTATGAGGTAAGTGAAATATTTCTAAAACCCTTTATAGATCAGAATCAAAAAAATGCAGCTTTTTTCAGCGAGGCATCGCGAGCAGCACATTTTTTATTCGATTTACCAGGTTACATCATAAGTTTGATGAAAGACCAAGGACTAGATAAAGTCAGTTGGACTGGTCATGACACGTATGCAGACAATGAGCGGTTTTTTAGTTATCGTTATAGGTATGTCCACGAACAACCGGATTATGGTCGAATGCTGTCAGCCATAATGATCGAAAAATAAACTAGGAAAAATTGAAACGACATTCATGCCTTATTTACTGCAACTCCTGATATTTTGCCTAGCAGGCCTAGTGGTGTGCTGTGTTATGCTTTAATCGCTATATTTTGGCATTATTAATAGGTTCTTATTTAATAGGAGCATGTGGGCAATTGCCCCGCCCCTTTGGGCAAAAACCATCCAAACTGAGTGATGCACTTCGCCAGCTCGATGATGTCGGTGGGGTGCTTATAGCTCCCGTAAACGGGCTCCCAGCGAATATATCCGCAACTTTGCAGCAGGCAATTATTCAAAAACTCAATGATATCGATATTCCAGCAAGTATCAGCGACGCACATCGCTATGGTCATACGCTTAGGGGGTTCGTACGTTCCAAAAACTCAAAAACCAGCATGGTGCAATTTCATATAAATTGGGAACTCTTAGATGAGAATGGCAAATTACAGGGGAATTTAAAAATAAAGGAAAGTTATTTGACGATCCGCGACTCTCGCCATCGGATTACGCCTTTCGCATCAGAAGTTAGCCGTGAGGTAGCCCGTATATTGCGTACAAATTTGGACCATCACAGTCCATTCGTTAAGGCCCCTACAGTAGCAGTAGGAATAGTAGATGGAGCCCCCGGTGATGGTGCGAAAGTATTGCCGGTGGCATTACGTACTGTGCTCCGAAAGTCAGGTGTCAACGTAACTAATAAATTGGGCAAAGCTGACCTCACGATAAATATTTTTATTACTNTCGANCATGTAACGAGGTNAAGCGATGAAGTTGAAATTNTCTGGATTTTTCGCGACCGTAGAGGAGACATGGTACGCCGTTTGAGGCAAAGCAACCGGNTTCCGAAGAATTTGCTGAAAAACCGATGGGGGCNTCACGCCTATGATATAGCTGTCGCAATGAGGAATAGTATAAAAGATATCNTAANGTCTTTACCGAATCTTAATATAAANGANAAAAATCATACCCCTAGTNGGTGGAAACCCTATGTTGCACCGGCTCAAAAGGATGAAGAAACTGATTCGACGNGNTCNCCCGTNGAATCTTTACTTCGACCGCTGGAAAAGACACATNTNTAAGTTCCGAATGTCGGACCTGCAAACCCTCTCCCAAANGTCTNTTCGCATACACGATAAAAAATAAANGTAGATATTTTATGATCCAGNNGTAANNGCGTTTACAGANATGCCATGTGTTGTTATAGACCAANCTGCTTAACGATCTCTTCACGAAACAATNTNGGTCTACGATAGCCGTGCATCCTAAAATCAAAAGANGTGGGACTCCATGAAGCCTGTGGTTCAAGCACGCTCGGAGGTGAATTAATGAAAATTCTAAGCTGCAATAGTAACCGGCCACTTGCTGAAGCAATATCTGCTTATCTAAATGTGCCGCTAACAGAGGCAGCAGTGCGCCGCTTCTCAGATATGGAAGTTTTCGCAGAGATACTTGAAAATGTGCGTGGAGAGGATGTCTATGTGATCCAGTCCACCAGTTACCCAGCAAATGACAATCTCATGGAACTTTTGGTCTGTCTGGATGCGTTACACCGTGGTTCCGCCAAGCGGATTACAGCTGTAATTCCCTATTATGGCTACGCACGTCAAGACAGGAAAACAGGTCCACGGACGCCAATCTCGGCTAAGTTGGTTGCTAATTTAATTACGACTGCTGGAGCTCATCGTGTTTTGACACTGGATCTTCACGCTGCTCAGATACAGGGGTTTTTTGACGTACCAACCGACAATCTTTACGCTGCTCCAGTCTTTGGTAAAGACATTGAAGAAAACATTAAGAAAAATGGTGATTTGACGGTCGTTTCGCCTGATGTTGGTGGTGTTATACGGGCTAGAGCAATTGCGCGGCGTGTAGATGCTGATTTGGCCATCATTGATAAGCGTCGGGAGCGAGCCGGTGTTTCCGAGGTAATGAACATNATTGGCGATGTTAAAGATAAGTACTGCATAATGGTTGATGATATTGTGGATTCAGCNGGCACACTATGTAATGCAGCTGTCGCACTGAAAGAATCTGGTGCAAAGACGGTGAGTGCATACGTTACACATGGTGTACTATCCGGCGGCGCTGTTGCTCGTGTAAGTTCATCCCCGCTTNAGGAAATGGTAATAACTGATAGCATTATGGGAACGGAGGCAGTCAGGCTCGCGCAAAATATACGGCAGATCTCAATAGCACCGCTTTTGGGNGAGGCTATAAAGAGGATAGCCAAATCTCAGTCTGTTTCTTCTCTATTCGATTAAGTTCTAAATGAAGAAAAAAAAGATTGTATTTCGGCCACATGAGCCGTTAAAATTCTGGGGTTCGCTTGACCGCTAAGGAGATAGAACAATGTCCAATGCCGTTGCAATGAATGCAGAAATTCGAGATCGAGCTGGNAAGGGTGCCGCACGAGCAGTNCGACGTACNGGNCGTGTGCCCGCCGTTATTTATGGTGGGAACAAAGAACCNGCAATCATTTCTCTCGATCCGCGCGACGTTATAAAGGGTGTTGATNCTGGTGAGTTCTTTTCAACAATTTATGAGATNAAACTTGAAAGTGGATTGGAGCGAGTANTGCCTCGTGATCTTCAGGTCCATCCCATTAATGATCTACCGCAGCATTTAGACTTTCTGCGTGTCACTGCTGAGACGAGGGTAACGGTGGAAGTTCCAGTTAATTTTCTTAATGAGGAAGAAAGCCCGGGCCTGAAGAGGGGTGGGGTGTTGAATGTTGTGCGCTANGCCATTGAAGTGAATTGCTCAGCGGAAGATATCCCTGCGAGTTTTGATCTGGACNTGACGGGCCTTGAGATTGGAGATGGGCTGCATTCATCGAGTTTAATATTACCAACTGGCGTTGAACTAACTATTACGGATCGTGATTTCACTATTGCCTCTGTTGCTGCGCCGACCGTAGTTGAGGAGGAGACGACGGTAATCGAGGATGGTGAGGAANGTGAAATTGGTGAGGATGGTNCAGANGGCGGTGATNTCTCTGNAGATGAACCAGGCGNCNCCTCTGGGAAATCAGACGATTAGCTAGTAAGATAGGCATACTATGTTATTGCTAGTGGGGCTGGGTAATCCGGGCCTCANNTATGAAAATAATCGACACAATGTCGGTTATATGGTCGTNGATGACATAGTTCAGCAATANTCATTTGGAACTTATAGANCTAAATTCCGTGGGCAAGTTGCAGATGGGGTTATTCGCGGNCAGAGAATCCTTGTTCTTAAACCTGAAACTTTTATGAATGAATCGGGCCGGTCAGTACAAAAGGCTATGAGATTCTATAAAATCGCGCCGAGGAATGTTATTGTCGNCCACGATGAACTCGATTTGGCTTTTGGAAAATTACGGTTTCGAANCGGGGGAGGTCTNGCTGGTCANAATGGGCTACTGAGTATTCAAAATTACATTGGGGCGGATTTCAGTCGCATACGGATTGGCATTGGTCATCCTGGNGAAAAAGAGTTGGTAAACTCGCATGTGTTGGGNGACTTTTCTNCTGCTGAACGACAACATGTACGTTCCATATTGGGTGGNATAAGNAAGTCGATAGNATCACTTGTCGATGGTNATGGAAATACTTTTATGAANAAATTGNCGCNNNCATTGGGACCTTTACAAAAAGATATCAATATTGAGCACCAAAAAANTATGAGTCGGAAAAAGAGCTAAAATGGGTTTTAACTGCGGTATCGTGGGATTGCCTAACGTNGGTAAATCCACCCTTTTTAATGCGCTTACCAGCACGGCTAAGGCNGAGGCNGCCAATTATCCGTTCTGCACGATTGAGCCAAATAGTGGGCATGTCGCCGTTCCTGACGATAGACTTTTTAAATTAGGGGAACTNAGTAATTCCTCGACCATTATTCCAAGTTTTCTNGANNTTNTTGACATAGCAGGNCTTGTCAAGGGTGCGTCTAATGGAGAGGGNCTTGGNAATCAATTTCTTGGTCATATCCGCGGTGTAGATGCCGTCATCGCTATGTTGCGCTGTTTTGAGGGCGATGATGTTTCTCATGTTGAGGGGTCTGTGGATCCAATTAGAGACGCTGATATTGTGGAGATGGAGTTGCTTCTCGCTGACTTAGAGAGTCTGGAGCGCAGGACCGAGCANATGCATCGTAGGATCAAAGGTGGTGACCATAGAGAGAAGGTATTATACGATTTGATGATGCANGTGCTNGAGGCNTTAAGAGAAGGGCACCCAGCGCGGGAAGTTGATTATAGTGNTGATGAAGCTCNGTTTTTTAAAGAACTAGCACTACTAACCGCTAAACCTATACTTTATGTCTGTAATGTTGATGAGGGTTCAGCAGCGAAAGGNAACGAGCACTCNGAAAAGGTAGTAAAGCGGGCCCTGAACGAAGGAGCAGANGCTGTAGTTATTTCNGCGGCAATTGAATCAGAAATAGCTCAACTAGAGAGCCCNCGAGAAAAAACTGAATTCCTTCAAACCTTAGATCTTGANCAAACGGGTCTTTCTAAGGTTGCAGNGGCAGGGTACAGGCTTTTAGATCTAGTAACATTTCTGACCACAGGGCCCAAGGAAAGCCGGTCCTGGTCTGTCCCAAATGGTTCTACGGCACCCCAGGCGGCGGGCACNATTCATAGTGATTTCGAGAAGGGTTTTATCTGTGCGGAGACTATAAGCTATNATGATTTTGTAACCNTCGGTGGCGANCAAGCGGCTAAAGATGCCGGNAAGATGCGACAAGAGGGACGTGACTATGTTGTTGAGGACGGCGACGTTATTCTATTTCGTTTTAATGTTTAATACCAAGTTNATGTAGATAAAACGTATGGGCANGCCTTACTTATAGCTAATATGTTTAGTTTTTGATTAGCAAGAAGTTTAGTCAGACGAGCAATCAACTATTCCGCTGTGCGATGGAGAGTCCTTTGTCATTCTATTTTATCTCCGGTAATGGTTGAGTGAAGTCACTTAGATATTGCATGTTTATTCTTTTCTGGAGTGAGGTGATTGATGATTTGTCATGGAGTTAAAGAGTTGGTCGCCAAAGCGACCTCTGAAATAGAGACCATTCCAATTGAAGGTGCGGATTTGCTTATAGAGAATAGTGAAATTATTTTGGTTGATATCAGGGATGTGCGTGAACTTGAGCGTGATGGCACCATCCCCGGGTCTGTGCATGTGCCCCGAGGAATGCTCGAATTTTGGGTTGATCCAGAAAGTCCCTACCACAGAGAAGTATTCGCCAGCGACAAAACGTTTGTGTTTTTCTGCGCAAGTGCATGGAGATCGGCCCTTGCCACCAAAACTGTTCAGGATATGGGTTTAAAAAAGGTAGCTCAATTAGAGGGAGGATTGGGAGCTTGGAAGAAATTAAAGTACCCCATCGAAAAACGGCAAAGAAAATGAGGTTGGTTCACAGAACCCGCCCGGCTATTGTTTGAAGTTGAGACACTAATTTTGGATCACGCGCTTCAGGTGCGGTAACCAGTGCGTTGTCGAGCGCAGTATGACAACCAGCTAGGCAGTTTCTTGTCCGTTCTCCAAGTTGCGGAATTACTGCACTTAATAGTGTCTTAGCTTTTTCAGCATTTCCAATTAGGGTTTTCAAAATCATGTCTGCCGTGACGTTGTCGTGGTTCTGATGCCAACAATCATAGTCAGTTACCATTGCAACTGGACCATAACAAAGTTCTGCTTCACGCGCGAGTTTTGCTTCTGGCATGTTAGTCATTCCGATTACGTCACACCCCCAATTTCGATAAAGCTCCGACTCTGCACGAGAAGAAAACTGTGGGCCCTCCATGGCCAGATAAGTGCCGCCACGAATGACCTCCATATCTAGTCCACTTGCGGCATTTTCTAGGGCATCACCGAGCCTTGGGCAAACCGGGTCCGCAATTGACACATGGGCTACCAAGCCTGTTCCAAAAAAACTTTTTATCCGAGCAAAAGTACGGTCAATGAATTGATCAACAATTACAAAGGTACCTGGAGATAGATCTTCTCGAAGCGATCCTACTGCTGATACGGATAATATCTCGGTTACACCAAGCTGCTTCATTGCATCTATATTGGCTCTAAAGTTGAGTTCTGATGGAGGAATTTTATGGCCGCGGCCATGACGTGGCAGGAATACTATTTGCACGGCGTTGAGTGTGCCGCTCATCAGTTGATCTGACGGCGGCCCAAAGGGGGTATCGACATCGTGCCAAACAGTGTCCTGTAATCCCTCTAACGCGTATATTCCAGTGCCTCCAATTATACCTATAACAGGAGTCGCTTTAGCGCCGCATGGAATCTCGTTGTCAATCATTCGGAGATACTAACACGCCCCGTACCGACATTTAACCTAATTGTGTTTGGGTTAGTTTTTAGGAAGATAAAGTTATCAACTCAAAATAATTAATGAACGTCTGCCCAGGTCCGCCGCTTCATAGCAATCAGGATCGCAAGAAAAGCGAATAGGAACAACATCACCTTGAGGCCCATACTCTTTCGTTCCTCTAAATTAGGCTCTGCGGTCCACGCAAGGAAAGCAGTAACATCAGTTGCCATTTGTTTCACTGTTGCCTTGGTTCCATCGGCATACTCGACGGCTTCATCATCTAGTGGGGCTGACATTGCAATCTGGTGCCCTGGATAAGCAGAGTTGTAGTTCATCCCTTCACTTATTTTCATTCCCGCGGGCGGTTCTTTGTAACCAGTCAATAAAGCGTATAGGTAATCGGCTCCATGGGGGCGAGCCTCAACCATTAACGATAAATTGGGGGGGTAGGCGCCATTGTTAGATGCCCGAGCAGCCTGTTCATTTGGAAAGGGTGAGGGGAAATAGTCAGTTACACGTCCAGGGCGAGTGTAAGTATCGCCCTCTTCGTTAGGTTCAGCGTTCTTGATATCGAACGTTTTGGCGAAAGCACGTATTCCCTCCTTAGAATAACCGAGGTCAACAAGGTTTCGGAATGCGACATATTTAAGTGCATGACAACCGGAACATACCTCTTTATAAACCTGCAGTCCTCTTTGGAGTTGCGCTCTATCATAAGTCCCAAAAACGCCTTGCCAGGACCAGTCCTGAGGCTCATGTTTGAGTGGTCCGGCTGCCATAGAATTCGTAGCAACAAATAAAAAACCTACAGCAAGCATGCATTTCAGCATTTGCTGACGCATTAGGCCTTCTCCTTTTTTGCTGCTGCTGCCCCAATAGGAGCGGAACCACCACCGCTAGCTAGGGGAATAACAGGTTTGCTTATTGATGTGGGGAGTGGTTTTGGTGTTTCAATGAACCCCAAAACAGGCATAAGGAACAAAAAATGTCCAAAATAATAAATGGTGCCTATAAGCCCGAGAGTTTTGTAATCGAACCAGCTTATGCCGGGAAACACCAAGTCGCTTGGTGATTTCACTCCTACAATCCCAAGAATGACGCAATCGACCAGCAAGACCCAGAAGAAAATACGATAAAGTGGGCGATAACGGGCACTACGCACCTTTGACGTATCAAGCCACGGAACTATCAATAAAATCATGACCGCAGCCCCCATTGCTATGACACCAAGTAGTTTTGCCTCTAAAAAGAAAATGTCAAAGGTTATGGAACGTAAAATTGCATAAAATGGTAGGAAATACCATTCCGGTACAATATGGGCTGGGGTGGCAAGTGGATTAGCTTCTATATAATTGTCAGGATGCCCTAGATAATTAGGGGCAAAGAATACGAAGAAGGCGAAGATTATTAAAAATACCCCAAGCCCTACTGAATCCTTTGCGGTAAAGTAGGGATTAAAAGGTATGGTATCTTGTGGTTCCTTAATATCTATTCCGTCGGGGTTGTTTGAGCCATGCACATGCAAAGCAATAACGTGAAGGGCAACTACTCCAACTATCACAAACGGTAGCAAATAATGCAGGGAAAAAAACCGATTGAGTGTTGCGTTATCTATAACAAAATCGCCTCGTAACCANTCAGTTAATGGATTNCCTATNATNGGAATTGCNGTGAAAAAATCNGTGATAACCTGCGCTCCCCAGTAACTCATNTGGCCCCACGGCAANACGTAGCCCATNAATGCAGTTGCCATCATTAANAGAAGTATTACNACACCNAGCATCCAAAGTAGTTCNCGNGGTGCNTTGTATGAGCCATAATAGAGGCCNCTGAAGATNTGNATATANACGACTATAAAAAACATNGAGGCGCCATTGGCGTGNATATATCTAATNAGCCAGCCGTANTTCACGTCACGCATNATTCGTTCTATNCTACCAAATGCTAANGTGGTGTGTGGCGTATACTGCATNGCCAGTAGGATGCCAGTCACTATCATTGTAACCAANACGACTGTTGCCAGTGCGCCAAAATTCCAGAAGTAATTNAGATTTTTGGGCATTGGAAATTCATTATANTCAGCATTCATGTAAGAAAATACTGGTAGTCGGTGGTCTACCCACTGCACTAATTTGTTATTGAACTGCTTTTTTTCCATTTCAATCTCACTCACCCTATTCTAAGGATATTGTCGGATACAAATTTATACGGCGGTACAGGCAAATTTTTTGGCGCTGGACCTTTCCGTATGCGTCCCGAAGTGTCGTAATGGGAACCATGGCACGGACAGTAAAAACCGCCGAATTCGCCTCGGTTTTCTGTAGCTTTAGCACCAGTCGGAATACAACCGAAATGGGTGCAGTTTGCACCGACTACTAGCCATTCGGGCCTGTCACCATTAACACGTGCACTGTCTTTTTCAGGATCCCTCAACAAGGCGACCTCAACTTTTTCTGCCGCTGAAATTTCGTCTTTTGTTCGGCGGCGAACAAAATAGGGCTTTTTTCTCCATTTTACGAGTATTGCCTGTCCTGGTTGTATTGAAGCAATGTCCAATTCTGTTGAGGAAAGCGCTTTTACTTCTGCAGACTTGTCCATACTAAACACTAGTGGCCAGCCGAATGACGCAGCACCAACAGTGCCCACTGCGATCGAGGTGAGTTGTAAGAAATCTCTACGCCCGTGAAGTGGTGACCCTTTTTCCGCCATTCATCGATTTCCTTGCCGTTAATATTAAACATTCACCTGACGTTAGTGTAATATACCTCTTACCATACAATTCGGGGAGTTGATGCGACAACCTGCCGCAGAAATAGTTACAAAGGTGAGATAGCCTTTAATCTTGAAAAAACCGAACAACCCACAGTAGTTGGTATTATGCGTCTTGCCCTTTTCGAGCCAGATATTCCACAAAATACGGGCACAATTTTGCGTTTAGCATCGTGCCTTGGAATAGCGATTGATATTATAGGACCCTGCGGATTTGTTTGGTCTGATCGCCTTCTACGCCGTGCTGGCATGGATTATCTAGATAGGGTTGATTGCTGTCATTACTATTCGTGGAGTGAATACGAAGCATCACAACAAGGTCGAATCTTATTACTGACTACGCATGGTGATTATTTGTATACTGATTTTCACTTTTCTTCAGACGATACACTCTTACTTGGCCGCGAAAGCGCTGGTGTGCCTGATACGGTACATGCCTCAGCTGACGAAAGATTACGCATACCGATGAGAGCTGGAGAGCGTGCACTTAACGTAGCTGTGGCAGCCTCTATGGTTGTTGGGGAAGCTTTACGACAGACACAATCCTTCCCAAATGATTAGTTGGAGAACAGATGAAAAAAAATATTGATGGTATCGCAAAGCGCAAAGCACATGTGACCAATTGGTTTGCGGGTTTGCGTGACCAAATTTGCAGTGAATTCGAAGCCCTCGAGGATGCAAGTCGGGGCCCACTTTCTGACCGTCCGGCTGGTAGGTTTGAGAGAAGAAGATGGAAACGAGCTGAAGAAAAGCGAAATGAGGCCCGTTCTGGCGGCATGACTGGTGGGGGAGAAATGTCGATTATGAAAGGAAGAGTATTTGAAAAAGTGGGAGTAAACATATCGACAGTATTCGGTGATCTTTCGCCGCAATATGCGAAAGAGATCCCAGGAGCTGAAACGGACCATCGTTTTTGGGCAAGTGGAATTTCCGTGGTCGCGCATATGCAGTCTCCGCTAGTTCCAGCGGTCCATATGAATACGCGTCACATAATGACGACAAAAGCTTGGTTTGGCGGTGGCGCAGACTTAACACCAATGATTGCAAACGACTCGGATAGTGATTTTTTCCATTCTGCCTTTGAGAAAGTTTGTAGAAAGCACGAAGTGGCCGATTATGAAAGATTTAAAAAATGGTGTGATGAATACTTTTACGTGCAACATAGAAATGAACCACGAGGAATTGGGGGAATATTTTTTGATTATCTGGAAAGTGGTGATTGGAAAGCTGATTTTGCTTTTACTCGTGATGTAGGTAGTGTTTTCTTGAGTACTTACAGCAGCTTAGTCAGGCGCAATTTTGACAAGAGATGGACTGAAGCACAGCGGGCGCAGCAGTTAGTGAAGCGGGGTCGATACGTAGAATTTAATTTACTTTATGATCGTGGAACTCGATTTGGCCTCATGACGGGTGGTAATCCCGAAGCAGTGCTGATGTCCTTGCCGCCAGAGGTACATTGGCCTTAAAAAGGTGCAATAGCATAGGAAACTNTAATCTTGGATAGGGGATTATGTCAGTAGTAACTCGGTTGATCACTGTGTTAGCAATAGTGTTTTTATTTTCATTCGGGTCTAATGCGAAAAATCTCAAAATTGNCGCCTTTTACGGAGANTTTGAGGGTAGTGGGGTCTCNGAAAATCGCGACAGTATTTATTTTGGGGTCACGGTGCGTGATTTTGGTGTGGTCATTAGACCANTAGATCAGGGATTCGAGGTTGAGTGGACAACCGTTATACGTCGTGGGGGCAATCCAAATAAGCCGAAAATAAGGCAAAAAACACAAAAGTTTATTTTCCANCCAACAGCTCAAAAGAACATTTTTAGATCCCCAGAGTCGCCTGATTATATGAGCGGCCAACCCTTTGCTTGGGCAAGGATAAATCGCAACACGCTTCATATTTATTTGTTATCCATAAATCCAAANGGGATTTATTCGATGCAAACATATGCACGTACTCTCACACCGATGGGCATGGATTTTGTTTTCACCAGATTACGAGATGGAGAACCCGTCCGTTCCATTAAAGGAAAACTAGTTAAACATAAGAAATAAGTCCGCGTAATTTTTTAAGACAGTGTTCACGGTCGGGAAGGAAATTATTATCAACCCACCAGTCTTCNATAATACTTAGGGTATGGCCCAGTTCAGGGCCTGGAGCCATGCCTGCGGCAAGTCCATCTTGCCCGGTTAGTGGGAAAGTAGGGTTTCGCCAGTTGTTGATTGTACTCAGAACACTNGAGGGTAGATCGACTCCCTCAACAAGCGACCAGGCCAGAACCAAGCGATCTCGAACGGCTCTGCTTCCTAATTTATAAAGCGCTTCCTCTAATTTTCCCTCATCTGGAGTTGGCCCTGTTGCCGCTTCNAAACGCCTCCGGAAACGATTNGGTAANTTCAAACGTTTAGTTAACCGGGTGANTTCGGAGGTGTTGTTATCAACTAATGCGGTGAGTCGCAGCATTACATCTGTGTTGCAGATNNCCATTTTTGCAGAAATTTTTTTTTCTATGGTAATTAGTCGTTTGAGCCGGTCTAAATTTGCAGATTTTGTAAGGCAATAGGACAGGATCCCATCGATCTGCATTATTTTGACACTTGGTNTCGGGTCTCGAGATGCTAAAAGTTTNAAAATCTCGTGGCGNGTCCTATCACCGGANAGTTGCTTTAATAAGGGAGCCATCTCGCAACAGGCAGCACGCGCCTCTGNATTTGCAGGAGNAATACCGTAATCGGCAAAAAATCGATAGAAGCGAAGAATTCTNAGTACATCTTCTTTTATCCTNGTCTTAGCATTTCCCACAAAACGAACCTTACCNAGCAATATGTCTTGTCTACCGCCCACATAATCAAAAATCTGACCGTTAGGAGAGAGAGAAAGCGNATTAATAGTAAAATCCCTTCGTTCCGCATCTGCCTGCCAGTCGTTGGTAAATATAACTTTTGCGTGCCGGCCGTCGGTATCTAGATCGCGCCGAAGNGTCGTGATTTCGAAGGGCTGTGAATCTACTAAAGCTGTAATAGTTCCGTGCCTAATCCCCGTCGGGATTGCTTTGATTCTCGATCGACAGAGCAGNTCCATTACTGCTTCNGGCTTTGCTTCGGTGGCAATGTCAATGTCATTAATCGGACGATTTAAAATAGCATCGCGCACGCAGCCTCCAACNAATCGTACTTCAGCGCCGTCNGCATTTAGCGCTTTCATTACTGTGCTTACATTCGTTGTCTTCATCCAGTCTTGGAGGAGGTTTTGCTGTGGCATCATTTATTTTGCATAATGCCCGGGAATGATCTTGCCCTCTTTATACTGAGGCGCAACATACTCGCCGGGCTTGCTGGGTTTTCCTAAAACAAGTGGTGTTATCAGTAATGTTACCGCCAGTAATCCGCAGCCACCGATGCCAAGCCATATCCATGGCGCATCGCTGAGGATCTTGTTATCTATTTCTTCGCCGCCATTTTTTATTTGCTGTCGACGCGCCATCCAAACCCAAAAAAAATAAATTAGTGTTGGGAGTAACAAGGGAAGTATTATGGTGATCAATTTTCTAATCATGTCGGACTCAATAATTCTGAAAGGTTTACGAGCATACCGGCAGTTGCTCCCCAAATGTAATATCCCCGATACTCCATCGCATAGAAATATCGTGTTGTTCCGCAAACACTTCTACTGGCTCTCTTGTGATTAATCCGGTCCATGAGAAAAGCAAGGGGTACTTCGAAAATGGCAGCAACTTCTCGTGGATCAGCCTTGACATAGATTGGTGGTTTAACGAATGCAACTACGGGTATTACTTCAAAACCTGTTCGTGTCATATAGGTGTCAAGTCTTCCAATGACCTCGACTTGATCTCGACTTAGACTAATTTCTTCTTCTGTCTCTCGCAGAGCTGTAGCTTCATAGCCCACATCTCTAGTTTCAATTCGCCCACCTGGGAAGCTTATTTGGCTTGCATGGTCTTTTAAGTGGCTCGCCCTTTGTGTAAGCAGAACAGTCATTCCCGCCTTATGTCGTATCAAGGGGATAAGAACTGCAGCGGGCTTGGAAGTTTTTGGTGACTCCATATGTGGATTGAGGTCGTGATCTCCGCGTTGTAGGTATTCTTGCCGTAACACTCCAGAGCCCCAGCGACCTGCTTTATAGGAAGATATCTTTTCGATGATGTAGGACCTCGTAAACAAGAATTAAACCTCACCTAATTCAAAATACTTAGTTGCACTCCACACACCAAGCACTGTTTTGCCGCGCATTTTTTTTTCCTCTGCCATTTCGACAAGTTGGTAGAATTGTGGTCGTAAAATGAGCGCCTCTAGTTTGTCTCTTACGACAATATAGGGTTTAGGTTCTCCGGTAATAGGATCTTGAACAATGCGTATTGGGTGATTTGGACCTGCTACTATGGTTTGGTCGAGATTTGTGCGAAAAATTAGTGTTTGCTGATCCCCGGTGCTTTGCACGCTCAGTTCAACAGCAGTAAAGGGCGCATCTTCGACAAAAATTTGAAATTGTTCTACAGGGGTGATTAGAAAAAACCTACCATCATCGCTGCGCCTGAGTACTCTCGAGAAGAGCTGACACATTTTTTTACGTTTTATGGGCTGCCCTTCGTGAAACCATGTGCCGTCTCGGGCAATTTTGATATCAATGCTTTCGCACTGATTCGGATCAAATTTCCAATTTGGAGCGGCTTCAAGAGCCCTGCCGCATTTTATTTCTGTTAACAGATTATCAATTGGTTTTGATGTAAATTTATCGTTAATCATTGAAATGATATAGCACTGAAATACGGTAAGATTAAGGCCGATATTTAAGGTGCAGTATGANTTTGCACAGAAAACAGTCAACTAGATATTGTTGTTTGGTCGTTGTGGTAGCCNTAGGGATAATAAACCCATCAGAAATGAACGATGTTCTAAGAAAAATTTTGAATAGACTAAGAGTCGATAATGATTAAATGGAAACTTATGTTTATGAAAATGGCTCGTAAGTNTGTTGGNCAACAAAGAAGACCGCCAGCCCAATAAAACTGGGCCGGCGGCTCTTTAGTTTAGTGCCTTATCTTTGATAAAGAATAATTCCGCCACGTTTGCCCGTAAATAATCCCGGGCCTTCTGTTTCTTTCCAGCTTTCATCCTCTACCACACCNGGTTCGCATGCTGTGATTAACAATGCAACCGAAGCGAATAGAACCATCGAAAGAAACCGACTAAACATATTTTTTACCAGCACTTATCCTTTNATCAGGTGCGATTAGAAGCGCGCCCGGAAGCCCAGGACCCAGATGTCCTGATCTTCGAAGTCGATTTCNGCNNCGGCNGTACCACCAGCGATATCACGATCAACTGAGACATGACGGTAACCGGCAAACAGATCGGAACCTGTGCTCTTAATTTGTTGAACGATAGTAAAGCCATGAGCTTGACCGATATCGCCTTCGTTCTGGTTATCGACCGTTGTCTGGAAACCATACCTGAAGCGGGTTTCACCAAGCTCAAAGAACTTAGCGCGATAGAATACGCATGCCCACCAGAAGAATGGATCTTTACCATCATTGGCCTGGCTCAATAGCACACTCCGGTCACGATCATTCGTTCCCGCAGCACCACTTACACCAATACCCCATGGAGTAAGGACCGAAACCGAACCGTTAAAGATGCTGATTTCAGTATCTGTACCAGTCACACCGGCCTGAGTTGCGCCTGGGAATACACCCTGCTTGTTGTGGCTGTAGTTGACAGCGCCTTTAATCTTCATGCCAGCAACTTTACCCTTGTACCACAGAGCAAATTCGTAACCGTCTTGTTCAACAACACCAGCGCGGAACTGGAAGCCGTAAATGCTTGGTGTATCATAACGGATACGGTTATTACGGCTGGTTGCGTCCATATTATTGAATACGCGACTAACACGAGTTGTCGCACGGCCACCACCATTTGCTGAAGTACTGGTCTCTACGAAACGAGCATTCTGGAAGTCCCAGTGCTCACCACCACCTAATCCACCGGTTCCTGTGCCGGAAAGATCTTGTTGTGAAGAACTGTTACCAGGACCATCACCACGGCCGAAGAACAATGTGCCGAAACGCTTGTGACTGAAAATAATGTCAGCATGACGAATGTCGAAGTCGTTATCGGATGAAACGTTATCAAGCTGATTGTTCTCGTGAGCAGAACGCATGTTCCACTCATAACGAAGCTTCAGCTTAAGATCATTGTTGATCTTACCTGCAGCTTTAACACCCATACGAGTTGAGGTGCTGCCGTTTTCAGAATTCTCGAAACCAGTTCCTGAGCCGTCATCAGTGATCGACGCAGTACGCGCGATTTGACCATACAGCTTCAGCTTCATCTTTTTGCCACTGCTTACAACCTTTGGCGCTTTTGAAGGATCTTTCTTCTTTGCCGCCGCAGGCATCGCAAGACCAGCTGCAAAGGCAATGGCGGTAGTCGCCATCAAAGCCTTATTAAGTTTGGACATGTGAAACCTCTACATTGATAGTTAATAAATGTTCGAACATTTAGAAACCGCTACCATTTCCAAGATCGGCCTATTTAAACCAAAACGTTGTAAATGGTTGCGAATCCTATCTATGAAGATACCTCTTCCCACGCACAAACCAACCAAAATACGAGTTTTGCCGAATTCTTGTTCCATACTGTTGCAAATCAGTCACATGTATAAAAGATGGCAGATGCGAGCTATTCCCATAATACTAAAAACAATTACGAGAATTATTCCCCAAAACCCCTCGATTAATGAGTAAATTTGCTCTTGTTCAAAAACTCACCCTTTGCAATTTTTGGCGGTCTGTTGCTTGTTATAGCGTCACCACAGAACAGTTTAAGGGTACGGGATTAGTACGTTAATTCAAACCCAAGGAATTGTAACGTTTATTAATTAAGCCTCTTGGGGCAGCAAAGTTCCTACGTAGATGAGGTAACAAATCCTGAGTGGTCGCAACCTATCAAACGTCGATCGTGCGCTAGAAAATAAGCACCGACTATCCCGATTTTCGGCGATATCTTTTACCCATGGCAGTAGAGTTAGGCGACGCCATTGAAAAAAAAGGCTCTGGGTAAAGTCTTCTGACCAATTTGTTATTTGTCCCAGAAACTCATATCATAAGTAACGTCGCCAATGAACATGGCCTGATTAATACGATAATGATTTCTAAATGAGTTTCGTTCATGCCAGGCACCATGAAACATAACGCCAGGATAAACTAGAAGACGGTTGTAAACCATGGGAATGATACCAAGGACTTCCCAATATTGGTCGAAATTCTCCATAAAATAGTTACTACCCGTTTCATAGTTATTTTTAGTAAAAATAGTTTTGTGAATTGCCTCATGCATAGTCGGATCAGCCGGCATACGATCAAGCGGTGGTTTTTTTGATCGATAAAAAGCAGTGCCTCCGGAACACTCTTGTTCAGTGTTAAGCATTACTAAAGCTGTAACAAGATTTCCGTCATCATGGGGGTATGCTTGGCTATTTTTGGGTTGATCGTTTATAAGCCGGAATATGTTGCTATTGAAGAAAGTGGCCGGAGAGTGAATTTGTATGTGGAGGAATTGCTCAGCAATTTGCTTTACTGCTTGTTGGGCTTCCAAATACGGTAACTTCTGAGACTGCCGGCAATCATAGTAATCGATAAAGTTTCGAGTGCCTGGCTGATCCTTCCAAACCGGGTAAGGGGTTTGTAGAATTATATCTCTCACGATATCTGGATTTTGGTAGAATTCATCCGCTATAACTACAGTATTATCGGTGCCCTCAAGTGCAAGGATTTCAATATTCAGGTCCTTGTTGACGGCGAAAGCCTCAGCTGGTTTGAACGGAAACATTGAGACGCTCCTCAATTGGTTCATTGTTAGTTTGTCTGCACCCACTTCTTACGTCTATAAGGGGGTGCCTAGCCATTTGTGTAAAGTTAAATCACTAAAAACGGCATTCCGTTAATTCAAACGGCATATTGCATTGAAGACCAAGCTAACTAGTTTGTAACAAACGGCAAATCTATGGAGTTTTGGAATGTTGATAAAGCGAAGGTACGGTTGGGAGCTGGCAGAACACTCCACAACTGATGAAAAAACATTCGTAGCAAGACGAAAAATCGTAAAAGCAATAGGGTTATTGGGAGTATCGACGGGTTTTAGCACTTTTTTTAAATCAAATTCTTGTTTGGCCAGTTCAGATGTCAAGTCGAAATCGAACCTGTATCCGGTTTCACGAAACCTCAAATACGTGGTGGATCGCTCTTTGACAGGAGAGAACTTGGTTACCCGGTATAATAATTTCTATGAATTCGGAAGTCATAAAAATATCGCGCCCGCTGCCCAGGCTATGAAAATTGACCCTTGGCAAATTCTCATTGACGGTGAGGTTGAAAAAGTAACCAAAATTGACATCAACAACTTGTTACGGCAGATGCAACTCGAAGAGAGGGTTTACCGTTTTCGTTGTGTTGAAGCTTGGTCAATGATTGTTCCTTGGAGTGGGTTTCCATTACGTGCATTACTAGATTTTGCCAAACCTACTTCGGATGCAAAGTATCTGAGAATGGAAACAATCGCAGACGATTCATACATGCCAGGTGTTCGTCAAACATGGTATGATTGGCCATATGTGGAATGTCTNACTATGACTGANGCTGCAAATGANTTGTCTTTNATCGCAACCGGCATGTATGGCAAGCCTATCCCCAAACAAAATGGAGCGCCACTTCGTCTTGTGGTCCCNTGGAANTACGGATTTAAGTCAATNAAATCAATCACACGGTTTACCTTTGTAAAAGATCGCCCAAAAACATTTTGGGAGAGGGCGCAAAGTGGAGAATATGGATTCTGGGCAAACGTCAATCCGTCGGTGGCTCATCCGCGTTGGAGCCAGGCAACTGAACAGCCTCTCGGTAAAGCAANNAGAATTCCCACATTAATGTATAACGGGTATGGGGANTTTGTGGCTNATTTGTACACTGGAATGAGGATNAAGTTGGGTGCNAAGCTNTATCGTTGATNGCAACATTAAGCGAAAATAATATTGTNGGTAATGTAATTTNCATTCGAATNGAGNNGNTTNGTTTTTTTGTTAAACTTTAATCCTTGTTTTCACGGGCANGCACGTCCTTGGTTTTCTATTTTGTGCTACGAAANTGAGCTATTTAATCTAACTCCATCCNAANGCGAAGCCGANNTTAGTNTNGNGANGANTGAAAGGGTTTCTGATTAACTTGACGTAGTAAAAANTCTCTGAAAACCGCTATNCTTTTTGAGTGGCGTAATTCCTCTGGGTAAACAAAAAAAGTTTGAATTTTGGGNCCACCGAATTGAGGCAAAACTTTCACTAAATTGCTGTCGTGAGCGATCATATAATCGGGCAAGCCNGCAAGGCCAAGCCCACCGCGTGCTGCTCGATAAACGCCGTAGAGATTGTTTACGGTTAGCACGGGTTCTCTTTTNTGNCCTGTCTTTGCACCCAAGTCGAGAAGCCAGTTAATGGAGGGGACCGGTGGCGACANGTCGCTGCCGTAAACAATCAATCTGTGGTTGTCAAGCTCTTCGGNTGTTTGAGGAGTGCCCTTTTCTTCGAGGTATTCTGGCGATGCATACACATGCGATCTCACCGGCATCAGGGTNCGNTGAATGAGGTCCGGTTGTTGTGGTGCNGAGAGNCGGATCCCAATATCNGCCTCTCGCATGCCNAGGTCAAGTTCNCNATCGGTTAAAANTAAATGNACCTCGACTTCCGGGTAGGTGTCTATGAATTNCTTTATTCGCGGAGTAAGCCAAAGCGATCCGAGTGCTACGGTGGTAGTAATCTTCAAAGGTCCACTTGGGCGTTTTTTATCTTCCGTAATTTGGGCCTCAACCATGGCAAGTTTGTGGAAAACATCNTGGGTCGTTCGGTAAAGGTTCTCTCCGTGCTCGGTGAGCATCAAACCACGCGCGTGGCGATGAAACANAGNATTTTCAAGGCTGGTTTCTAGTGTACTTATTTGTCTGCTAATTGCTGATTGGCTCAAATTNAACGTGTCCGCCGCATGGGTGAAACTTCCAGCCTCTGCAACCGCATGAAAGACACGAAGTTTGTCCCAGTCGATTGCCATCCTAGCGACCTCTCTTTAAAAACCAAACATGTGGTCTAGGCTAAAACTATTTTCGCGGTCACTGAGTCCGTGGTATCCGAAAAGCCGGCAAGTCGTGTCTCGGATGAGCACGTAGNAATCATCNCCNGCTTCTGTGATGCTGGCGATGTCAAATNTNTCACTGTNCCGGAAATGNAATGATCCGCCACACGGAATAGTAATGTTCTCGGTTGCAATGATCTGGCCGTTTCGGTTGTGCAAGATTAGCTCTGTTCGACTAAATTCATGCCATGGAGTGGAGGCGGGGTAGATTAAATGACATAATGCTTCTTGTGNTTTGCGTCCGGTACGTAGAAAAAGACGAGTGCTTAATCCCGGCGGGGGACCAGCATACGATTGTGGTTCATCCTTGTATGTGAGGATGCTATTGAAAATATGTGCTCCAAAGCTGGTCTCTGCGGCATGGCCNTTNTGCCGGTCTTCGTAACGGAATAATCCGTGAAGCCATCCATCCGCCTNACCACCATCAGAGAAGTCATAAACCAATTCGACATGGCCATAACCAGCCTTTAAACNATGCTGTTGGTTGCTACCTAACCAAAGGTCTGCATCTAAATATTCCTCGTGATTTCNTCTTAAACATCCGAATCNATGTCGCGCAATTTCATTACCCTGATGGTCATAAGCGACAGCAGCGACCGGCAAATTCTCCTGATTAGTAGCCATGGGCGTTGGAAGAATCGTTGTCTTGAANCGTTCGAAGGGCAATATTGGAGCAGGTANNAGGTAACCCTTACCTAAATGCGTATTAAGCTCGGGNATTTTGGCGTCTGTTTTTAGGTCACTACGTTCTACATTAGGATGGCTTATGCGGCTCCTACCTTGGGCTGTTGTTATTTCGTAACGCGGCCGGACAAAATGTTTNCCAGCATTGATCTCAATCTGGGCCGGCCANTTTACATNGGGTAGCAGACTTGAGATATCTAATGGCAAGGAGGCAAATGCNGGTATTTCTTTGTCGAGCCAGACTATATNTTTATCACCCATCCGATTTAGTCCAATTGCACCNTTTTTAATTGGACACGGATGACTATTTTGGACCCAAAGCACCACCTTCTCGCCCAATCTCGGGGCTGGCAGACCCCCATATAAGTCTGCAGGCCATGCATTAGCGTCGTGTGTGCATGAGAGCACCGTTTCATCATTACCATAGGTATCAAGCGCATATTTGACTACGTCATGCCCAGCCGCACCTACAACATGAATAAATAGTTGGCCTGTAAAGTCTCCNAGCTCAAATCGACGACGTATTTCTTCCGAGTCAATAACAATCGTTGAAACTTTATCATCNAAGGAATGCTCCCAGTCTGCAAGAATGTCACCNGNGCTGCCAAAAAGCCTACACCNAATTTTTATATTTTTGGCCCCATAACCTGCCCAATAGTTAGCGCTTACTAGACGGGTGTGTTTTGTTCCAGTNTCTCTGAAAAATGCAAAGTTTGTNGCGAAATTGATNGGGTCCAGATAACGACGTCGATTTGTAAGCATCGNANCATCAAGACGCATATCATCGAGACTNAAGATTTTGGCATTGGAGCCTATGATGTGACTAATATTTTCTATTACTCGAGCGGCGTCGAAGGTTACNACAAAAATTGTATNCGCCATGCTCGGAGATAATTTGGTGATGGCTTGTGCCTCTNGTCCGAACACNTTNGTGCCNATCATCTCAACGTCTTGTATGTAGTAGCCGTTAACTTGCANTCGACTGCAGTCATGCACCTCCGCGAAAGCNTTCNCTAGTCCCTGAGGATCAAAGATAGCTATTGGCCCGCTCTCAGCGAGCTGATTTATCAAGGCTACTGCTTTTTTTATAACCAACGGGTGGCCAATAGCTTTAAAAGCGCTGAAACCGCCGGTCTTATTGTTGAATGTTTCTATCTTTAGCGCCATTCTGTATCCATTTTTATTTGTTACCTGCCGAATTCCGGCCACTAAAGTTTTTCAACATTGCGGATAAGTTATGCCGTAATGCTTCCCTCCACAAATAGGTANGGCCNCTCACCCAGTTTAATTGCATGGAACGTCGTTCTCCCTCATATGATTTGTGGCCGTGCCACGCATTATCGGAACAACGGAAGGCAAGCAGCGTNCCTGCGACGGGAGGAACTGTTACTGAATAGTCTTCGATATCATTTTTTGAACGTAAAAGGCGAAGCTGTCCGCCCGATCGATCCCAGTGCCCATTCAAATAAACTAGGACAGTAATAATTTTCCCTCCGGAGTCACGGTGTATTTTTCCATCTTGAGCTCGACATTGTCCCCGAACTGTCATCATGTTTGGCTGGTTTGAGAGGTCAATTGAGAACTTGTTACCTATTGCCTGTTCGAACTCTTTTCCTCTGAGTTGATCGACAAAATTTTCAAAAGCCCCCCCTATTGTTAGAGCGCTTATTGGGAAACTGCCTGGATGCTGAATTAAAGGAAAACTTTCATTTATATCGGCAAGAGCCGTATCGCAAATAAAATTTGGGACTATTAAATGATCAAAAGGGGCGTGCTCGAGGGGCATGTCACGAAAAGCCGCGAAATTTAACATCGGACATACTTGACCGTGGTTGTTGTATGTTGCATTGGCGATTGATAGCATAACCGAGCTACTTT
>PBCW01000047.1 GCA_002718015.1 Rhodospirillaceae bacterium
GTGATATAGCCCGAGGACACATCCTTGCGGCTGAAAAAGGGCGGGTGGGGGGAGCGTTATATTCTAGGAAACGAAAATATCCGTTTGAGTGCTGTCTTGGAACTCTTAGAAGAAATCACCGGTCTGGAGATGCCGAAGCGTCGGGTCCCTTATTGGCTGGCCTTAGGCGTAGCATTTTTGGATGAAAACATCTCTAGTTGGGTAACCCGACGAGCACCTTCTGCGCCAGTCACCGGTGTTAGACTTGCAAGCACCGAGGCTGCATTAGACAGCTCAAAGGCAATCAAAGAGCTCGGCATTCCACAAAGGCCAGTCATCGAATCCTTGCGTGATGAGGTCATCTGGCTTTTAGATGCAGGCTACGCGCGTCGTGTAATGCCTAAATTATCGATGTAATATTTTGCGATGTTGCCTTCCATGCTTTAGTGTGTGCAACCCACAGGTTTAGTTGCAATTAGCTTTTTTGTTTACGAAGGGCGTTTATGTCCCAAAAATACAAATCATTTGAAGAATTCTGGCCAATTTATTTGCGTGCGCATCAAAAACCCGCAACACGGTTTTGTCACTACGTTGCAACTGTTGTCGGAATGGGCTGTGCTTTGGGGTCAGTGGTTTTTGGAGTTTGGTGGCTTGTACTGCTGGGGATCTTTTTGGGTTATGGTATTGCGGTTGCGAGCCATCCATTGATCGAAGGTAACAAAGCATTGGTTGGCTCACACGTTGTTTGGGCAGCTTTATCCGATCTAAAAATGTTTGTTCTTGCCGCAAGAGGCAGGCTTCAAGCTGAACTTGTCAAGCACGGTATCAATGAAGGGTAGACTATGTCAGATATGCAATTTGGGTTAATGATCAGGGGTCAGTTTCCTCAAGAAGAGGATATGAGGAAACGNTTTGATGAAATGGTGGAGCAGGTACGTCTGATCGATAAGCTGGGTTTCGCCTCACTNACAAAGGGTATGCACTATTCGTCATCACCCATGCAGGTTTTAAATCAGATGGTGTTCCATTCACGTATGGCAGCNGAAACAAAAAANCTGCGACACAACTTTGGCATCATTCTTCTTGCTTTNCATAAGCCATTGGAAATTGCGGAACAACTAGCATCACTGGATGTCATGACAAATGGGCGTGTTATTTTTGGAGCAGCTTTNGGTTACCGAGAAGTCGAGCTCGCTGCTTTCGGTGTAAAGCGCAAGGAGATAGTGCGGAGATTATCGGAAAATGTGGATGCCATTAAGCGACTTTGGACGGAGGATTCAGTTTCTATGGCGGGAACATTTTTTGAATTGCTTGATGCTTCCTGCTCAGTCAAACCTATTCAGCGGCCGCATCCCCCAGTNTGGATCGGTGCCAATGCTGATCCTGCCATTGAGAGAGCGGCGCGGATAGGAGATTGTTGGTATGTCAACCCGCANAATCGTGTTGATACGATTCGCAATCAGATCGATGTTTATAAGAGGGCACTTGAAAAGTTTGATAAGCCGTTTCCTGCAGAGTTTCCCGGCCGGCGGGAATGTTTTGTGGCAGCCTCGCGAGAGGAAGCTATTAGGCTATGTAAGCCTTACCTTGCTAAAAAATACGAGGTCTATCATGCATGGGGTCAGGACAAAGTTATGCCGGAAGGNGATAATAANTTCGATGTTGATTTTGATGACTTAATCAAGGATCGTTTTTTTCTCGGGGGTCCAGATGANGTGGCGGAACAAATTATAGAATACAGCCGCGAGACTGGAATAAANCATCATGTCTTTAGTGTTCAATGGCCTGGCATGCCGCAATCCTTGGCAATGGAAACAATCCAGTTATTAGCNGAAGAGGTTTTCCCAAAAGTGCGTGAGGGTATGTAAAGCACTTTTCATGCGGCTTNACTTTTATNCGGAAGAATNATGGCTGATATTCAACTAGGTTTGNTGACGCGCGGACAGTTTCCACAAGGAGACGCTATGCAACTGNGGTTCGAGGAAATGTTCGAACAAATACGCCNAGCCGATAAACTGGGTTTCTCGTGCATCACGAAGGGTATGCACTATTCTAGCNGGCCGCTCCAAGATATTCAGANGGTNCCGTATNTGTCTCGAGTNATGGCAGAAACAANAAAATGCGCCTCNACATGGNGATAGTTTTGTTAGCCTTGCATAAACCGCTAGACTATGCCGAGTTGGCAGCGACTANGGATGTGTTATCTGGTNGGAGAATTATTTTTGGTGCTGCGCTTGGTTACCGCGNGGTANAACTTANAGCGTTNGGAGTNCAAAGAAAGGAAATTGTCCGACGATTTACCGAAAATANTNAGGCGATNAAAATATTGAGGCGATTAAGAGACTTTGGACGGAGGATAAGGTGACNATGAAAGGAAGCTTTTTCGAACTTGATGAAGCATCTTGTTCAGTTAAGCCACTNCANAAGCCGCGTCCTCCCATCTGNNNTGGTGCTAACGCCGACCCGGCAATCGAACGTGCTGCACAAATCGGTGATTGTTGGTATGTAAACCCNCANAGCNGCAATGAAACATTATGTCGTCAACTTGAAGTTTATAAGCGGGCTTTAGACGCAGCAGATAAACCTTTTCCAGAAGAATTTCCGATGCGCAAAGAAGTATTTGTGGCTGAGACGCGTGAAAAAGCTATTGANTTAGCGAAGCCAGCNATTGGANTAAAATACAAGGTTTACCATTCATGNGGGCAGGACACGGTTATGCCTGAAGGTGATAATAATTTGGATCTAGATTGGGAAGAATTATTAGATGATCGTTTCGTACTCGNCTCGCCTGCAGAAGTTTGTGAACAGTTGCTGGACTTGCATAAGACTGTGGGGNTCAATCACATTATTGCAAGTGTGCAGGGTGCTGGAATGNNCCAGAGCCAGGTATTGGAGGCCNTTCATATGTTAGGCGAAGAAGTCTTGNCCAACCTGAAAAACGCATAAACTGGAGATATTAAATGGATATGCAATTTGGTGTAATGCTGCGCGGCCTTTTTGACTGGGATGACGACATGAAAGTGCGGTTCAATGAGCTGATGGAGCAAGCTCGATTGATNGATNAATTAGGCTATGACTGNATTACCAAGGGCTCGCACTTTTCAACCTATCCTCACCAGGAAATGACACAAATACCTTTTCTTTGCCGCATTATGTCAGAGGCACCGAACGTACGCCTGAATGCTGGCATTGTCCTATTAGCCCTACATAATCCNATGGAAGTGGCAGATTATTTCGCAACTATGGATCTTATGAGTGGAGGGCGGATGATTTTTGGTTGCGCATTGGGATATCGCGAGGTCGAATACAAAGCATTCGGCGTAGAAAAGGGTACCGGCGTAACTCGTTTTGAGGAAAATCTTGAGGCNGTACGCAGGCTTTGGACAGATGAAAAGGTTTCNATGAAAGGGACTACCTTTGAGCTTGANGAGGCACGAATTTCAGTGCCTTTGCAGCAGGACCCNCATCCGCCCATCTGGATTGGGGCGAACGCCGATGTAGCAATTCGACGTGCGGCCCGGCTTGGTGATTGCTGGTATTTAAACCCGCATCAAAAAGTAGAAACATTACTCCGTCAAATGGACCTCTATAGAGAAGAATTGGAAAAATATAACAAATCTTTTCCAAAAGAGCTTCCAATACGTCGAGAGGTATTTTGCGCTCCCACTCATGATGAGGCAGTAGAATTGGCTGCGCCTTATATTAAAGGAATGTACGATGCATATAAAACGTGGGGCCAGGATAAGGCGATGCCAGCAGAGGATCGCGATATAACTCAAGAATACGCGGAGCTCGCTAGAGACAGGTTTATAGTTGGTGACCCAGATGAAGTTGCGGAAGAGTACGTAAGATACAACAAAGAACTAGGGGTCAATCATATCATAATGAGTGTGCAAGGCGTAGGCATGCCGCAGGGTCAAGTGCTTGACACACTCTCACTCGTTGCCGAGGAAGTAATGCCCAAAGTTCGCGCGGCTTAGGGGTATTAAAGATGGGGAAGATCGAGTTTGGTTACATGACGCGAAGCCAGTATACTCGATCTGAAGATATGCCTGCACGTTTTGAGGAACTTCTCCAGCAGGTACGGCTTTTGAATGCGCTAGGCTATGACTCCTTTGCAAAGGGTAATCACTACTCGAGTGACCCGTTTTATGAATTTCAGCAGTTACCACTGCTCTGCAGGTTGATGGCTGACGCTCCCGATATGCGTTTGATNGCGGGGATTGTTTTGCTAGCACTTCATAAGCCACTTGAAATCGCAGAGTATTTTGCAACTATGGATGTAATGTCAGGTGGGAACCTCGTTTTTGGCGCTGCGCTCGGTTATCGTGATGTAGAGTATAAGGCTTTCAACATAAAAAAAGGCACGGGTGTTAAGAGGTTCGAACAAAATCTGGAAGCTATTCAACGTTTGTGGACTGAGGAAAGAGTAAATATGAAGGGCGACTACTTTGAGCTCGATAATGCCTCTGTCTCTATGCCTTGCGTGCAAAAGCCCCATCCCCCAATCTGGATTGGCGCAAATGCTGACGTAGCAGTAGATCGAGCAGCNCGGNTTGGNGATGCTTGGTACATCAGNGCGCATCATCGAAAAGATACGTTGTGTAGACAGGTGGAATTCTACAAGCGTTGTTTGGAAAAATATAAAAAACCATTGCCGGCTGAATGGCCATTAAGGCGTGAGGTGTATATATCAGAATCTCGCGAGGCTGCTATCGAAGCGGTAAGGCCTTATTTGGGTCTTAAATATTCAACTTATCACGCATGGGGTCAGTCCGAGCCNATGCCTCAAGGTGATACACTCGGACTAGAATTTGATGACTTGTTACAAAATCGTTTNATCTTTGGAAATGCTGATCAAGTCTCAGAAGAAATAATAGATTATTGTAAGTTACTTGGGACTAACAATTTTATAACATCATGCCAATGGCCNGGCATGCCGCACAGTATGGTAATGGAAAATATCGAAATGTTTGCCAAGGATGTAATNCCAAAAGTGAGGCAAGGACTTTAGGAGAGGAATAATGAAGTACGGCCTATTCATACGCGGTCAGTACCGTGCGAATGAGACTAATATGAATGCCCGGTTCGAGGAACTTATGGAACAGGTTCGGATAGCAGAGCAGCTTGGATTTGATGATTTAATATCGGGCATGCATTATGCTGGGTATCCTTTGCAACAGTTTCAGTTAATACCCTTCTTGTCGCGCGCCATGGCCGAGACAAAACANATGCGTTTAATTACGGGTATTATACTTCTATCTTTACACAAGCCATTGGATATAGCAGAGCAACTCTCATCAATGGATGTAATGTCAGGNGGCAGAATAGTTTTTGGCTGTGGTCTCGGCTACCGNGAGGTTGAATTTCGTGGTTTTGGAACAACAACTAAGGAACGTGTGCCGCGGCTAATTGANAATTTAGAGGCNATNAAAAAACTGTGGACTGAAGATCATGTCAATATGAAGGGNTCTCACTTTGAACTTTCTGACACTACGTTGTCTCTGAAACCAATGCAAAAACCCCATCCTCCTTTGTGGATGGGGGCCAANGCAGACGCTGCGGTAAGACGTGCTGCGGAGATCGTTGATACTTGGTTCATTAANCCGCATCAACGAATGGATACAATTGAACGGCAGCTCGAGATATATAAGAGAGCATTGGATGAATTNGGGAAACCCTTCCCTGACGAGCTTCCGATGATGCGTGAAATNTTTGTTGCTGAGACCCGCGACAAAGCAAAGGAAATTGCGCGCCCATATCTCGAAGANAAGTACAAAGTATATCACCAATGGGGGCAAGATAAAGCAATGCCCAAGGGCGATGATAATTTAGACCTCGATTTTGATGAATTAACNAAAGACCGTTTTTTATTTGGTTCNCCNGATGAAGTTGCAGAACANATCATTAGTTATGAGAAGCGGCTTGGCGTAACTCATATGGTTCTGGGGATGCAAGGTGTGGGCATGCCCCAAAGTCAGATGTTAGACTCAATGAATCTTTTTGCAGAGCAGGTTATGCCAAAGGTGGCTGGTGCGTAAGTTATTCAGCCGCGGTTAATGCGGTNGAACTTCGACGGGANTAATTTGCGGCTGGCGTGTTGATTACCGTCGTTAACGGTTTGGCATATTTTGCTGCAGCAATTCTTTTTGCNTCGGCTGGTTCATAAAGCGTTGTTCGTTGTCTAGCACTCCGCCCCAATCTTTTGATAATCTCTACCATTTGAGATATTGGCATTTCCTGTCCATGCTGTGCGCCAGCAGCTCGTGTGATAGTTTCGTTCATCAGTGTACCGCCGGCATCGTTGGCGCCAGATTCTAAACAATCTTTCAACCCTTCAATTCCCATCTTTACCCAAGAGGCTTGAATATTGGAAATGACNGGGTGCAAGACAATTCGTGANACGGCGTGCATTAAAATAGATTCACGATAGGTGGGGCCGAATCGGGCCCGGCCTTTTAAATAGATCGGCGCTTCCATAGGCACNAAAGGAAGAGGGACTAGCTCCGTAAATCCGTNGGTTAATTCTTGAAGGTCACGGATTTTTTTCAGGTGGCGCGCCCAATGAANNGGCTGGTCAACATGCCCGAACATGATTGTGGCNGTGGTCTTTAACCCAAGCTCATGAGCCATTTTCATTACATCAAGCCACTCGGAGGAGGATAGCTTATCTGGACAAATAACTGCACGCACCTCATCATCGAGTATNTCTGCTGCGGTTCCAGGCAANGTCCCAAGTCCCGCTGCCTNTAGTTTGATGAGGAAATTACGTATGGAAAGACCGAGTGTNCTGGCGCCCTGCCTTATTTCAAGCGGAGTGAATGCATGAATGTGAAGGCCTGGCGCTGCTGTTCGAACAGTTTTGACAAGNTCTATATATGTNTCGCCGGTATATTGTGGATGAATACCACCCTGCATACAAATCTCTGTCGCGCCTCGTTCCCACGCTTCGCTTGCCCTCCGAGCTACTTCGTCAAGATTAAGAACATACGGCCGACCGCGNAGATTCTCGCTGAGTTTGCCTTTNGAGAACGCGCAGAATTGNCAACGATAGGAGCATACATTTGTATAGTTTATGTTGCGATTAACTACATAGGTAATGTCGTTACCGACTGTCTCACGTCGAATATCATCTGCAATCTCGCAAACTTTCNTAAAATTGCCGCCACGCGCCGAGAATAGATGCGCTATCTCTGGCTCGCAAAGGCNGTGTCCAGCTTGAGCTTTGTCTAAAATTTGAATTAGNGTATGGTCGCAAGGCCCTGTTTTATTCAAAATAGGCACAGGANTGTCGGAGCCTGGGGTCCAATCTTCACACCGNGCATACCCCTCACTNTCACTCTTTTGTTTAACNGCAGATGCGATGGTAGGNGCCGCCCAAGCATCAATATTTTGTGCATACNTGGGATATACAGCAAGTCGTTCAGTCAATTGNTTNCCGTCACGAGCAGTTTCACTTGCTAATTTATCTAGGTGTGGCCAAGGAGCCTCTGGGTTAACGTGGTCTGGCGTTACNGGTGAAACACCTCCCCAATCATTTATNCCAGCTGCGATCAGNTGAGGAAGTACTCCGTCGTTCAAATTCGGTGGGACCTGTATGTTGATTGNGGAAGGTAAAATTAAGCGGGCAACTGCGATGGTCCAAAGCAACTCTTCTAGTTTCGGGTTTTGAACTTGCGCCATCTTGGTATTGGGCTTGGCGCAGAAGTTTTGAATAATTACTTCTTGAATATGACAATGCTTTGTGTGCGCATCACGAAGTGCAACTAGTGTTTCTATACGCTCCGCTTTAGTTTCCCCTATCCCGATAAGAAGACCAGAGGTAAAGGGAACGGATAGCGCACCGGCCACTTCAATCGTCATCAATCGAGCTAAAGGGTCTTTATCGGGTGAGCCATAGTGAGGCCCGCCCTTTTCACAAAGGCGTTTAGATGTGCTTTCAAGCATTATNCCTTGCGATACTGAAATATCTCGTAGTTCNGAAACCTCNTTTNTGGACATGACNCCTGGATTGAGNTGTGGGAGTAGGCCGGTCTTTTCAAATACAAGTGCCGCCATTTCCGATAGATATGACAATGTAGTCTCATGNCCAAGTAGAGCTAGCTCTTCTCGTGCAATACGGTAGCGGGCCTCTGGCTTNTCACCGAGCGTAAATAAGNCTTCTTTACAGCCAGAGTCTCTTCCAGCTTGGGCAATAGCCAANACCTCGTCAGAATTTAGATAGGNTCGGCATCCTTTCTGAGGGGATTTTGCGAANGTGCAATAATGACAAAC
This sequence comes from Rhodospirillaceae bacterium, assembly GCA_002718015.1. Taxonomy (GTDB): domain Bacteria; phylum Pseudomonadota; class Alphaproteobacteria; order UBA8366; family UBA8366; genus UBA8366. The sequence goes on from PBCW01000047.1 coordinate 8,254, forward strand.
GTCACGGCATAGGGTTGTGAGGGGAATGAAAACNTTGCGTGAAAAGCTAATTATATTCCCATACTGTTCATCACGTTTGGCGCTTGCGGACGCCATTAGTTCGTCTAAANTTTTTGTTAAGANATCNTGCAATTTCATCATGCAGTGCCTGGCATATTTTGTTTTGAGAGAAANTTTTNGGCAATTCCNCTTGNCCNAAGGTATTTGTGTGTCCGTGTTTCTCCGTCCCCTTTTAAAAACCGCACTAGATCTGCTGGNGTGTCTATATCGAGCCTTATGCCNGGAAGATCNAAGTGGACTACTGGGTCGATATGACGTTTTGTTGCTTCATCGAGATGGGGCTGAAAGCTCTCATGTCCAAAATGAAAAGGTATTAGGTTTGGTGGGGTTAAGGCAATNCAATTTGAACCAAGTTTGTCATGGGATGGAACAATACTCATAGCCGGGGCTGGTGGGTGCTTAGANATTATAGCCTCGATCTCGCTCGACCGTAGATTTGGGGTGTCGCCGGGCAGTGTAAGGATACCATTTCTTCTTGTTTGATTTAATTGGCAAGCAGCACGTGCTACCGCTGCNCTTTGCCCGTCATTAGTTGGTTCATTGTTAACTTCTACATTATATTTGCGCGCGAGGCCTGCAGCTTGGGGGTCTCGAGTTACTACCATTACACCATCTAGGGAGGGTGCGTTGACAGCGGCTTCCAGAACATCCTCTAGCATGACGGCGAAAAGAGATTGACGTTCCTGCGGACTCAAGGCAGGGGACAATCTTTTTTTGGCATTGCGAAAGTCTTTCGCGGGCAGGACGGCCCACATTGAACTCTCCTCATTCAGCGGAAGGTTTTAAGTAATNTAATAGTTATAGCAGAGCATTTGACGTTGTCACAGTCACCGTTCACAAAGAAATTTCTGCCGCGAAATCCAAAATATCATTAGCCAAACTNACTTTATCATCAAGCGATTTCATGATGGTTTGGGTAACTAAAACCTTGTGTCCTTTTTCACTTATTTGCTTCTCNAGGTTGCNATCTTTCGTATCAATCACAAAGCCATCNAGGATTTCACCGTAATGTTGCGCTATGGAAGATGCATCTGATTTGAGGCGAAGTTCTTTTAACATTTTGGCTGTAGGCCCCTTCANTGCTTTGCCTCCTACGATAGGAGACACTGCTAAGACGGAGGTTCGGGAGCTCTCTATTGCTTTTTTTAGGCCGGGCANTTTAAGGATAGGGTCAATACTTATAAATGGGTTTGACGGACAAATAATTAGCAATTCTAACGCAGGATCCTCAAATGCTCNCAGAAGTTTTGATGAAGGGATTGCGTTGNTNATTCCAGCAAATCGAAAGCCATTTATAGCAGGTAAGCAACGATTTTTCACAAAATATTCTTGGAATGGCATTTCACCTTTTTCTGTTGAAATCATTGTGCGTACCGGGTGGTCACTCATCGGAACTATCGGATNACGAACGTTAAGNTTGTNNGCTAGATTAGCTGTGATTTCGGTAAGAGTGGCACCAAGTNTCATTTGATGTCTTCGGGCTAGATGNAGCGCTAGGTCTTGATCTCCAAGTTGAAACCAGGTCTCGCCACCCAAGCTTTCNAGNGTTTTCATTGTTTTCCAGCTCTCTTGCTTACGTCCCCAACCTGTNTNCGGATTGGAAATGCCCGCTAGAGTATACAGNACCGTATCTATATCGGGGCATATAGTTAGACCNAGGTGTTCAAAATCATCACCTGTATTAACTGCAATTAAAAGTTCTTCNGGAGGAAGGATTTGNGNGAGACCTAGCACAAGTTTTGCTCCCCCAACCCCCCCGGTAAAGGCGATGCATCGGGTCATCTGAATAAATCCTCATTCTCAGGNCTGGTTAATTCTGTTTCGGGCACCTCATAATTAAATGGGTCAAAACCTTTNATAATAACAACTGGCCTACCTTCATTCCCTTGCCCTTGAACTAATGAGGCGGCAGACGCTAATTCATCTGCGAGACCCACCATACTCACTTTTAGAGGTCTTCGATCAAGATCCGGGTCCTCTCGAAGGTCAAGTAACGCAGGAAANCCGGCNGAGCCGAGTGCAATCGAGGTGGTTCCTCGTCTCCAGGCGCGTCCAACGCTGTCNTTAATTATTACCCCCAAACTGGCGCCGCAAGCATCAGAAANCGCTTGAAGTAATTCTTGGCAAGTTTTGTTAGGGTNCTCCGGTAACAAGAGGACATGTTCTCTCGTGCGACCAACATTNGAGGCATCGATTCCTGCATTTGCAAGCANATAGCCTAATCGGTGTCTCGCAATTATGATACCCGGGCGNTGGCGGACAATCTNTGCAGACTCCTGCAAAATCAATTCGACTAANGACGGATTCTTTTCGGTCTNAGCGGCAAGCCTAATTGCCTCTTTTGAGGGATTGATTTTGTTCAGATTTCTATAACGGTTCTCAGCTTTGGAAACAATTTTTTGAGCAATAACGANAATATCGCCATTGTGAAGTCCTGCTCCATGTGATCTCTCTAATATAATGCTGGCAAGGTCGTCACCNGGCGAAATAAAGGGGAAGTCATCAAGAGCGATAACCTCGANNTTTCTTGGTGTCACGACTTCGGGTCACCAGTNACACGTATGCCTGCGTGACTGACGGGTCCATTCTTATTGATGAAAATTAATAGGGACGTCAAAGCCTCTGCAGCAGCTGAATTATCNATAGGCCCGGCGTGCCAAGCGGNCATTCCTGCGGATTTGGCGAGCTCAATAACTTCGGCACGTGCATCTTTATTNTTTCCGCAAACGAGCACTTCGCATTCNATAGTTGCTGTNAAATCNTGCAATAAATCTGCAGCGATATTCTGAAAGGCAGAAACAACNCGAACATCATNACCTAAAAAATCTTGTGTTTCTTTNGCNGCCGACCCGCCGGNGGGTAATTTCACCCTCATAACCTTAGGCGGAGCCAGGGGCACAGTTACGTCGATCAATATTTTNCCCTGCACTCCGTCTTTTATAATATTCAGCATAGGCTCNTGGTTTGAAAACGGAACGGNNAGTACAACTAAGTCAGCGGATNGGGCAGCCAAGCTATTTTCGTCTCCGGTAACTTGCCCCCCAGATATTTCGNCAAGTGTTTTTGCNGCTTCCTCGGCTGCTNTTTTGGATCGGGATCCAATTATAATAGAGTAACCCGCTTTGGCCCACCTAAGTGCGAGACCTGAGCCGAGATCACCNGTGCCACCNACTATGGCTATGGACAGTTTTTTACAAGTCACTTTTTACTCCCGCAATGCTAGTTTATTTGTTCAATATGTGCACCNAGTGCAACATTAAATGCCTCATGTTGCTCTATGTTNGCNAAATGGGCCGCCGACTTAATCACAACAAGCTCCGAGCCTTCAATATTTTCTTTGAGGAATTGTGCGGCTGCCAATGGGGTGCTTTGGTCATCTTCTCCCACAATTATNAGTGTTGGGGATTNNATTTTATTCAANATATCTGCCTGGTTCATTTCTTTGATAGCTTCACAGCAGCCGAGAAATCCGACTAATGGGGTCGCTTCGATCATCTCCTGGANGCCCTTAATTACGCCNCCTCCGGCGGACAAAAAANTTTCAGTNAACCAACGGGCCATGGTTGNTGATTGAATGCCAGNCATNCCACGCTCTTTTGCNATTTTNATACGTTCGTCCCAGATTGAAGGATCGCGCATTTGTGAGGTAGTATCGCATAGTGTTANACTATGTAATCTATCTCCATGAAACGCTCCAAAACGTTGTCCAATCATCCCACCGAGCGAGAGCCCACAGAAATGAACCTTTTGGATTTGGAGTGTGTCTAGAAGTGCGATGGCNTCATCAAGNAGCAACTGAATCGTGTAAGGAGGGCTAGTGACTTCTGTCTTGCCATGGCCGCGAGTATCAGCACGCAATATTCTGAATTTGGAGGCAAGAGCCTCAACTTGGGCATCCCACATANGAAGATTTGAGGCGAGTGAATTACTGAGCATCAAAACAGGCGCATCTTTAGGGCCGTCGAATACATAATTTATTTCGATGCCATTGGCTTGAATTTTAGTGCTCATTAGAACCTCTTTCGTTGATGCCGTGGGTCAGNTGTNAGTTTAATNATTGTTTCTAATACGGGCATTTAAACCTTTGTACTTACTCCAGAAAACTCAGAAGAATNACTTTCTTCCAGCCAGCGATTTTTTTGCCACTCTAAATACGGTTTGATATCNTCCNCCGTAAATGTCAGAAGGTCGGTCGTAGTTTGCAGTCTCAGTGTCATGCGCGCAAATCCACTCAGTAAGGCCTCAGTCTGCGGCGTCAGCTCTGAAGCAACNACGACGCCTACATTNGGAATAATAATATAACCCGGTCTCTCATGAAATTCTTTTTCATGGCGCAANGCGGTCTGCCAAAGAGGCTCTCCAGGCTTTGATACAGGTAAATTCAATCCTAGTGTCATGGCCTGGCCAAGCGTTAAGAGCCCTTTCATGCATGCCTCAAGTGAGAGTGTGTCACAGCCTAGTGCATGTATTTCTTTATATACGGGCAATCTCCATGATTGGTCATTGGTGATCATTGCTTTTAGNTCATAAAGCACGGGCTCGGGTACAGGCCTTGAAGGTCTTACTAACCTTTGGGTAAGTTCACTCAGATGCGCTGAGACAGTAGTTGGATCAGCTCCACTAACAACAGCCCCCCAATGTGAAATTATAAGAATATCTATTGTGCCCGATTTTTGCCCTAGCGCTTTAGCTACNGAATGATTTAGGCTTGCGCCTGGCGNCGCCATAGATGNAAAGGCCCAACGTAATCCCTTGAGGCGTTCAGAAAGGGTTTCNTGGGCGTTTGCTTCGGATGTTATAGCCAATAGATCGGGGGGTGTTACNTGCGAGACCAAAGGATCCTCAATTAGGGCATCTAGAGCGGCGAAAGGCAGGGGGCGNACAATNTTATCTGTTTGTTGATTCAACTCTGCCTCTAGTGTTGCCTGTTCATTTGGGTCGTCTAGNCCAGNGGCAATNCCGCTCANNACNTTGTCGATGCGTAANGGTATGAATATTTCGGATTGTTCAGCAATGGCGAGACTGGCCATTTCGGCTCGCACCCACATTAAACCACTATGTTTTATAGAAAGAGCGCCACTTCGGCCTTGCACCAGATTTATATTGGCACCGAGGCGCGCTGCGAAACGCTTAACGTCTTCAAAAGGCAGAACTTGGGTCGCCATAAATTCTTTGCTGTGTGTCTTAGTTAGACAGGGATATCAATATCGAGTAAGGGAGCGTGTTGCTGCGCACCATAGATATCAGAATCGTCAGGATCGCCAGACTTGTGAAGTCTAGGAATAGTGATCTTGATTGCATAGGCAACGTCGTAAGGAATAATTGATACTTCGTTATCTGATAAACCATAAAGGTCGGCGATTAAGCTGGGTGTTAGTACACCACTGTCGCGTACTTTCTCATAAGTGCTTTGGTCTTCAAACATTAGATCGAGTGTGCAGAGCAATGCTCCGGCATTTTTTGATCGCAAGACAGACGTTAACTCCGAAAGAGTTGTCATGTTATCTACACCTCTACCATTTCTATTGGGAAAGGTTCTAGTGGGTCTTCGATTTCCATTCTATGCCAAATATTAAACTCATATGTTTGGCCAACGGGCATATCGGAAGGTGAAAATGGGATTGCGAGGTTCCCAGAGATGCATTTTCGGCCGGGGAAATCGGTATGCAGCAATGCATAACGGGCTTTTGCCATTATAGCTTTGCTAGTCTCAGGGTCATCCGCTAGAACGTCTGCAAGTAATCCAATTTCGTGGGCTTGCGTGTACTTAACGGGCTCCCGCGGTCCCATAGTAGCATTCTTTCCATAAACTCGAATGTTAAGGCGATATTGGTCTCGGCTGATACTGAGATTAGCGGCTTCTACTGCTACGCGTTCGTGGCAGGATTCAATGAACTCATCTATTACAGAAATGAGAATTGGATCGCGCACTCCTGCAATAAAAACAGTACGGTAGCCCGATAACTTTACCCCTTCAAGTTTAACAGTATAGCGATTAGCGTCTTCAAAACGGCTGTCGCTTACCTTGACTATTCTTTCATCAAGTTGCTCGTAATTAGAATGCGTTGTAACCAGCGTGCCTTCAGGCTCTTCTAAATGGTAGGGGCTCGGGTTTTCATAGAGTGTATGTGCCGCAATACGCATACGCGTGCAGCGTTTATCGGGATGACCGGGCTCAACCAGGAAATAATCGTCATGCAGTGTGCCTATAACGCAGTCTTGGCCAGTCCGCGGGGTGGTCACTTGTCCTGCGCACTCAATAATTTTCGATAAATGCCAACAAAGGCCAGGATCGAAACCCTTCATTAAAGGTATTGCAGAATAGATGGACGCGTCCGTAGCGCGACCTGCCAAGACAATTTGTGCTCCATCGTTAATAGCTTTCTGAAATGGTTCGACACCCATCATGCCTACAACCCTATGACTTTCGTCAATCATGTTTGGGGTTATTTCAGAGATCGGGCCAAGTGATTCAATTTTTCCGGCAGCACATTTTTTTTTGAGGTAGCGGGGCGATTGCTCGGCACGAATTAAGGCCATATTAAAATGAAGATTTTTTTCCTCAGCAATTTCTTTGACGACATCTCGCACAAAATTTAGCTGTGGATCACTTCCTCCGCCACCGCAGGAGCCAATTAGCATTGGGATCTGTTGTTTGATAGCAGCATCAAGCATCAGGGAGAGATCTCTCTTGATTGCTTGGCGTGAAACAAAAGGGATTCCCTGACCTAGGTAGTGAGGGCCCGGGTCCATAGATCCACCATCAGCTGCTATGAAATCTAAACCTCGTTGGACACCCCTTTTAAAGGCTTCTTCTGTGTAGCCATAACCAACCATTCCGGTAGTTGCCATCATACGCAATTCAGCCATTTTTGAATTCCTCCCGGACTTTAGAAAGAAGATCCATAAATCCTCTTAACGTTAAAACAAGTACATATACTTGACCAGTGAGGGTCACATACAGATTTTGATGCAAACCATGTTTTGAAAAAGAATAACATTCGTAAGATAGCTTGGTTTCAATACCATGAGAACCTTATTTCTGTGGTTTCCAAATTCGGGTTGTTGCTGTTACTGGTTATCGTTAGTTTTTTGGAGAGCAAAATGATCAAAAATTTAGCATCGGTTAAGCCTGAAACGCAATTTACACAGCCGATTGCGCAAAGACTTGCCAGATTTGCTCATTCTTTGAACTTTGAGGATATACCAGCTTCGGTGCGCGATCGTGCAAAGTATCTAATATTAGATGCTGTTGGTATTGCTTTTGCTTTCCGTCATTACCCCTTCTCAGGTAAGATACTGAATGGTCTTCTAGATGCAGCGGGTGCCGGGACTGCCTCAGTTATAGGGTTTCAAGAGAAATTACCTTTGAGGGATGCGTTAATAATGAATGGTGCGTTGATCACAATCTAGACTACGATGACACACCTACGAAGCGTTGTGCATCNCACGGCTAGTTCTCTAAGCNCGGTTTTAGGTCTTGGTGAGCATTGNGATGTNGATGGGAGGGAGTTGCTGACTACTTAATGTGATTGCAATGGAGAGTATCANTCGCATTGGAATGGCAGCGATGGGAGGATTACACAGNTGGGGCTATCATCNGACAGGGGTATGCGCGTATTTTTCGGGTGCTTTAGCAGCCGGGCGGCTTTTGGGTTTAGATGTGAAGGAATTGGCAAGCNCACGAGCGTTTGCAGGCAGCNCAGCTGCAGCAANTATGGAGNTTGNTGAAGAGGNAGGCTGNAATAAGAGATTACATCCANGCNNGGGCGGNGCAGCAGGAATCACCGCTGCTTATNTGGCTTAAAACGGATTTGTTNNACTAACTTGCCCGTACGAGGGTCGATTTGGANTTTATAAGNGTNNCCTGCNTGATGANGAAGAGCATGTTGATTATGAATNCCTTATCGCTGGACTGGGTGATGTTTNGGAGTGTTTCGATACGGNGNTTAAGCCATTTCCTAGCTGTCATTTCACACATGCTNTGGCNGATTCNGCATNGGAGTTGAGGCGGTCCCGATCAATCGAGCTGGCGAATATCGAAAAAANATTAGTTNAAATGCCAGAAATAGCAGTAAACTTAATAGCAGAGGCNTCAGCTAATAAACTCAGATCTGNCAGCGATTACGATGCNAAATTTTCTNCTCAGTTTATNGTCGCAGCCTGTTTACACAAAGGAAAATTNGGGCTTNCAGAACTTGCAGATGATGTTCTTGGTGATGAGGCTATTTTAAACTTAGCATTTAAGGTTGAGTATGANATTGACCGGCANACGGGGTACCCAGACTATTATTCNGGCGGGATCATTATCACAACTNAAGATGGCATTGAACACGTGCATCACGAGCGTATAAATCGTGGTGCCAGTGAANGAGNATTGAGTGAAGCTGAAATTNCATCNAAATTTTTTGAANATGCTNTTNTGGAGATACCGCGAGATCGAGCAGANTTNATTTGCGATGCCGTGCTTGNACTCGATNAAAACTCAGNATGTGAATTGGCGNCAAATTTAATTTCCGCCTAGANTGTGTCATTTCTCATACGCACAGTTTCAGGGCTCCANGTCAGCGCCACNGTTTCTCTCAGAGACAGTAGCTAATTNGCGAGCCTCAGCGCTNTTTATTGAAAACTTATATACNTTTATTCTTTTCTCGCCGNCGCCGTACAGAAGAAGAAATTTTCATNGACTCCCGGTATTTTGCAACTGTGCGCCTTGCGATATTTATGCCTTCTCTTTGCANAATAGAGACAATTCCGTCGTCTGACAGNATTGATCCGGGGTCTTCCCCATCGATCAGNATTTTTATGCGGTGGCGCACAGACTCNGCAGAGTGTTCTGACAAACCTCCAACGCCGCTGATGGCTGAAGTGAAGAAATATTTCAATTCAAAAGTNCCGCGNGGTGTGTGAATGTANTTGTTTGANGTAACCCGGCTCACNGTGCTNTCGTGCATTTCAATAGCTTCAGCAATATCCCGAAGNACAAGCGGTCGAAGATGNTCTACNCCTTTACTGAAGAAGCCGNGTTGTTGGCGCACGATCTCACGTGAGACCCTGAGTATTGTGGTNGCTCGCTGATGCAGAGATTTCATAAGCCAATTCGCGGATTGTAGTTGCTCAGCGATGTACTCCTTTTCATCTTTTTTTCGAGCCTCGCCGGCGACCTTTGTATGGTAATCTTTGTTTATGAGCACGCGAGGAAGGGTTTCGGGATTGAGTTCAACAATCCAATCACCATCAGGATGGGGTCGCATTAGGATATCGGGAATAACTGTCTGGAGAATCTCTCGTTCGAAATTCTGGGCTGGTTTTGGATCTAAAGCTCGGATTTCAGCNACCATATCAGTCAAATCCTCCTCATCAACGCCGCACATCTTTATGAGCGCTGCTTTATCCTGTTTTGCGAGAAGGTCGAGATTATCCAGCAAAGCTTCCATAGCTGGATCATAACGATTACGATCTTGCAGTTGTAGAGCTAAGCATTCTTTNAGATCGCGCGCAAAAATGCCGGGAGGATCAAATCTCTGCAATGCTTTAAGTACTCTTTCTACTCTTTCTATTGAGCAGCCCAAAGTGGCTGNTAAATCTTGCAATGGAGAGCTGATCCAGCCTGACTGATCAAGCAATTCTATTAAATGACGGCCTACCAGTCGGTCCTTAGCATCTAAAATATCCACGGTTAGNTGTTCTGACAGATGATCGCGCAAGGACTTGGCCTCACTAAGGGTAGCTTCAATGTCATTTATTGGNGTGCTGAAGTCGCTGCGTCCACCTTGNGCANNATTCAGNTTATNNAGAGAAAGACTTTGTTCACTGGCTCCATTATCATTTAGTGCCGCTCCAGCATCGGTCGGGCTTTCGCTTTCCCAAACGGAATCATGGTCTATATCAAGCGGGCTNTCTGCTTCATCGGTAGTNGCGGCGCCTGTAGCAAATTCNAGAGTNTCGGGGGTTGTGCCGTCATCATTTGGTTGCTGTTCGTTATGACCNTCAGTGCTTGTGCTGTCGCGCGAGCGTTCTGCCACGCTCGGTTCATCACCAGATTGCTCATCACGTTCNAGCATAGGATTCTGTTGCAGCTCGGCTTCGACNAATTCCCGCAACTCATTACTNGAGAATTGCAAAAGCTTNATGGCTTGTTGCAACTGTGGTGTCATAACGAGGTTTTGNGATTGGCGTAAATCGAGGCGTTGTGAGAGTACCATTATATGNGAAGTTCTGCCCTTAAAGGCTGAACCGTTCTCCAAGATAGACACGACGAACTTCATTATTTGCNACAATTTCGTCTGGGCGCCCTTCCATCAACAATCTACCATCGTGGAGAATATATGCACGATCAACAACCTCAAGCGTTTCNCGTACATTATGGTCCGTAATAAGNACTCCAATGCCACGGTCTTTTAGATGAATAACGAGCTCTCTAATGTCCCGTACTGCTATAGGGTCGATACCCGCGAGGGGTTCGTCNAAGAGAATAAAATTTGGCTGTGAGGCCAAGGCGCGCGCAATTTCTACTCGACGTCTCTCNCCTCCGGATANNGCAAGTGATGGAGTACGNCGCAAATGTGTTATTGAAAACTCGGCAAGCAANGATTNGAGCATTGCTTCGCGNTGTTCTCTATTTCTTTCAACTACTTCAAGAACACCACGGATNTTTTGTTCAACGTTNAGACCCCGAAATATAGATGGTTCTTGAGGTAAATACCCAATACCCAATCGAGCNCGCCTATACATAGGAAGAGTAGTGATATCNTGTCCGTCCATCAAGACGGCTCCATAGTCTGCGGCAATCAGGCCGGTGATGATATAAAAACAAGTTGTTTTGCCGGCACCATTCGGACCCAGTAGACCGATTACTTCGCCGCGTTGGAGATANAGGCTTACATCCCTCAGTATTGGGCGTTTCTTGAATTGCTTTCCTAGATTACGTACTACCAACCCTGAATTAGAGGCNATAAGTTTCGGCCCNTCNTGATTGGTTTGATNCCTATCTGACGAATNGTCCGATGTCATCAGGGGCGAATGGATTGGAGGTTCGGATGATTGGATCACTTGAGTNGATACTCCANTACGGTATTTCTAAAAACTCAATATCTATATCACAGTTNTATCGCGTCTGGTTGGGTGTTATCAAACCTTTTACACGCTTACCGACAAGCCTATAAATACCNGTTTTTAAATTCACCTTTGCNGTGTCCCCATTTAACTGGTTATTATTACTTGTGATTTTGACGTTTCCCTTNAGTGTTGCCACACTCGTNGTGGGATNATACTCTCCTNTGTCCCCCCTTATAATNGCATTCGAAACTGCAACGTGGACGTTACCAATGGCATCCACTCTATCGATTCGCTGCNCATTTGAGNTTGAGTTTTTGTTATCCGCCTTGGGAGAAGTGAAATACGCGGTGAGAACATCTGCGTGCAGACGCTGTTTGTTTTGAATAACTACCGCCTNTCCTCGCGCNACAGCTGTTTGANGTTTATCCCAATACTCGAGACTATCTCGTGCTTTCAAAACNCCTTGAGGCGAAACCATCTGAAGTTTCTTGCCACTNAGGACAAANACTGACTCTTTGACGTGATAAACGGCNATGTCTCCGGTCGCAATCGTCCTTGCCGGTTTTCCTGTTTGATCTTTACCCAATGAAACAATTTTGACTTNTCCTTTTGCATCAAGCCTAACCATCTCTTGGCCTTGCCCCGTTTCTGTATCCCGATAATGAGCGATTAGCTCTTCTGCCTGCAGGGTNACTTTTCCGCGTGCCGCTCTCGCATTGCCTCGTGCGATATATTTCCCCTGTTTAGGAATCCACTCAAGACCGTCGTCAGNCTCTATTACTAGGGGTGANGTATTGTCCTCATCGGCCATAGGTATGTTTACTGACTGGGCATNTGTTNNAGGCGATAGCGGGATTTGTCCTAGCCAAAGAAAAACNGAAGCCAATATGACAGGATAAGGTGTCCTCATCCTTCTTTCATCCGGTGCGGGAATAGCGTCAATTTAGAACGCCCGGTGAAAAGTATGCGCTTCGATTTATAAAAAAGGACGAACCCNTCAGATTGAAGGTTTCCCAGNGGACCTTGGCCTTCGACGGGGTCGACACCNCGCGCATCCCCCGCTTTCAAGTCAACGACTGTATTTTTGGTGCGGAATTCNTATCCAGTGTCNTGAAAAAGGTTTACTCCACCTGTTAGCTCTAAAAGCTGCATTTTNTGNTTGTAAAAGCCATCTTTTGCCGTGATAGCAGTCCACGAACCATTCTGCATCATTACGTCTACTTTGGGTCCTTGTAACGAGAACTCCATATCTGTTGCATTCTTCTGGTGTGCTTTTGTCGCTGTTATCGTGAATGGCTTTTCTTCCAAGATTCCTGCGTATCGGCCATTGAGCATCGTTAAGTTTTTAGCGGCACTTTTGTCAATTTTTGCCGGACCCAGTGTAAACCTGCGTTGCTGCTGTTCTAACTGAGGCCANACAAGAACAAGAANTATCAGCCCTGTAGCAATAGTTGGNAGCAANATCCGCATTGTTCCTACAAACCGACCGTAAACAGGAGATACACTAACTTGCTGTCGGGCCGAGATAGGNATGTCGTGACGCCGCNTANGTTGATNNGTTTTTTTTAGACCAGATACATGCTCATTNTTTTGAGCGGATGAAGCCAAAATAGGTGTATCACCCATTGCGCTAAACCAGTCCAGCTNTTANNCAATCATGAATGTGTAGCACGCCAATTAATGCTCCTTGATCATCATCAATCACNAACAGATTTGTTATAGATTTCTCGTTCATCATAGCGATCGCCTCTCCNGCTAAAGCATGAACGCNGATTGTTGCGGGAGCACCAGTCATAATCTCTCCGGCGGTTACTTTGCGCAGATCACTATCGATATGGCGNCGCAAATCGCCATCCGTTACAATTCCAACCAGTTCCCCCGAATCTACAATTCCTACACAGCCAAGGCTCTTTGAGGTCATTTCTAATATGGTTTCACTCATGAGNGTGNTGGGTTTAACAATGGGCATNGANGACCCACGATGCATNAAATCNGAAACCCGAAGTAGACTGGAACCNAGTTTGCCGCCAGGATGTAAAACACGAAAATCGTTAGCCGAAAAGCCATTCACTTCCAGCAAGGCAACCGCAATCGCATCCCCTATGGCTAANCTCGCAGTGGTTGAAGTAGTTGGTGCCAACCCCATTGGGCACCCCTCTGGCACNTCTGGCAACAGTATTGCTGTATCTGCCATTTCACCAAGAGTGCTCTNNATGNGTCCAGTAATTGCTATCAGAGGTATTGAAAATCGGCGGGTATATTCCAANACATCNCGAAGTTCGCTNGTTTCTCCTGAATTTGACAGCGCTATAACGGCATCTTCATCNGTAATCATTCCTAGGTCGCCATGACTCGCTTCTCCGGGATGTACATATTGGGCGGGGCTTCCGGTAGAGGACAAAGTAGCCGCTATTTTACGAGCAATGTGTCCACTCTTGCCCATGCCTGTGACTATAATACGGCCCTCTATACCATGAAGGATTTTAATCGCTTNAGCGAAGGTCTTGTCGATTTGATTGGCGAGGGTAGAAATNGCCTCAGCCTCAAGTCGGAGCACATATTTCGCAGCGCTAAGTTCTNGCTTTTTANNCTTTGTCAAAGNATCCCCANAGTTGAATTCANTTGCTGCCGTCATTTAATTATTCCAATTCAGAGCTGAGAAACGATAAAGNAAGCGTTGGCCTTTGTTTANTGATGCGCGAAGATGTCNTCATNTTCAAATCCCTTNATGTCTAATGCAGAACGAATTGGTAAAAAGTCAAACGCNGCTTGCGCTAAATCCATGAGGCCCTCNCGTATCAGCATTTCTCTGAGTTTCTCCCAGATCGCATGAAGATNCAGCACATCGCTNGCGGCATATNCAATTTGCGCNTTTGACAGCTCTAAGGCCCCCCAGTCTGATGATTGTTGCTGCTTCGATATGTCCAAATCAAGAANTGNTTTACACAAATCTTTTAATCCATGNNTGTCAGTGTACGTTCGAACTAAACGAGACGCTATCTTAGTGCAAAATACGGGCTGACATTGGCAGTTGAGGTAATGCGTTAAAACGCCTATGTCAAACCGGGCAAAATGGAACAGTTTAACCNTACTCTGATGTGAAAGTAATCTGNCNAGGTTTGGTGCACAAATATTATTTTGTGGTATTTTNACCACATGGGCGTCTCCATCCCCGGCCGAGAGCTGGACCACGCAGAGACGGTCTCTGTGCAATTTCAACCCCATTGTCTCAGTATCAACTGCTACAAGGTTGCCGAGTTCGAGATCGTCTGGCAAGTCGCCAAGATGCAAATGAANACTCAAAGTAAAANTCCTGANTAATTTAATANCAAACAANTTCCAATANTGGAGNATAACATAGCTTCCAAANGGGGGCTAACGCCACTGTTAAGGACGGCNCGACCTATTTNAAATCAAAAAGCAAGTCATTGGTGCCCAGGAGAAGACTCGAACTTCCACGGGGTTTCCCCCACAGGTACCTGAAACCTGCGCGTCTACCAATTCCGCCACCTGGGCTAAAATGGCAAAAAGTGATGACCCTCCGGGATGAACTTGTCAACAGCATTTATGCTGGCCTTGCGTNATTGGGCTTTGTATACGTTTGTTAGTTTCTAAATATATTGCCGTAGCTTGGTTCGGAGGAAATCATGAGATCGAGGCTAATAACGGTATTTGGTGCGTCCGGATTCATCGGTAGCTATGTAGTGAAGAGGTTGGCAAAGCAAGGNTACCTGGTCCGTGCTGCCGTTCGAGATCCGTCTGGTGCATCTTTTTTGAAACCCATGGGTGACGTAGGTCAAGTAACGCCNGTACAGGCTAATGTTCGCAATAAAGANTCAGTTATCAAAGTGATAGATGGAGCTGATGGGGTAATAAACTTAGTCGGTATATTTCGCCAAATTGGCAAGCAGCGTTTCGATGCAGTTCATNNCCNAGGAGCTAANAATGTTGCGCAAGCNGCAGCGGATGNCGGGAGTAGATGTTTGGTGCATATGTCCGCACTTGGTGCCTCACCGCGTTCACCTTCAATGTATGCGCAAAGTAAAGCGGCTGGAGAAAAAGCCGTAANAGAAGCCTTTNCAAANGTGACTATCNTGAGGCCAAGTATCGTTTTCGGACCGCAAGACAATTTCTTCAATCGGTTGGCTGCCCTGGCTTGCTTTTCACCGGTGATGCCTGTCCTCGGTTGCCCGTATCCTAAATACAATGCAGGCAAGATAGACCTTTTTGGAAATGGAGGTACTCTCTTCCAGCCGGTTTATGCTGGTGATGTAGCTGACGCAATCGTTCGGATTATAGAAAATGATACTTACGCAGGCAAAATCTGGGAACTCGGGGGTCCCGAGGTCTTTAGTTTCAAAGAAATAATAGAAAAAATTTTGCACAATACAGGACGAAGGAATTTTTTGATGCCTGTTCCTTTCGGGCTTGCCTCAATAGTCGCATTCCTTGCTGAGTTGTTGCCTGTTCCACCATTGACGCGCGACCAAGTTACGCTGCTCAAAAACAATAATGTCCCTGATGGCGGAGCCAATGGGTTTTTGCCATTTGATATTACGCCTACCTCTGTCGACGTGATGCTCCCCAGCTATCTTGATAAATATTGCAAGGGGGGTAGATTTAGTCGCTTTAGTGGAGCTTAATTGGCTTTAGTGGTAAACCATAAACAGCAGCCCTCCACCTAAAATGAGCCGATAGACTACAAATGGTGTAAAGCTCGAGTGATTGAGCCAGCGAAGCAGAGTTGCGATTGCTATTAAACCTGCGACAAAGGAAAGCCCAATAGCTATTAATGCTTCCATCTGAATCGTGATATTTTCTTGCTGGTAAAGTCCAATTCCAGAAACTGCGGAAATTCCAGCGATTGTTGGTATTGAAAGTAGCATTGAGAAGCGAGCTGCTTCAGCTCGGTCCATGCTTAATAAGCGTCCCGCTGTTATGGTGATGCCTGCTCTACTAGTACCGGGGATAAATGCAAGAACCTGCGCAACACCGATAAATAGTGCATGAAAGAGCTTAAGGTCATCACACCTGTGTATGGTAAGGGTTAATTTGTCGGCGATCCACAGTAAAATGCCGAATCCAATGGTTGCCCATGCAATGACTTCCAAGTTTCGAAAATATGCTTCCACTTGATCGCGAGCAAAAAAGGCCAGCAGTGCAACCGGAGTGGTTGCTACAAGCAAATTAATTGCGCGTTTTGAATGCGCATTTGGTACCCCCAAACACAAACGGCCTAACCCAAGCAGCATTTGCCAGAGGTCTCGCCAAAAATAGACTAGGACGGCGCCGAGTGTTCCGAAGTGTAATGCGACATCAATCGTCAGCCCTTGATCAGACCAACCCAACACTTTGGAGATTATAACTAAATGGCCGGAGGAACTTATAGGGAGAAATTCTGTTATACCCTGCACTAAGGCGAGAATAGTGAGCTGGTAGAGCTCCATAGATATTGTGCCTCCAAGCAAATTGTTACTTACAAAGCATAGATTACATATCAAAATAGGCAACTTGATATGTTAATTTGCTTAAATAAGTCGTCTTTGACAAACTGGTTTTTTGAATAGAAGTGTGGGTATTAACATGCGTACTCTTTATCATCTATGGTTGTCGCCGGGCTGCCGAAAAATACGAGTAGCTATGTCGGAAAAAAAACTTCAATTCGACATGAGGCTTGAAAAAGTGTGGGAGCGGCGAGAAGATTTTATGGCCATGAATCCGGCGTGCGATGTGCCTGTACTGGAAGAACCTGGGCACACGATCATATGCGACGCTTACGCGCTCGCTGAATACCTCGACGACAAATATCCAGAGCCTCAGCTTTATGGAGACACTGCTGAAGCTCGCGCTGAGGTCCGTCGTTTGGTCTCTTGGTTTGACGGAAAATTTCATAGAGAAGTCACCACTAATTTGGTGGACGAGAAGATTTTGAAACGATTTTTAAAAATGGGTGAGCCGAATTCTGAGGCAATACGGGCGGGCTCTACCAACATTCATTATCACCTTGATTACATCGGATGGCTGATTGAAGAGCGTCAGTGGCTGGCTGGTGATAGGTTTAGTTATGCAGATATATCGGCAGCAGCGCATCTCTCTTGCGTTGACTACTTGGGAGATGTTCCATGGGAAGAGCACCGTCCGGCGAAAGAGTGGTATGCGAGGATGAAATCGCGTCCAAGCTTTCGCGAGATCCTCGGCGATCATATACCAGGCTACCCACCACCCGAGTATTATGCCGATCCAGATTTTTGAGCAAAAAAACTATAAGAGGGAAAGTTTATTACGATTGTCTTCTGCAATGGTTTTAAAAGTTTGATTGAAAAAACGCTGTGTCGAAACATTCATTCGGTGTAAGGCCAATTTTTGTCTCATTTGGGCAGCGCAATAGATCGAAAGATTTTTGCTGGAGTACACCGCATTATAGGCGCGCATGCCACTAACAGAAAAATTCTTGGTGAAATTGAAGCT
>PBCW01000048.1 GCA_002718015.1 Rhodospirillaceae bacterium
TATATAGAGCATTGGATGAGATTGTTTCTGAGCTTGAAGGTAAAAAACATATGGGTGCATTAACTGTCGCCTGTGCTCTTTCCTATGCTGATTGGCGTGGTGCAGAGGATAATTGGCGAGTTAAACACGCGCGCTTAGATGCCTGGATGAAGGAAATCGAACAGCATCAATCATTTGCCACGACATCTCGTCCTAACGCTTGAGATAGAAAATTGAAAATATTCATACACCCTAGATTCGGCCTAGAAACCCTTTGCCATGAAATATACTAATCTCGGAAAAACCGGACTCAAGGTAAGTGTTGCGGGTATCGGCACCGGCGGAAATAGTCGCTTGGGAATTAAGACTGGCAGAACGACCGAGCAGTCGATCGCGATCCTTCACGAAGCAATTGATCTTGGCATCAATTTCATAGATACAGCTGAAAACTATGGTTCCGATCAAATCGTGGGTGAAGCAATAAAATCGTTTCCACGGGAACAAATTGTACTCGCCACCAAGTCCACAATTAGGAATTCCGATGGCTGTCTNACTNCCGACGAAGTTATTTGCAGGCTNAATTCNTCTCTTAAACGACTCAACACAGATTACGTTGACGTNCTNAATTTACATGGCGTTAAACCAGANGAGTACGACTACAGCTTAAATGAACTTGCTCCNGCNCTNCTCAAAGAAAAAGAAAAAGGTAAANTCAAACACCTTGGGCTAACTGAATCGGCAACCTNTGATCCCCACCACACAGTGATCGAAAAAGCGNTGGAGGAAGATATTTGGGAAGTTTGTATGGTGGCCTACCANTTAATGTGCCAACAAGCACGAAATACAATCTTTCCNCTNACACAAAAAAATGGTGTCGGAACNCTTCTTATGTANGCTGTTAGNAGCATTTTTTCGGATAGAGANTATTTAAAGGAAACACTTAANANACTTGCTGCAGANGGGAAAATTGANNCNGCCCTNGCTNTNGGCGAACCNCTGGATTTCCTNATGGNTGAAGGCGGCGCGAAAAGNATNATNGACGCNGCGTATAGGTTTGTCCGNCACGAACCAGGCGTGGATGTATTGCTCTTCGGNACTGGNAANATAGAGCATCTCAGNGCTAATCTGTCATCAATCTTATCNCCACCNCTNCCTCAGCCCACCGTCGACAAAATTTACGATCTATTTGGACACTTNNTAGGTGTAGGCTTGGACATGCCNCGATTCANAAGCTAACTTTACNAAACAAATCCNTTGAGAGATGGAGAATTAGATGGTTAATGANAAGGTACATTTTCTGGGTATGGCGCCTCGTTTCCTCTCTGGTGTNCTTGAAATTCCTGTTTACCATATGAGAGGNGGCACCTCGACCGGCATCGTTCTTTTCAAGGAGCATCTTCCAGAGGACCAGGCGCTCCGCGAGGAATTAATACGCCACCTTATGGGCGTGCCACAAAAAGGGGAGGTGCCCGGCGACAGGCAAATTACCGGCCTTGGNAGAGGCATTCCGCAAAGTTGTAANGTGTTTATAGTCGGACGCTCAGATCGCNATGATGCNGANATCGATAGCACCTTAGCTCAACTCGCGCCAGGAAAAGCAGCTATCGACTGGAGTGTCAATTGCGGAAATATGTCGTCAACATTGCCAATATTCGCTCAGGAAATTGGATTGATTTCAGTTCAATCGGGGCAATCGCGTGTTCGCATTTACAATACAAACACCGGNGTAGTGACCCATGCCTTGATTNATATNCCTCAACCAGGACAAGCGATGGCANCCGATGCGGAAATCCCTGGTGTTATGGGAAAATGGCCNGGGGTACAGCTAGCCTTGCTCGAGCCTGCAGGCTCAATAACCGGAGCTTTACTGCCAACCGGTAATGCCATAGATGTTTTCAATGGCCTAGAAGTATCCTGTGTCGACTTGGCGGTGCCAATGGTGATAGCCATTGCGTCTGATTTTGGCAAAACAGCTCAGGAAGATCCAGCCGAACTGGATGCAGACAAGACTTTTATGAAAAAGATGCAAGATCTTTGGGTAACTGCAGGTCTCGCGATGAAATTAAAGAATGCTGATGGCGTTACCCTCGAGCCGGAAGAACTGTCAGCTAGCGAAACAATACCTAAAGCTTGTATCATAGGTCCTGCTAACACGAATGAAAGTGAGCGCGGAGCAAATCTGAGTGTCCGGTACTTTACTCCGCAGGCCTGCCATAAATCGCTCGCAGTGACTGGCGGGGCATGCCTTGCTGCCGGATGTTTAATTCCGGGGACTGTTGCCAATAAAATTGTGCATGGAGTAAAGCCACTCACGAATGATGATAGTCTTCATGAAATCAAAATGGCCAACCCTGCTGGTATTCTAAAAGCCACTATTGAAGGCAGCATTTCCAATGATGGAACTATTAATATACCCAGCGCTGCCTATGAACGCTCAACCCAAATCNTGTTGAGAGGNCACACTCCAATCTATGGTGCCTCAGAGGCACTTAATGCTCATTACGCGGCCTTTGTTAAAGCCGCATAATAATTTCATCACCTTTTATCAACGCACTTCTAGTGATCTAAGTTTCTGGATAATAGAAGGCTGCACAGTAATTCAAAACGCGCTAACATCCCCGCACTCAAAGATTAGCAAGGAGCTCACCGGTATGTCGCTAGAGAATCCCGAAAAAAATAGGTTGCGCGATATCATTGCAAAAAAATCATTGCTTACGTCGGGAGACTTTACACTAGCCTCGGGACATAAGAGTAACACCTTCTTTGATATGAAGAAAACGATGCTCGATCCTGAGGGAGCAACGTTGTTGACTAATATATTATGGCAAGAAATAAAAAACTACGAACTAGACTGCATTGGTGGGCTGGAAATGGGCGCAGTGCCAATCGTTTCGCAGCTTAGTCTGAGAAGTTACCCNGAAAAACCAATACCCAGTTTCTTCATCCGAAAAAAANCAAAAGGGCATGGAACCGACCAAAAAGTAGATGGGTATCTACATAAAGGTAATACAGCTATTGTATTTGAAGACGTAACCACNACAGGCGGCTCTGCTTTGCAAGCAGTTNAGGCAGTGCGAAAAAACGGCGCATTTGTAGGAACAGTTATCACTATTGTTGATAGATTAGCAGGCGCTGAGCAAACCTTATCAACAAAAGGACTTACGCTTATATCTCTATTCACGAAAAATGATTTCAAATTAGGAACCTGATAAATATAGNGTCTTGAAATTCACCGCCCCTTAACGCTATTCTAAATTCTNATAGTCTTTTGCTGGGGTGCTGGCGTAGCGTTGCGTCGGCTGAGAGCATACCCATAGAACCTGATGTGGCCTAATGCCAGTGCAGGGAGTTGTCGTGTCTAACATAAATTGTAAAAACAGCTTGAGACCCACGGTAGTTATAATTGGCGCAGGTGTTTGTGGCCTCAGCATCGGCTGGCAACTTGCAGAAGCGGGAGCAAAAGTAACTATTGTTGAAAAATCTGAGCCTGGTAGGGGGGCTACTTGGGCAGCTGCCGGCATGTTGGCTGCTCGCGCCGAGGCCGAGCCAGGCGAACAAGCTCTTCTCAAACTCAATTTAAAGTCTCAGGAATATTGGCCCGAGTTTAAAAATAGGTTGGAAAAAACAACCGGGGTGCCCATTGGCTATCGTGATGAGGGTACAATAATAGTGGCGCTTGACCGTGATGACGCTGCAGACCTAGANTTCGTTTATAAGTTTCAGGATAGCCTAGGTTTAAATACAAAATGGTTGAGTGGCTCAAAAGCCCGAGAAAAAGAGCCGTTTCTCTCACCCAGAATAAACAATGCAATATATAGTCCGTTAGATCATCAAGTAGATAACAGAGAGCTTGCTAATGCGCTAAGGATAGCCTTTGTCAGGGAAGGTGGAAAACTACAGCTTTACAGTGAAGTAGAATCGATCGTAACAGAAAATGGAAGTGTTCGCGGTGTTCAGTCAAATGGTGAAGTAATACCAGCCCAATTCGTTGTATTAGCTGCTGGTGCTTGGTCGCGTACAATTCGAGGGTTAGCAAAAGAGGACCTGCCCCCTATCAGACCGCTGAAGGGCCAGATGCTTGCATTAAGAATGGATCCTAATAAGCCACTTATAAGGCATGTCGTCTGGGCTCCTAAAGGTATCTATATGGTTCCACGAAATGATGGGAGGCTGCTGATTGGTGCAACGGTGGAAGAAAAAGATTTTGATGCTGAACTTACCGCGGGAGGTATTCTACACCTTCTAAGAGAAAGTTGGGAGACATTGCCAGGAATAGACGAACTGGAGATTGATGAAATGTGGGCCGGCCATCGGCCTACTAGCCGTGACGATGCACCTGTACTTGGGCCAACGTCGGTTGAGGGACTAATCATTGCTACAGGCCATCATCGTAATGGTATTTTACTCGCGCCAATTACAGCTAAAACTATAAGTCGGTTGATACTGACGGGAGACTTGCCGAAAGAAATTGAACCGTTTGGGATTGAGCGATTTAGAAAACCCAAAAACAAAACCCCGCATGCTGCATAAGGTGCTAGGATGAATAAAGAAATAACGATAAATGGAGAGCAAAGAACGGTTAACGCTTCCACTTTGGTTGACCTTCTTAAAACCGAAACNATAAACCCTTCGGCAAAATTTGTAGCAGTGGCTATAAATGGAAGTGTTATCCCCCGCCCAAGCTGGTCTATTACAAAAGTCGAGAATGGTGACTCCGTCGAAATCGTCCAACCTGCACCAGGGGGTTGAATGATGAGTATGCATAATCAAGAACAATTAAAAATTGCAGGAAAAGATTTTTCTTCACGACTACTTATTGGCAGTTCTGCTTTCCCCAATAACCAGGTGATGCTCGAGTCAATTGTTGCTAGCGGTGCAGAGATTGTGACTGTTGCAATTCGCAGGGTCGACCTTAGTGGTGCNGGAGAAAATATACTGGATCTTCTCGAAGATNATTATTTTATACTACCCAATACAGCGGGTTGCTACACTGCCAAAGACGCATTACTCACCGCGGAACTGGCCCGGGAAGCGCTTGGTACAAATTGGGTTAAACTNGAGGTAATAGGCGATCGCGACACCCTGTATCCTGATGCNGAACATCTATTGACCGCAGCATCAGAGTTAATTAGCGCTGGTTTTATAGTACTACCTTATTGCACTGATGATCCGGTTACCTGCAAAAAACTTGCGGACCTTGGGTGTGCCGCTGTTATGCCTCTTGGTGCACCAATAGGATCAGGAATGGGGATTTTAAATCCATATAATATCGAGATAATTCGGAACTCAGTCTCNATCCCGGTGATGGTGGATGCCGGCATCGGGACTGCCTCTGACGCAGCTTTAGCAATGGAGCTCGGCTGCGACGGTGTGCTGCTCGCTTCGGCCATTTCGCGAGCTCATAATCCGATAATGATGGCAAAAGCTATGAGGCAAGCAGTAAGTGCCGGGCGTTTAGCATACAGTGCTGGACGTATACCGAAAAAACGTTATGCCCAGGCTTCCAGCCCCGAAGATGGTGTAATAAATACGTGAAATTGCCTTCTCCACCCCTTTTACTCATTACCGACCAGAGCCAAGTTCATGGCCCACTAGTTGACGTGGTCGCTTCTGCTTTTGAGGGTGGCTGTCGATGGGTTATGATTCGAGAGAAGAATATTGGAGCAGAGAGTTGTCAAAAATTATTGTCCGATATTCTTCGGCAAGCAAAGCCTTTCGACGCGGTAGTTACAATAAATGCAGACGTAAAAGCCGCTAACTTGGAAAATGTGGCAGGCATTCACCTGCCGCAAGAAAAATACGATTTCCCTTCCCTTCGACTACAGTTTGGTCAGGAATCACTAATCGGGGTTTCTGTTCACAATAGTATTGAAGGGGAAGCCGCAATAGGAGCCGACTATGTCACCGTTAGCCCCGTATTTAATACGGCCAGTAAACCCGGATACGGACCTGTAATAGGTGTGAAAGGTTTTAAGGAAATCGCGCATTCACTGCCAATGCCTGCACTGGCCCTTGGTGGAATCGAGCCTTCAAACGTTGCCCAACTTCGTAATGGAGGCGCTGCGGGATTCGCTGTTATGGGGAGTGTCATGCGGGCACAAAACCCCGCACAAAAAGTTAATGATTTAGTTTCTGCTTGGTATAGCTAACACATTGTTGCGGTGAGCTCTTTGCACGAGTAAGTTATTAAAGGAGCTAATGATTTTTTAATTTGACGAGGTTAGATTGACTTCTTTGGATTGTTTTACAACTAGGGCACAAGAACAACCGGTTGAAATAACCCCGGTCACCAAAGACTCTTTCAGTGCTTGGCTAGCCTCTCAATCTGGCCAATTGGCAAATTGGGTCGAAAAGACGGGGTTTTACGCGGATCCTGGGAGATCTCTTATCCTTCCACCTGATGACAGGGGTGAACCGTTGGGGGCACTTTTGGGGACTGCGGGTAAGAATGATATTTGGTCTTGGGGTGAGGCTGCAGAACATTTGGTGTCTGATACCTACTCTATAGGGGGAAAACCAAATGATACCGATCTAGATAATGCAACTCTTGGTTGGGCCCTAGGCAGTTATACATTCAACCGCTACAGACCATCCAAGAAACCTGTATCCAAGCTAGCCGTTACGGCCTCACCAACACTGACGGCCATTGCAAACACAGCGAAGGCTGTTTATCTGACCAGAGATCTCATCAATACGCCGGCATCTGATATGGGGCCTGGCGAATTGGCTGCATGTGCAACAGATATAGCTGATCGTTTCAATGCCTCATGCACAGTAACCACAGGAGATGATCTTCTAAGGGATAATTATCCGATGGTTCATGCGGTTGGCCGAGCATCAAAGCGTGCACCGAGGTTAATTGATATTATTTGGGGGAAGCCAGACTGGCCAAAGGTTACGCTTGTTGGTAAGGGGGTATGCTTTGATACCGGAGGCCTTGATCTTAAGCCTTCGAGCGGAATGCTTATGATGAAAAAGGACATGGGGGGAGCGGCTCATGTGCTCGGCCTTGGCCAACTTATAATGGCTAACCGATTAAATATCCGCCTGCGCATCCTAATCCCCGCGGTAGAAAATAGTGTCTCCGGTGACGCATTTCGGCCTATGGATGTACTCAAAACACGCGACGGCATGTCCGTTGAGATTGGAAACACCGATGCAGAAGGGAGACTGATTCTAGGAGACGCACTGACTGAAGCATGTGCTGAGAAACCTGATGTTGTGATAAACTTTGCTACTCTTACCGGCGCTGCCCGAATTGCCCTTGGCCCAGACCTTGCCGTTATGTTTAGTAACAATGATTTGCTTGCTGAGGATATCGCAGCCCGAGCTGAACAGTGTGATGACCCAGTTTGGCGGCTTCCCCTTTGGAAGCCATATCGACGTTTCCTCGACAGCAAAATTGCTGACATAAATAATGCTGGACAAAGTCGCTTTGCTGGCGCCATCACCGCAGCACTTTTTTTAAAGGAATTTGTGAGCAACAATATTGCTTGGGCACACTTTGATATCTACGGATGGAACCCAATCAAGCGAGTAGGAAGGCCAGTTGGCGGTGAGGCAATGGCTTTACGTGCGGTATATGCTATGCTTGAAAAAAAATATTCAACGTAACCTGTGGCAGCAAATGCCTGAGTGAATGAAACCCAAATCTTGCACAAGGGAACTTGAAATCCCACGATAAAGGCTGCCACTAATACTCTTAATTCATTATGCTTTCGATTACTTAATAATGCTATATTTCAGTCTCAGCGAAGGCAAATCAAAAGAGATTATATCGCCTTTCATTTGCGCATCGGTGGCCTAGATCTCACGTCATGTTGACGCCCATCAATAACCAACTGCAACATCAACAATATTTATAAGCGGTTGAGATGNATTTAATCGGTTGATATTGTTTGCTANAAGTATGGCTGCTGTTTTTGGTTGAGTGACCGCTGCGTTGTGTGGCGTAACGGTAACCTTTGAATGACTCCAAAATGGATGGTTACAAGGCAATGGTTCGTCGCGAAATACGTCAAGCGTTACGTGGCTCAGTTGGCCACTATCGAGTGCTTCNAGTATATCCTCCTCGACCTGCTGACCTCCGCGGCCCGCATTAATTAAAGATGCACCCATCGGTAATTGCGCGAATAAATCCTNATTCAGTATNTCTTCAGTCTCAGGTGTNAGTGGAAGCAGACAAACNANAATCTCGGTACCNCTCAGGAANTCTTTCNTGCCCTCTTTCCCATGCATACACNCNACNCCGACTAATTCTTTTCGATTTCGAGACCACCCTATGGTCTCGAAACCCAACCCCGATATTGCTTTAGCAGTTGGCCCTCCGATAGCACCNAGCCCCATTACCCCAACCCTACGCTCTGATGCCAGTGGAGAAGAAAAGGNANTCCATTTNGCTGCGCGCTGATTTATTTCCAAAAGTGTCTGNTTNCGNTGATGCCTCAANACATGAAGGACTGAATATTCAACCATTCCTTGGGTAAGCGACTCATCNACCATTCGACACACAGGGACTCCTCGAGGTAAATCCGGATCATTAAGAAGAGAGTCAACTCCCGCACCAACAGAGAACACAGCCCTAAGGTTAGGGAATGTCGCCAACATCCCTGGAGGGGGCTNCCAAACTAACGCAAATTCAATTTCACCGANATNACCNGGCTGTTGCCAAGGCCGCACGTCAAGATCNGGCAGTACTTCCTTGAGGGCTTTTTTCCACGGCTCGTACCTATCCACGTCATCCTTTGAGAAAAATATTAATGCCATTACTACCGGCCTATTTCTTTCGGCTTGTTTCCAAAAACTCGCTACTGATCTTATTCTGAAAAGCTGCCATGATAAGTTCTCGAGTGTAAGGATCTCTCGGAGCCTCAAATATACGGGATGATTCACCCTCTTCCACTAATTTTCCGTGCCGCATGACTATCACTCTGTCAGCAAGAGCTTTTACTACTTTAAGGTCGTGGCTTATAAATAGATAGGCAAGCTTATGTCTAGCTTGTAGCGTGCGAAGAAGGTCCACAATTTGAGCCTGAACCGAACGGTCAAGTGCTGATGTGGGTTCATCCAAAACGATAAATCGAGGCCTTAAAACCAATGCCCGCGCGATAGCAATGCGCTGACGCTGCCCGCCAGAAAATTCGTGCGGATAACGATTCCGATTGACCGGTTGAATGCCCACTTCTTCCAGAACGTTAACGACTAGGTCGTCACGGTCGCGTTTATTTTCCCCAATTGCATGGATAACCAAACCCTCCTCCACAATCTGGCCAACGGTCATCCGCGGGCTCAAGCTACCGAACGGATCTTGAAAAACAACTTGCATCTGCCGTCTAAACGGACGCATCCCATTCGCTTTAAGATTTTGTAGATTTTTCCCATCAAATCTAAGAACGCCCTCACTTTTCTGCAACTTAAGTAGGGCCATACCCAGAGTGGTCTTTCCAGATCCTGACTCACCAACAATACCAACTGTCTCCCCTTCATGAATTTTGATATTCATACCATCAACAGCGCGCACATAATCTACGACGCGGCGCAACAATCCTTCTCTTATTGGAAACCAAACCTTAATCTCTTTACTTTCCAATAACACTGGCGCTGTTGTTTCTATTGCAAGCTTTGACCCCTTAGGTTCCGCATCGAGCAATTGCTTGGTGTAAGCATGTGCCGGAGTTGAAAAAACTTCTTTTGTGTCACCGGACTCAACAATCGAGCCCTTCTCCATAACGCAAACCCTATCGGCAATTTTCTCAACGACACCGAGATCATGAGTAATAAAAAGAAGCGCCATCCCAAACTTACGCTGTAAGTTTTTTAGTAAATCAAGAATTTGGGCCTGTAATGTCACATCTAGTGCGGTGGTTGGTTCATCTGCGATTAGCAGATCGGGTTCGTTCGCAAGTGCCATAGCAATCATCACTCGCTGCCGCTGCCCTCCTGATAATTCGTGCGGGAAAGCACCCAGCCGCTGATCTGCATTTTCAATGCCTACCTCCCCAAGTAACCCAATTACGCGTTTCCGAATCTGGTTTCCGGGGAAATCTTTATGGAGAATTAAAGACTCAGCTATCTGTTTTTCAATGGTATGAAGAGGGTTAAGTGCTGTCATAGGCTCTTGGAAAATCATTGATATTCTGTTGCCACGAACCCGCCCTAAAATATCACTGCCAGCACCAAGAAGCTCATCACTCTTAAATTTGATAGAGCCTGTCGGATGATATGCCGTTGTATAGGAAAGTAGTTGTAAAATTGAGAGCGCAATCACAGATTTTCCAGATCCTGACTCCCCAACCAACGCAACTGTTTCCCCTTTGTTGACACTAAAAGAAACCCCCTTCACCGCCTCTATATCGCCATCTGAAGACCGAAAGGATACTGCTAAGTTTATTACATTAAGGAGTGTTTTTTGGCACACATTATCAACCTTTTCTTGGGTCGAAAGCATCACGCACTGCCTCACCGATAAATACTAACAGAGATAACATAACTGAAATAACAATGAAGGCCGTGATACCCAACCATGGTGCAAAAAGATTATCCTTACCTTGTTTAAGTAGTTCGCCCAACGAAGGTGACCCTGGCGGCAAACCAAATCCAAGGAAGTCAAGAGATGTCAATGTGATTACCGAGCCCGAAGTAATAAACGGCAGAAATGTTAAAGTCGCAACCATCGCGTTAGGCATCACATGCTGCATTATAATTACCCTGTTAGACTGACCCAACGCGCGTGCGGCTTTTACATATTCAAAATTTCGTCCTCTAAGAAACTCTGCTCGTACTACACCCACAAGCCCAGGCCAACTGAACAAAAGCATCAATCCTAATAACCACCAGAAATTTGGCTGCACAACACTCGCTAATATTATTAACATGTAAAGCATAGGTAATCCGACCCAAATTTCTATTACTCGTTGGCCTATGAGATCGATCAATCCTCCAAAATAGCCTTGTATTGCTCCAACAGCTATTCCGATCAAAGAACTAAAAATTGTAAGAGCCAAACCAAAAAGTACTGATATTCGAAACCCATAAATCATTCTAGAAAAGACATCTCGTGCCTGATCGTCCGTTCCTAACCAATTTTGTGTGGAAGGTGGAGAGGGTGCAGGGCTAGCCAAATCTGTGATATGGCTATCGTAACTGTAGCGGACAGGAGGCCAAATCATCCAACCGTCAGCCTCTATTAACTTCTGTACATGCACATCCGTATAATCGGCCTCGGTCTCAAAATCACCACCAAAATCTGTCTCCGAATAGAATTCAAAAATAGGAAAATAAACATCACTCTTAAACCAAATTACTACCGGTCGATCATTTGCAATAAATTCAGCAAATAATGAAACCACAAATAAAAAGAGGAATATCCACAGAGACCAGAAACCCCTCTTGTTTTTACGAAAATTATTCAATCGCCGTTGCATAAGAGGTGTGACTCTTAAATTCCTAACCTCCGATACTTCTAAAGATCTCGCCATTTCAGCCACTCATATCTTTCTACCTTCGAAGTCAATTCGAGGGTCAACAATGGTGTAAACGACGTCGCTTACCAACTGAAGAACGAGACCTATCAAAGTAAAGAAATAAAGCGTGCCGAAGAGGACTGGATAGTCTCGGTTGACAGCTGCCTCAAACCCTAATAACCCGAGCCCATCAAGTGAAAATATTACTTCTATTAGCAAAGAGCCTGTGAAAAGGATTCCTATAAAAGCGCTTGGAAAACCAGCAATCACAATCAACATAGCATTTCGAAAAATATGACCATAAAGCACACGTTTTTCTGTCAACCCCTTTGCTCGCGCTGTGATTACATACTGTTGATTTATTTGATCTAGAAAAGAATTCTTCGTCAACATTGTGAGCCCTGCAAAACCACCGATAACGAGAGAGAGTATAGGGAGTGCCATGTGCCAGAGGTAATCGCCTATTAAAGCAAGAGTTGAAAGCTCCCGCCAATCAGTTGAAACAAGACCACGTAGCGGAAACCAATCGAGGTAGCGACCACCCGCAAATAGCACCACAAGTAAGATTGCAAACAAAAAGCCTGGCACAGCATTCCCAACGATTACCGCAGTACTGGAAAAAACATCGAAACGACTGCCATCCCGTACAGCTTTGGCTATACCAAGCGGGATTGATATAAGATAAATTAAAAGTGCACTCCATAAGCCCAGAGAAATTGATACCGGCATCTTTTCAATCACTAAAGACGTGACGCTTTGATCAAGGAAGTAGCTATTGCCGAAGTCGAAGGTAATATAATTCCCTATCATAAAAAGAAACCGTTCGTACGCCGGTCTATCAAAGCCAAACTGCTTTTCAAGCTGTTTTATGAAAGCTGGATCAAGCCCCTGTGCACCCCGATATTTGTTCTCAATTGAACCAGGTTGGCCCGTGGCCCCTTGCATGTCTCTTCCTGATTCTGACGATGTATCACCTGCGAACTTAGCTGTGGCCGAGACTGCTGTTCCCTTTATTTCAGCTATCATCTGCTCAACCGGGCCGCCCGGAGCTACATGCACGATTGCAAAATTGACAAGCATTATTCCAAAAAGGGTTGGGATGATTAGGAACAGTCGGCGAATGATGTAGCCTAGCATCACTTCGAATAGGCGCTTCCTAGCGCCCCTCCCTCATCGCAGCACCATAGCCTGCGCGGCGTAGTGTCAAATCCTTCTTCGGGTGAATCCACCATGCAGAAAAGACTATTCCGTTCTTAGGTGTTCTTACCGGCATACCAAACCTGTTCCAATAGACGATCCGGTCGTTATCAGTGTGCCAGTGCGGTATTACTAAATGCTGCCAGAGTAAAACCCTATCCAAGGCGTGGCTATGAGCGACAAGTTTTTTTCGGTCTGACGCTGCAATCAACCCTTCGACCAACTCATCTACGACATTATTCTTAAGCCCAGAAAGGTTACGACTGCCAGTTCTGCCTGCAGCGTCAGATGTCCAATACATCCTCTGCTCGTTGCCAGGCGAGGAGCTCTGCCCCCAAGTTGTGACAACCATATCAAAATCAAAACTCTGGGTGCGTTTCTGATACTGCGCTGAGTCCACAGTTCGCACATGCGCGATTATACCGAGCTTTTTTAAGTTTTTCTTGAACGGCAGAGCTATCCTTTCGAATAGGGGGCTTACCAGAAGGATCTCAAACTCGAGCGGTTGGCCAGACTCCTGGTGAACAAGTCTCCGCAGACCCCTATCAAATTTCCAACCCGCTCTTTTTAATAGATTGCGAGCCTTACGAATATTATCGCGGTTATTCCCTGATCCATCGGTTTCAGGAGCAGTGTAGGAAGAACTAAAAACTTCCTGCGGTAATTCCGTACGATATGGTTCTAGTATAACGAGTTCTTCTGCCGAGGGCGTTCCTAGCGCGGACAACTCAGAATTAGCGAAAAAGCTCTCTGTACGCTTATATTGACCGTAAAACAGGGTTTTGTTGGACCATTCAAAATCGAAGGCATAGCTTAGAGCTTCCCGAACCCTGCGGTCATTGAAGACTTGACGGCGCGTATTGAAAACAAATCCCTGCATTCCTTGTGTGCGTTCATGCTTAAAGGAACGCTTCATTAAAAAACCTTTCCTCAACGCAGGGATCTTATAACCAGTTGCCCAAGCCTTTGATGAATTTTCTTGCCGAAAGTCAAACCGGCCCGCTTTGAACGCCTCTAATGCGACCGTGCCGTCTCGAAAATATTCATAAACAATCTGCCTAAAATTATGACGACCTCGGTTTACGGGCAATTCCCGCCCCCAATAATTCTCTACTCTTTCGTAGGTAATTGAACGATTAGGCTCGTAACTTTTAATTTTATATGGACCACTGCCGAGTGGCGGACTCAGCGTTGTTTTGGTTGGGTCACGATTTTCCCAATAATGCTTAGGGAAAACCTGTAACTGTCCCAAGATCAGGGGCAACTCTCTGTTCTTTCCTGGCTCAAACGAAAATTTAACTCGCCGTTTGCCAATTTTCTCTACCTTTGAAACGTTGCCATAATAAAACCGATAATAGGGGTGCCCTTTAGTCAAAAGGAAGTTGAAACTCCAAATCAAGTCAGCCGCAGAGATAGGACGCCCATCGTGCCAATAAGCTCCCTTACGCAGAGTAAAAATAGCCCAAGACCTATCTTTTGGGACTTCAATAGACTCAGCTAACAACCCATACATAGAAAATGGTTCGTCAGCTGAGCTTTCCATCAAAGTATCATATATTCTATTTAAACCTGCCGCCTTCCGACCTTTTATAATGAAGGTATTAAAAGTATCATATCCACCGATAGAGCCAAGGCGCACTGTACCCCCTTTTGGAGCTCCTGGATTCACATATTCAAAATTCCTGAAATTATCTGGGTATTTCAATTTTCCGTGCATCGCAATGCCATGTCCACGATACAAGTGATCAGATGCATTACCCACACCGTGGTTCGAAAATACAATCAGAGCAGAGATTAGGTAGGTAGATACAGATTCAAAAAATTTCATCACAAAGACTTAAGCGGGTGGAGATATGAATTCAAGCAACATCATTTCATCAAATTATGGGTTCAAATACTGCAGAGCTTCGTCTCTGGTTTCTATATTCGCTGCCGCAAGGACGTGCCCGTCTGAAGCAATTCCCAACGGTTTGCCCGTCCAATCACAGACAGTGCCGCCAGCACCCTCTATCACCGGAACTAAAGCCATGTAATCGTATGGTTTCATCTTGGCCTCAACGACAAGATCAACAAATCCAGACGCAAGCAGCCCGTAGGCATAGCAATCTCCACCAAACCGCGCTTGCCTAACCGCTGAGCTCAATCGAGAAAATTTAACTTCGTCAGTTGTACCGTCAAACATAGACGGGTGTGTAGAGTACATGGAGGATTCGCTAAGCGTTGAAAAAGTTTTGGTAGCTACCGTGTTGCCGTTAAAAGTTGACCCTATACCACAGATGCCAAGCCAACGTTCACCGATTATAGGCTGGTCGATGACCCCGATCTTAGGAATCCCCTCTACCGCCAAAGCTATCAATGTACCAAAGATTGGCATGCCCGTAATAAACGATTGCGTACCATCAATAGGGTCCAATATCCAGACATGTGAAGCATTCTCGCGAGTCGCTCCAAATTCTTCCCCAATTATGCCATGTTCCGGAAAAATTTTTTCAATGCGCTGTATTATGGCTGCCTCTGCACTCCTATCAGCAATTGTAACCGGACTTTCGTCACCTTTTATATCAACGTCGAGAGACGCCCGAAAGTACTTGCGCAGGATAGCACCACTCACATCCGCGAGTGCCGACGCTACTTCGGCAAGGCTTACGAGGTCATTCTTCATAACCATCCACGGCTAAGCGCACTGAGGCATGTTTCAAATCACGGAAGCGGCTGCGGGTTATCACTCAGTGACCTCATGTAGGCTATTATCGAGGCACGATCTTTTGCTTTTTTCAAACCCACAAAGCTCATCTTAGTACCTTTGACGTATTTTTTTGGTTTCCATAAGAACTTGTTTAGCTCAGCGTATGTCCAATTACCCTTAAGTTTTTTAAATGCACTTGAGTAACCATACCCAGCAGCCACAGCCTGCTTTTTACCAATGGTTTGCCATAAATTAGGCCCAATGCGGTTTTTGCCACCCTTAGCAAAGGTGTGACATGCAGTACACTTCTTAGCAACTTTTTGACCGGAACTCACACTAGCTTTTGCTAATAATGGAAGGATTGTTTCAGGGCCGACCGGTATTGAGGTTCCTTTGGGAATATTGGCTATGACTGTGCCCCCATCTATTGAATAAGCCTGTTTTTCAAGCATCTTCGGCTGGTAAATAAAGCTGGTGATAAATGCCGCTGTCATGGCAATAAGAGCAGCCCCTATTATTGCTGCAGCCAATTTGTTAAAGAATAAAGGATCGTTAAACATTATCGACCTCAAACCTTCATTATTAATGAAACTTCTGCAAATGCAGACTTTTAATTATTAGTTAACGGAACGATGTAATCTTACTACACTAATCTATATCATTTTGACTAAATGCCAAAGTTGGTGCTTTCGGTCAACCTCGCGTCATAATGCCACACAAATCCATTCTGCTGAATAGTCCGTTCATACACAATTAGACACAATAACATTCAAATGGAGGTAACAACGAAACCTATTATTTTAATTCCGGCGCGATTAGCAGCAACTCGGTTTCCTAACAAACCACTTGCTCAAATGCATGGAGAACCAATGATTACCCACGTCTGGAAACGAGCGGTAGAAACTGGTATAGGCCCCGTCATAGTAGCGGCTGGGGACCAAGAAATTGTTGATGTAATATGTCGAGCTGGAGGCAAGGCACTACTCACAGACCCTGAGCTTCCGTCTGGGTCAGATCGGATCCATGCGGCTTTGTGTGAATATGATCCCGACCTTAAATACGATGTTGTCATAAATGTGCAAGGCGATCTCCCCACTATAGATACTAGAGCCATCCAAACGTGTCTGCTACCTTTGGCAAATGAAGAAGTCGACATCGCCACTATTGGCGCTGTCATAAAGAGAAAGACAGAGTTCTCCGATCCAAATGTTGTCAAGGCCATTGCATCTGTTCCGAAAGGTAAGAAAATAGGCCGTTGTTTATATTTCACCCGTGCCACAGCACCCGCCGGTGATGGCCCTCTCATTCATCACATAGGGCTCTATGCCTACCGTCGTGCCGCTCTCGAACAATTCGTGGCACTACCCTCAGGAGTGCTGGAGAAGCGAGANACATTNGAGCAATTACGTGCGCTTGAAGCTGGCTTACGAATTGACATAGCGCTCGTTGACACGGTCCCAATCGGTGTCGATACTCCTAGTGATCTAGACCGAGCAGCCAGTATATTGCAGCTGTAGATATAGCTGTGTAGAGTTTTTCAGGGTGAACAAGAAATGAAAACCGAGAATAAGATCGCTTTTCAGGGATCGCCTGGTGCTTTTTCCGACATGTCGTGTCGCGCCAATTTTCCTGATATGACACCGTTACCTTGTCCAACATTTGANGACACCTTCCAAGCGGTTTATGAGGGACAAGCAAAGCTAGCAATGATACCGATTGAAAATACTGTCGCCGGTAGAGTAGCCGATATACATCAAATCCTCCCCAATTCGGGGCTNCACATCATTGCTGAAAATTTCCATCGTGTTCAGCATCACCTGCTCGCAATNAGGGGGNCAAAAATTGAGCAGATAAAAACNATACATTCACACGTGCACGCNCTGTCCCAATGTCGAAAAGTAATNCGTGAACTAGGCCTAACGACGGTCATTCATGCTGACACTGCCGGCGCCGCGATGGANTTNGCTAAATTTAAAAAAGCTGACATGGGCGTAATAGCATCAGCGCTAGCGGCCGAAATCTATGAGCTTGACATTCTAAAGCGTAACATTGAGGACGAAACGCATAACACTACTCGATTTGTCGTTATGGNAAAAGTTCCAATAGATCCTGATCCAAGCACAGGAACTATTGTTACCTCATTCCTCTTCAGAGTGCGTAATGTTCCAGCAGCACTTTATAAGGCACTGGGCGGATTTGCTACCAACAAGATTAACGTAACCAAATTAGAGTCATATATGGTCCGAGGTCAGTTCACTGCCACTCAGTTTTATATCGATATAGAGGGACACCCCGATGACGATANNGTAAGGCTCGCTATGGAAGAATTAAGTTTTTTCAGCCGAGAAGTAAAAATTTTAGGGGTGTATCCCGGAGCTGCATTTAGAGAGAATCCGGGATGCAATACTTGATGCATTAACCCGCCAGTTTGCTCGAAACCCGTTCCAGGATAATTAGTTGATCGGTTTATGAGGTTTTNATACAAATGGCTAAATGAATNCCCACATATCACATGAATTATTGTAAAATTCGGTTTAGGTCTCCATCCACTCCCTCATCAGACGGTGGGATATTGAATCTGTTCTTGGCAAACGGAAGGTATCATTNTCTGGCGAATTCCGAAGGTATTNCTTGGCGAACCATCGCGCNCCTCCCTCTAATTCATTATAGTCCACATTCAGCTCGAACGTAGTAGCACGCGCGGTGAATCCAAGCATTATATTAGCCGGGAAAGGCCATGGTTGTGAGGAGTGATAATTTATATCTGTAATTTCAATCCCTACCTCCTCAAAGACCTCTCGTGCAACCGCATTCTCTAAGCTCTCTCCTGGNTCNACAAAACCTGCGAGAATTGAATGCTGACCNGGCAACATTGTCTTCTTTCGCCCTAAAACAATACGGTCACCTCCGTCATGTATCAGCATAATTACTGCCGGATCAATGCGGGGAAAACAGCTTGCCTTACAATTTTCGTTAGTGCAAACGCGCACATGCCCTCCATTTTNACTTTTTGTCGCCGCTCCACAGTACCCACAAAACTTATGACGTTTGTGCCAAGTCATATGGGCTCGNGCAAACGCCATAAGAGAGCTCTCATCGCGAGGTAAAAGTGTTCCAATAGCCCGCAAATCTGCAAATCGACCCTCGCCACAGAACGGAGGCTTCTCGTAATGAGACAAATCNACGGCAAAATGCGCTGNGTCATTAAATAGGCCAAGGAAAACTATAACCGGNCTATCATCAACGATACTTTTATTCATCGGNACAGTAGTCAGCCTTGGNTTTTCAATGTCAGCAACAAAGTTCCGGCTTCGCCAAATTGGNACAATTTGGCTTGAATNCGAAGCAATCTGGCGTTCAAGCCACACTTTGTCAGTACGCAAATGACCAGCTTTATCAAAACCGGGCCTATCATAAAAATTCCAAGACTTCATGAGCAGCAAACTGACATGCCAGCGATTATGTTTCAAGATTTTGCATGATCGTATGTTCCACTCTTGACGTATGCTGTTATAGTAGTGGTGGGTGNCCGGCCNTTGGACGGGTCTCTTGTCAATCCGGTCAGGTCCGANAGGAAGCAGCCGTAGCTAGTTTGATCCGGGTCATCGGTCCGGTCGCCCACTTTTTCACCGAAACTAGGTCTTATCTGAAGCAGTTCTTAACAAATGCCCACAAATTCCGAAAATAAAGAATCCGCAGGCTATCGCGTTCTAGCAAGAAAATACCGGCCATCGAATTTCAAAGAACTCGTCGGCCAGGATGGGATGGTGCAAACCCTAAAAAATTCCATAATTTCTGGACGCATCGCACATGCCTTTATGTTAACGGGAGTACGCGGCGTTGNCAAAACCACCACGGCACGCATAATTGCAAAAGCACTTAATTGCGTTAGACCCGAAGGAGGCGGCAAAGCAACCGCGGATCCTTGTGGTNTTTGCGAGGCATGTAAAGCCATATCCGAAGACCGACATATCGACGTCATAGAGATGGATGCTGCTAGCCGAACCGGAGTTGATGATATTCGCGAATTGATAGACGGAGTTCGTTATCGGCCAAGCGGTGCCCGTTTTAAAATTTATATAATCGATGAAGTACACATGCTGTCAAAAAATGCTTTCAATGCGCTCCTCAAAACTCTTGAGGAGCCTCCCGAACATGTGAAGTTTATATTTGCAACGACCGAAATCAGAAAAGTACCAATAACAGTCCTGTCACGCTGNCAAAGGTTTGATCTGAAGCGCATAACCGTAGANGATTTAAATGCGCATCTGCAGATTATTGTAAAAAAAGAAAACATAAAAACTGACGCAGTTGCCTTGCAATTAATTTCCAATGCAGCGGATGGATCGGTCCGCGATGGTTTGTCACTTCTTGATCAAGCTATATCGCTGAGCGATGGGATCCTTACCGGGAATATTGTTCAATCAATGCTTGGATTAGTAGATCGAAGCAATATTTACGATCTTTATGAAGCCTTAATGAAAGGCGAAGTAAAAATAGCGCTCGAAACTTTTTCATTAATGCATGAAAATGGTGCAGAACCTATAATGGTGCTACAAAACCTCCTCGACATAACCTATTGGGTCACACGAGTTAAGATTGATCCGAATATCAGCAAAACAGATTCTGTACCTGAAATTGAGCAGTTACGTGGCGACCATCTGGCCAACAAAGTTGAGATGTCAACGCTCACTCGGAATTGGCAACTGATACTTAAAGGTCTAAAAGAAGCGAGTAATGCGCCGGCGCCCCGACAGGCCGCTGAAATGGTATTGGTCCGTTTAGCCTACGCGGCTGATCTACCCCCGGCCAGTACTTTGATAAAGACGATAGAGGGTGATTCTCTTGCACCATCAACTAGTACCGAAAAGCCAAGCCCTCTTAGTAATGTGAGCCCAAGTCTTCCGGTAGCTAGTGGGGAGGCTGTGGGACCCGCTCCAGACTTAAAGGCAAATAATGAGTTGCGTACATCAATTTCTCCAAAAAATTTCGAGGAAGTTGCAGCCCTATTCGATTCAAAAAAAGAGGCGTCAATTTGCAGCAATCTGCGCAGAAATGTTCATTTGGTTCATTTCGAGCCGGGCCACATTGAAATTCGCCCGAACACTCATGCCCCTCGTGATTTGGCAAGCCGTGCGGCAGCACAACTCAGTGATTGGACTGGCATACGGTGGGTCGTAAGTATCTCGCAGGAGCAAGGTGCGTCAACATTGGAACAGCAGTTTCAACAAAGGGAACAACAAAAGAAAGACGCTGTTGAAATACTCCCTGCAGTGCAGGCAATCAAAAAAGCATTCCCGGGAGCTGCGATTGCTAAAGTCACACCGAAATCCGAACTTTACATTTCAGAGACAGATGACAACTTGCAGAATGATTACAGAATTAAGGAAGAGGATTGATTTATGAAGAACCTAGGGCAGCTGATGAAACAAGCTCAAGAAATGCAAGAGAAAATGGGTTCGTTCCAAGAAAGTCTAGCTGAGCTTAATGTTTCAGGTAGTGCCGGTGGAGGCATGGTAATGGTATCTTTGAACGGAAAAGGTGAAATGCGGAGTTTAAAACTTGATCCAAGTCTAATTGATCCTTCGGAAATAGAAATTCTCGAAGACCTAGTTGTGGCGGCTCACAATGACGCAAAAATGAAATTAGAACAACTTATCCAAGAGAAAACATCTGAAATGATGGGTGGATTTCAGCTACCACCCGGTATGAAGTTACCCTTTTAACATTTCACTCGTTTATGAATTCAATAGACAAACTGATACACTTATTGGCACGATTACCGGGCCTAGGTCCTCGTTCAGCACGTCGGGTTGCTCTCTTCCTTATCAAGAAGAATGAAAGCCTTCTTGTCCCGCTGCGTGAAGCCCTCGGTGAAATTAGTGACAGCATCAAATACTGCGAAGTTTGTGGGAATGTTGACACTATTTCCCCTTGCCACATCTGTTGTNACGCAAAAAGAAATTCAAATCAGCTTTGCGTGCTTGAAGAAGTTGCAGACCTTTGGGCAATGGAACGTACGAGTGCCTTTAAAGGGCGGTACCATGTTCTGGGCGGCAGGCTATCGGCAATAGATGGCATTGGCCCCGGAGATTTGAATATNAAAGGGCTTATCGAACGAGTCAAAAATCAAAAAATAACCGAAATCATCCTAGCAACTAACCTGACAGTAGATGGCGAGACAACTGCTCACTACATAACTGAGTGCTTATCGGATTCCAATGTAAAAATNACACGACTTGCCCACGGAGTACCTGTAGGNGGAGAACTNGATTTTCTNGACGATGGTACATTGACGGCAGCACTTAAAGCACGCCGGCAAGTCAATTCCCAGTTGTNAAAGCNAAAAAACTATNCGCTAATTTTGCCTCGATACAGGNNACATAANAAGACCCTTTGTCCCATGCGNCGTTTTCATAAGGCAGGGGGTAGACTGGTTTAATCNCTGTAAATCTTCGACACTCTGTAGCCACAGTNGNATACTTCCAATAGTTTTTTNGANCCCCAAAANAACCANGCTCTAAGTTCTCTTGGAGGTCGATTATTTTNANAGAATAACCCCCNAGATCTGACTATCTGTTGNATCAATNACCAACNTTTATTTCTCACGATCATCACGAAGATCGGGAACCGGGGACGTGTCTTGGTCCTCCAANTCAACCTCTGCAATACGTACGGCATGTTTNTGNACTTTNTCGCTTGAAATACGAATTTNCCTAATGTCCTCCTCAACTTGNCCNAAATGTCGCTGTAATTTCAGCACTCGGTCATCGAGGCGCCCCACATCATCATTCATGGCCATTACTTCTTTCTGTATCAACCCGGCCTGTTCCCGCATCTCTGCATCCTTTAGTACTGCACGTATTGTATTCAATGTCGCCATCAAAGTGGTCGGTGAAACAATATAAACTCGCGCCCGATGCGCTTTTTCTACAACGTCCGGCAGCGATGCATGTAATTCTGCGTAAACAGCCTCGGCGGGCAAAAACATCAGTGCGCTGTCAGCAGTCTCTCCTGGGATGATGTATTTTTCAGAGATGTCCCTAACGTGTTTCAAAACGTCCGAGGCAAAGTTACGCCGTGCAGCTAATTTTTCTTCTTTCCCCTCTGCGATCCGGAAACGGTTGAAACTTTCTAATGGAAACTTAGCATCTATAGCAATCGAACCGGGCGGATTGGGCATCTTAAGAAGACAATCAACCCGCGTTTGGTTTGAGAGTGCTACTTGAAAGTCATAGGCATCGGGCGGCAAAATATTTTTCACCTGATCTGCCAGCTGAATTTCCCCAAATGCCCCTCGGGTCTGTTTATTAGATAATACCTGTTGTAGGTTTACCACATCGCTTGAAAGCTGCGTAATATTTTCTTGGGCCTTGCCAATGACTGCTAAACGCTCGCGAAGGTCGGTTAAGGCATTTGAATTTTCACTAGCTTGCTTAACTAATGAATCTCCGACCCGTCGGCTTACAGCTTCCAAACGCTCCTCAAGCGACTTTGACAAAGCACGTTCCTGAGCCTGCAGCCTGCCAGTGATTTGATTTTGCGATACCAACTGTTGTTCGGCCAAGAACTTAATTTGTGCCGAGAGGTCAGCTGATCGATCTCGACGCTGTCCAAACGCTACAATTAAGGCCAGAATAAAAGCTGCAGCTGCAATTAGAATTGCGGGCTCTTTGAAAATTTGATCTATCAGTATTTGCATCGCAAATGAAAAGTATCATGGTAATCATATCCTGACACCTCTGTACTTGATTTTCTGTCATGTTACCAATACGAAAAAGGTAGCCATATGGCATCAGTGAGTAATTCGTTATGACTGTTTTACCTATTATTTTAGCCCCAGACCCAATACTTAAAACAAAGGCTGTACCAGTCCAAACCGTCGATACAAAGATTTCTCAACTTATGAAAGATATGTTAGAGACTATGTATCTGGCTCCCGGAATTGGTCTCGCAGCAACGCAAGTTGGTGTACTAAAGAGAGTGGTTGTCATTGATATTTCAAAAAAAGATCAACTCAATGAGCCAATCTGCATGGCTAATCCAGAAATTATTTGGTCGTCAGAAGAGAAAGTTACTCGTGAAGAGGGATGCCTTTCGCTGCCAGAACAATATGGAGAAATAATGCGCCCAGACCGAATAAAGCTTCGTTACATAGACGAAAATAATGAGGAAGTTGTTAGGGAAGCATCGGGCCTCCTCGCGACTTGCATCCAACACGAGTTGGACCATCTACAAGGTATTTTGTTCATAGATTATCTTTCATCCCTAAAGCGTAACATCATCTTGCGGCGGCTTAAGAAATTGAAAAAAATAAATGTCAAAACCGAAATGAATAAATCGCGTTAACTGGATAACCATATGGCTTTTCGTATTGCATTTATGGGCTCTCCCCAATTTTCGGTTTCTCCGCTACGAGCAATCGAAAAAGCTGGTCACAATATAGTAGCCGTCTACTGCCAACCGCCGCGTCCAGCCGGCAGGGGGCAAAATAAAAGACCATGCCCAGTCCACACTGTGGCCCAAGAAATGAACCTGCCGATTATGACACCGGTGAATTTTCGAAAAAAACGTGTGTTAGATGATTTCGCTGCACTTTCACTCGACGTGGCAATTATCTCGGCTTATGGGATCATCCTGCCGAAAGAAATTCTAGAAGCACCTCGGCTTGGTTGCATTAACATACATGCTTCTCTGCTACCACGTTGGCGCGGAGCCGCACCTATACAGAATGCTATTCGGGCTGGCGACACGCACACTGGTATAACCATAATGCAAATGGATGANGGACTTGATACCGGCCCAATCCTNTCATCGAAGNCAACTCCNATAGACGATGAAACCACCGGGGAAACATTNCANNAATCACTNACNGANCTTGGNTCAANATTGATTGTCGANACACTACGCAAATTAGANAGCGGNNCCCTCATGCCAACCCCCCAACCTCAATTAGGCNTTACCTATGCCAGCAAACTTAATCCTACGGAGTCCCGCCTGAACTGGGCACGACCAGCAAGCGAACTCGAACGCCAGATCCGGGCGTTTAAACCCTGGCCAGGGAGTTGGTTCGAGTNCGATGGAGCTCGTATAAAAGTTTCTTCGGCAAAAACTAGCAGGCTCAAAGGACAGCCTGGTACTGTTCTCGATGATCAATTAACAATAGCTTGCGGTCAGGAAAGTCTGCAGCTACTCCGTTTGCAACGGCCCGGGAAACGTGTGCTGAATACAGCGGCNTTTCTTCGTGGAATGCCCATTCCACCCCTGACCCAACTCAAATGAGAACTCGATGGAAAATCACCNTTGAATATGATGGACAGCCATTTGTTGGCTGGCAGCGCCAGAAGAATGGCAAAACAGTCCAAGAAGCGATAGAAAATGCTATTCATGCATTTTCGCAGGAATCGGTAACACTTTATGGTGCGGGACGAACTGATTCTGGCGTCCATGCGCTCGGCCAAAGTGCACACTTTGATCTTTGTTGTGNGACTTCCCCNGACNCAGTGCGTGATGCNATCAATTTTCACCTTCGGCCTTTACCTATTGTTATTCTGAATGTCGAAAAAANATATGCCAACTTTCACGCGCGGGTTGATGCCACAGCACGACATTATAAATATCGAATACTCAACCGTCGTTCCCCCCCAACTATTGATATTGGCAGGGTTTGGCATATTCCTCACAAACTTGATATTAAAGAAATGGCTAATGCTGCCACTACTCTTATTGGGAAGCACGATTTCACGAGCTTTAGAGCCGCNGCCTGCCAAGCGAATTCACCGATCAAAACTTTGATGCGTCTCAAAATATATAAAGTAGAAAAAGAAATACACATTGAAGCCGNTGCGCGCTCTTTCCTACACCANCAGGTTCGCAACATGGTAGGCACACTCAAGCTCGTTGGGGAGGGCAAGTGGTGCCGTGCTGATGTAGAACGGGCATTAGCAGCGAGAAACAGATCTGCGGCTGGTCCAACCGCACCCGCGGAGGGCTTATATCTTACATCAGTAGATTACTAGAACATGAGTTTTATTTGTTGTGCAAAACTTACATCAGGGCACTACCACGACGATCTAACCTGGTTGCACTGAAATTNCATTTTTCGCTTTANATCTGTAAGTTCAGNNCATAGCTAAAAAATGAACTCTTCTTACTTTTATCATTCTTATTACCTTAACTTGAACTGCACTAGCANTTATCAGCTCAAAAGCACATATGGNNGTTTTTTTGTCTTGGTATCCTGTCTCGTCAGGGTAGGGGACATACTAAGTTTTTTGTTTCTCAACGCANAAATAGCCCTCTAGTATAGCTTTGTAGATCTCAGTNAACCCGATGATATCAGACAGCTTACAACACTCATCAACTTTGTGCATAGTTTGGCCCACNAGACCAAACTCACAAACAGGACAGTGATCTTTTACAAATCTAGCGTCGGAAGTCCCACCAGTCGTGCTCATCTCCGGGCGCTCTCCTGTAACCTGCTGGACACACTCAGCTACCAAATTACTAAGTGGACCTGGGGGATAAATAAATGATTCGCCACTTACTTTGGTAGAAATCTCATAATTTGATGCCCCACCCGCAGATTTATCAAGCTTTTCCTTAATCCAANTCTTCAGAGTGTCTGAACTGTGTATATCGTTAAACCGAATGTTAAACCGCGCTTCCGCACTACCAGGAATGAGGTTTTCGGTAGGATTGTTTATGTCAATCGACGTGACTTGAACGCTGGACGCATCNAAATAATNGTTGCCGCTATCTAAGGGGTCATCCAAAAGTGATTTCATCATACGAATTAGACGGTGTGATGCNCTATCAGCCAACTTTGGGTAAGCAACATGCCCTTGNACACCATTAACAGTGACAACTGAGTTCATCGANCCACGTCGCCCGATTTTCATCATTTCTCCAAAGCGAGAGGGATTTGTTGGCTCCCCAACCAAACATGCATCCAGTTTTTCTCCTGCAGAANGGAGCCAATCGAGCACCTTGCGTGTACCATTTATCGCAGGCCCCTCCTCATCGCCCGTAATTAAGAAACTTA
This sequence comes from Rhodospirillaceae bacterium, assembly GCA_002718015.1. Lineage (GTDB taxonomy): Bacteria > Pseudomonadota > Alphaproteobacteria > UBA8366 > UBA8366 > UBA8366. The sequence goes on from PBCW01000048.1 coordinate 26,369, forward strand.
ATGAGCCGTTGAAACGGTGATCAGTTATCAANCCCGCTGATGCACTGACNAAAGACGCTATCGCTGTCTTCATATCAACCGCACCTCGCCCATAAAGAATGCCATCCACAACATCAGCNCCGAAAGGATCATGTGTCCATTCATTTATGTNGCCCGGCGGAACAACATCAGTGTGACCCGCGAAACAAAAGTTGGGACTGCCTTCGCCAAAGCGCGCATAAAGATTGTCCACATCGGCTGTACCTTCTTCAGTAAATACTAGCCTATGACAGGTGAACCCGAGACCCTCTAAAGTGCTCTGGAGCAAACTAAGGGCACCNCCCTCTTTCGGAGTAACACTGGGACACCTTATTAGCTGGCGAGATAGCTCAATTGCATCAACAGACATGCTTAATCCCGCAATAATTCATTAATNGAAGTTTTCTCGCGGGTNCCTTCGTCTACCGTCTTGAGAATTACAGCGCAGTAGAGATTAGGGCCAGCTGATCCGTCTGGGAGAGGATCTCCGGNGTGACTGCCCGGNACAACAACCGAGTAAGCAGGCACTCTACCACGCGTAATCACACCAGTCTCACGATCAATAATTTTCGTCGATTGACCTATGAATACACCCATAGACAGCACCGAACCCGTCTCAACAATAACTCCTTCGACAACCTCTGAACGCGCACCAATAAAGCAGTTGTCTTCAATAATTACCGGATCTGCTTGCAAGGGCTCAAGTACGCCTCCTATGCCGGCACCTCCCGATATATGGACATTCTTTCCTATCTGGGCGCAGGAGCCAACAGTGGCCCACGTGTCTACCATTGTGCCCGAGTCAACGTACGCACCAAGATTCACGAATGAAGGCATTAGNACCACACCGGGAGCGATATATGCGGAACGTCTTATTACGGCCGANGGCACCGATCGAAAGGCAGCCTTCTCAAATTCCTTTTCAGTCCANTCTTTCGTTTTTGCAGGCACCTTATCCCACCACATTGAGCCATCAGGCCCACCCGTTTGGGGACGCATATCCTCTANACGAAACGACAAAAGTACAGCTTTCTTGAGCCATTTATTTACTTGCCAACGACCAGATTTTTTCTCAGCGACCCTTACCTGTCCCGCGTCCATCAAATCGAGTGCNTTTTCTATAGCAACACGAAATTCACCNGTTGTCTCCGAATTAATTGACTCACGGTTTTCCCAAGCCTCATCAATCACTTTTTCTAAAACTATATCACTCATGATTTTCCCTGTGTTTTGAATGATGCTAATTTGACTTATGGCAATTGCATTTTCGCAACGAAATTTGTTAAGTCAAGATTCGCTGCCCTAAAGTGAATCTGACAACTTGCCAAGCCACCTAGTTAAGTTATTTACCCGATGGTCAATATATTTGGCTTCTTTATCTTCACCCGACCATTCATACGAGTTTGTAACTAATACAGTTTNCATTCCTAAGNTCTTNGCCGGCTCTAAATTACACGCTACATCCTCTACCATGACCGATTTATGAGGATTAATGGCACAGTTTTCTATCAACCTGCGATACCCAGCAATGCCTGGTTTAGGGATGAAATCTGTAGCGAAAATATCAAAAACACAATCAAAGTGGTGCTCAATGCCNAACCNTTTCATCACTCGCCCTGCATGCTCCGATGTCCCATTAGTGAAAACCAATTTTTGGCCGGGCAACCGTGACAACGAATTTTCCAAAGATGGATTCGGAGGTACTACATTAACATCAATATCGTGAACATATTCGAGAAATGCCTCGGGCTTCATTTTATGATTCTGCATTAGCCCATTGAGTGTGGTACCGNATTCNCGAAAATAGCGCTTTTGCAGCTTCCGGGCATCCTCTTCATTCAAATCNAGATAATCAGCAATGAAANTCCGCATCCGGATGTCAACCTGATGGAATAACTTGCAATCTGCGGAGTACAGAGTGTTATCGAGATCAAAAATCCAGTGTTCCGACTTTGCAATATTNAATGACACGTTGCATACCCATGAAGAAAATNAGCCACTTTTGATTACATGGTAGATTTATTATAACAAAAAACAATCACACCATTTGAAATTTCAGTGCTGCTTCTTTTTAACATGGATCAGCACAATTTCATCAATGTTAGAATGATGAGTGTTATACTTTTTTCAAATTTTAAANGAGTCGCATCGTNGTTCGCNATTACAGNCTTNTAANTGGATNNGAAANNGTTGANCTNNATTTCAATGCGATCGAATCAAGGTTCCCGAGCCATGTTCAGTGAAAATTTCTAAAAGCACACCGTGTGGCACTCTACCATCTATTATCACCGCACCTTCAGCCCCACCCTCAACGGCACAGATACAAGTCTCTAGTTTTGGAATCATACCGCCTGAGATAGTCCCGTCCTCCATAAGAATTTTTGCTTCATCCGTAGAGAGTTCTGGTATTAATTTTCCATCCTTNTCAAGCACTCCCTCAACATCTGTCAGAAGAAGAAGACGCTCTGCATCAACGCTAGCAGCAACTGCACCAGCTGCCGTATCTGCGTTTATATTAAAGGTTTGCCCGGTCATATCACAGCCAAGCGGAGCAATAACCGGAATGATCTCAGTCTCTCGCAGCGCGTCAATAATATATGGATTTATCTCTGTCGGCTCTCCCACAAACCCTAGATCTATAGCATTTNAGGCTCCGGAANNTACTNACGCGCTTGTTGCCTTCTCAACCGTTATCAAACCTCCATCTTTACCGGATATACCAATAGCTTTGCCACCAGCCCTACTGATTTCCGCTGCGATATTTTTATTCAGTTGCCCTGACAATACCATTTCAACAATCTCTACCGTCGCAGCATCAGTGACCCGCAGTCCATCAATGAATTTACTTTCGATCGCTAATCGCTCAAGCATTGCACCGATCTGGGGTCCACCTCCATGTACCACAACAGGGTAAATGCCTACTTGCTGTAACAAAACGATATCATGGGCAAACCCAGCAGCNAGCTTAGAATCACCCATAGCATGCCCNCCATATTTNATAACAAAGGTTTTNCCACCATAACGGCGCATATATGGAAGCGCCTCGGTGAGTATTCCCGCNTTACCCAACCAATCAGCACGGACCTTTGCTTTATCAATCATATCAAACTTCCAGTTTCTCAAAATGCGATAGATGTTAACCTAAAGGAATACCTTGGCCTAGCTTAGGCACTATTGACANTAGTTCAGCTCGCAATTCTGAGAGCCCTATANCCTTCTGAGCNCTAGTTAAAAAAGCCGCAGGNAATGCCGCNGGATGCCTTAATAATTCGCGCTCAATCNTGCAACGCGNTTGCTGAGCGATATTCNTCACCTTATCAACTTTGGTAAGCACNATTTGATAGGCCACAGCTGCTTNATCAAGCTCNCTCATCAAAGATCNATCGCTATCCTTCAAACCATGGCGGGCGTCAACNAAAACACATACNCGGCGNAAATTGGNNCGCCCTTTCAGATACAAATGGATCAACTGGGTCCATTTTNTTACTGATATCTTAGGTGCACGAGCATATCCATACCCCGGTAAATCAACGAGCATGAGACGATNACCTAAATTGAAAAAATTTATNTGCTGGGTNCGGCCAGGCGTATTCGACGTACGGGCCAATGANTTACGACCCGTCAATGAATTAATTAAACTTGATTTTCCCACATTAGACCGTCCAACAAATGCGAGTTCAGGTAGAGCATGTAATGGTANTTGCCCAAGCTGAGCTGCGCCAGTTACAAAACCGCAGTTTTGCGCAAAAAGCACACGCCCTGCCTCAATTCTATCTCCGTCTAAACTCAAGCTATGACAACNCTTAACCAATACAGCAACACCTCTAGTTTATGCTGACACCCATCCGTTTCATAATCAACCACTGTTGCGCTATAGAGAGGATGTTGTTCCAAGCCCAGTAAATTACTAATCCAGCGGGAAATGGCGCAAGGATGAAGGTAAATATGATTGGCATGAACATAAAAATCTTTGCCTGAATTGGGTCNGCGGGNGTAGGATTGAGTTTCTGCTGAAGATACATTGTTGCTCCCATTATGATGGGCCAAATTCCAATATTAATAAAAGCAAGAGTTGCAGGCACCTCCCAGGGAATGAGCCCGAAAAGAGTAAATATACCTAGAGGATCTGGCGCCGAAAGGTCATGGATCCAACCAAAGAATGGCGCTTGTCGCATTTCGATAGACACGAATAGAACTTTATAGAGAGCAAAGAACACGGGAATTTGTATCAGAATTGGAAAACACCCAGCGGCCGGGTTTACTTTTTCAGTCTTATATAAATTCATTAGTTCAGTATTCATGCGCTGACGNTCCTCNCCGAACCTCTCCTTCAATTCTTCCATCTTTGGCTGGAGCGCCTTCATTTTACTCATCGCGCGATAGGATTTATTAGCGAGTGGAAAGAAAATAATCTTTATGATCACNGTCAATATCAATATGGCGACTCCATAGTTACCAAACATTTCGTTAAAGTAACTCAGTGCCGAGAAAAAAGGCTTTGTGAAAAACCAGAACCAGCCAAAATCNATGGCAAGATCAAATTTATCCACCTTGAGATCCGCCATATATAANTCCAAAAGTTTTTTCTCTTTAGCNCCCGCAAAAAAGTTGCTTTTCGCTTCAATCGTCTCACCCGGGTTNACANTCATGGATGGGCTGAGGTAATCAGCCTGNTANGCGTGCTGTGTGCCNCTTTTGTGGCTCACAAAGCTTGTATTTNCTGTCTGCTGTTGGTTTGGAATTAAGGCTGCAAGCCAGTATTTATCCGTGATCCCAAGCCAACCGCCCTTGCTCTCGAAACGCTTAGGCCTCCCGTCGTCAAACTCGTCATAATCTACCTCCTGCAACACTCCCTTAAGAACGCCAATCATTCCCTCGTGCAAAATGTAGAACCCTAAGANTTCAGGTGTGCCGGTTCGTGAGACCAANCCGTAAGGTGCAAGTGAAATCGTTTGAGTTGTTATATTCTTCACACGCTGAGTGATTTGAAACATGTAAGANTCATCAAGAGAAATTACACGTTCAAATAACAACCCTTTACCGTTATCCCAACTAAGAGTAATNGGTTTCCCGGGACTTAGGACAGAGCGATCTGNCTTCCATACGCTCTTAGCATCTGGAACTTTAACTGCATTTCCAAGCCAACCAAATTCTGCATAATATGGCTGCTCAGAGCCTTGTGGCTGTAATAAAATGATTTCTTCACTATTNGGATCAAGCGACGACCTATAGCCTTTNAGAACCAAATCATCAATGCGGGCTCCGGTCAAAGCAATTGATCCTGTCAAACGCGTTGAAGAAATTTTTACTCGACCCCCACCGTCTTGGAGCGCCGAGGCACGNTCTTTGAAAATTGGCTTGAGGCTTTTCGGAGNAGGTTGCCGTACCATATNTTTNGTATCNGCACCCAATTTGGGCCCTGCGTCAGCAGNTACAGTCTGATCAATTGCTTTGCNACGANCATCNGGTNATGTTTTTCCTCCAAGATTTTCAACCGGNGTTTTTTGTTCNAACTCCTTTTGGTCCTGACCCATCTCCTCNGGTGGTGGTGGCGGAAAAATAATGTTGAATCCGACAACAATCATTAACGAGACTGTTATCGCCAATAGCATATTCTTTTGTTGTTCGGGCAACATANAAAAATCCAGTTCTGTACAAGTTAACCAGGNGGTAACTGNGAGTGGNTATCATCCACGTCAGGGGGNACTGGGTCGTAACCCGAAGANCCCCANGGNTTACATCGCAAAATGCGCGCGNTTCCGAGCACAACCCCCTTCCNTGGACCGTGGATTTTAATCGCNTCAGCAACGTAAGTTGAACAATTCGGGTAGAAGCGACAGTTATTCCCGGTAAAAGCGGCAAANGTGAGCTGATAGCAGCGAATGCAGAATACAAGACATTTTCCAACAAAGNGCATTCATNTTCCCCTAGCTTNAAATTGAGACGCCATCANACCAGCTTTGCGCCANACATTCAATCTCTTCATCGCANTCTTTAGATCCGCTTGTANTGNGCGAAACGGCCGTTTAGTGGTCGCCANCCTTGCTATAACTACNTAATCGCAACCAACTANGCCGTGTNANGGCATAACCTCCTCTACCGCTGCACGCAAGCGTCGCTTAGCCCTATTGCGAACTACAGCGTTGCCAANCTTCCTGNTAGCAGTATAGCCTACACGTATAGTCTTACCAGCCTCGNTNTTNAGGCANACCTGCAANAGCAAGCTCGNGGCGACAAAGTAGCGTCGAGCGGCNGCCACGTGGAGAAACTGNGCGCGCCGTTTCAGCGGCAATATNCCGGTCGGCATGCNTATGCAGANAAAATCTTGCGGCCCTTNGCGCGCCGCCGGGCAAGAACTTGACGGCCGGACTTCGTTGCCATTCGAGCGCGAAAACCATGGCGACGTTTACGAACTAATCTGCTCGGTTGAAATGTACGTTTCACAAAGGACTCCAAANGCTATTAAATAACGTGCGCTCTATAGAATTTATCGCCCGCTAAGTCAACGATCCCTGCAAAACAAGTGATCANGAAGANCATTATTAAATGGNAATCCAAACANAATTTGGGTTGCACACTATCCACCACNNACTAATGTTAAAGAAGATTATGATCANAAAACCAACAAAAAGTGNCTCCGATNGGGAANGTATNCTCTGGGANAGCNTCCGACNACTCCGNAAAGTAGTANTTGTATCNCTAATACTNGGNTTAGGGTTTGCTCTATTCTACATCTCAGGTNTTGGCGAATTCGCCAACTTGGAGACCCTAAAAGCCCATAGACACTGGATTTNGGGACAGGCCAAACAATACCCTTCCATCATAACAGCGGTTTTTATGCTTACCTATATCATAAGTGTAGCCCTCTCATTGCCAATAGGTACATTACTTACAATTTTGGGGGGATATATATTCGGCCAGACGCTCGGAGCAGTATATGTTGTAACCTCGGCGACCACTGGTGCCTGCATCGTTTTTTTACTGGCTAAAACTGCACTAGGCGTGTCACTTCGTGAGCGTGCAGAACATAATATCAAAATAATGGAGCCAGGTTTTCGAAAAAATGCTGTTTACTACATGCTTTTCCTGCGACTCATACCAATATTTCCCTTTTTCATAGTAAATATTGTACCGGCCTTCTTGGGTGTTAGTCTGAGGCCTTATTTATTGGGTACTTTTTTTGGAATCATACCGAGCACTTT
>PBCW01000049.1 GCA_002718015.1 Rhodospirillaceae bacterium
ATAAGTGCTTCAGAGGCTGAGCGGCTCTTGCATCAAATTAAAGAGGGAGTTGAACGTCCGAAGCCGTCTGTCACCTTTGAAATTGGTGAGCAAGTACGTGTATGTGATGGTCCATTCGCCTCTTTTAACGGTGACGTAGAGCAGGTTGATGAGGAAAGAGCGCGCCTCAAGGTTTCTGTTTCAATATTTGGTCGGTCAACGCCAGTGGAATTAGAATATGGTCAGGTTGAGAAATTGTAACAACAATAAGCTGTAATAATAAAAAATAAGCTGCTAATAAACCGCTGGGCAACCGGTATTTGTGGAAGGCCAAAGTAAAAGTCCAAACTAGGCCGCACCACGAACCCTAGGGAAGGGATATAAAATGGCGAAAAAAATTGATGGATACATCAAACTTGAAATACCAGCGGGGCAGGCAAACCCGTCCCCGCCCGTGGGGCCAGCCTTAGGGCAGCGTGGACTTAATATTATGGAATTTTGCAAGGCTTTCAACGCGGCTACGCAGCAGCTTGAGCAGGGTATGCCGGTTCCGGTTACAATAGCATGTTTCTCAGATCGCAGTTTTAGTTTTGAGACTCGAACAGCTCCGGCTAGCTATTTTCTCAGGAAGGCTGCTGGTTTGAGTAAAGGAGCCAGCGAGCCTGGCCGCAATGATCCAGTGGGCAATGTAACGAAAAAACAAGTTCGTGAGATTGCAGAGGCTAAAATGGATGACTTGAATGCGAATGATATTGAGGCCGCAATGTTGATTATTGAAGGTTCTGCTCGCTCGATGGGAATAGAGGTGGATGGTTAATTATGTCAAAGAATAGTAAGCGCTTAAAAAAAACCGTCGAGGGTATTGACCACGATGCGTCCTACGCTGTTGATGAGGCCGTCAAGTTACTCAAGGATCGCGCATCCGCAAAATTTGACGAGACGGTTGAAATAGCAATGAATTTGAACGTTGACTCACGGCATGCAGACCAACAGGTCCGTGGCGTGGTTCAGCTACCAAATGGTACAGGAAAAACCCTTCGTGTCGCTGTTTTTGCCAAAGATGCGAAAGCGGAGGAGGCCAAAGATGCTGGCGCTGACTTGGTCGGGGGGGATGAACTCGCTGAAAAGGTGCAAAGCGGTGAAATAAACTTTGATCGCGTCATTGCGACACCTGATATGATGGCTGTTGTTGGCAAACTGGGCAAAGTGCTTGGCCCGAAGGGTTTAATGCCAAATCCAAAATTAGGCACAGTCACTCCAAACGTTGGAGCCGCCGTAAAAGCTGCTAAATCGGGTGAGGTGCAGTTTCGCGCAGAAAAAGCTGGAATAATTCACGCAGGTATCGGTAAAGCGAGTTTTAGTGAGGCTAAGCTTGCGCAAAATGTTAATGCCTTTATTGATGCTATCACAAAAGCGAAACCAAGCGGTGTAAAGGGTTCATACATAAAAAAGGTATCTATAAGTTCAACAATGGGGCCCGGGTTAAAACTCGATATGAGCGGAAATCCGGGGACTGCATAGATTTAGAGTTTTGTTGTGCATCTCTCGATAGACTGAGAGGCGCGGCAAATAGAGGGTGTTGCATTTGTGCACCCTTGACCTGTCCAAGATTGTGGGTGTGTTTCTTCTACTCTTAGGAACGCTTAAACGGATAACCGGCCAACATGAGGCAGCGGTAAAAGACAGCCAGGCCATGTTGTGTTAGGCCGTTGGATTGGCTTGAGCCACTGGGACAGGGTCCGTCGGGTGGAGTGCCAAACGAGTTTTGGCATACCATCTTAGTGTAGTAGGCTGGTGTTTGTTTAAGAGCATTGGTCAAAAAGTATCGGAGACTATCAGTGGACCGAACGAAAAAAGAAGCCCTAGTCGCCGAACTGCATGAGGCATTCAGCGTTAACAATCTTCTCGTGTTAACACACCAAACGGGATTGAGCGTTGGAGAAGTCTCGGAGCTCCGTCAGCAAATGCGGGAAGCTGGTGCGTCGTTCAAGGTGACTAAAAACCGGCTAGCCAAAATTGCACTGAAGGGGACTAAGTTCGAAGGTCTTGCCGATGAATTTGCTGGTCCAACAGCTATAGCTGTTTCCCAGGACCCAGTATCGGCAGCCAAAGTGGTGGTTGACTTCGCAGAAAAGAATGACAGGTTAACAGTTGTTTGCGGTGTGTTGGGTGAAGAATCACTCGATGCAGCGCAAATCACGGCACTTGCTAAACTGCCATCCCTGGATGAATTGCGCGGTAAAATCATCGGACTTATGCAAGCTCCGGCCCAAAATATCACCAGTTTAATGCAGGCACCTAGTGGGCAACTTGCCCGTGTTTTTGGTGCATTCGGTAGTTCTGGGTCATGAGGCGGCGGACTTGTATTCAAATTGTATTGTTCAAGCCAAGGAGAAATGATTATGGCGGATTTAGAAAAGATTGCTGAAGAGCTCTCGAGTTTAACTGTTATAGAAGCAGCTGATTTATCAAAGCTACTCGAGGAAAAGTGGGGGGTTTCAGCTGCCGCACCAGTTGCCATTGCGGGCGTCGCGCCTGCGGCAGGAGATGGCGCTGTTGGGGCTGAGGAAAAAACCGAATTTGATATCGTACTTACTGCAATGGGCGACAAGAAAATCAACGTTATAAAAGAGGTTAGAGGCATTACGGGGCTTGGCCTCAAGGAAGCTAAAGAGCTCGTTGAAAGTGCGCCAAAACCTGTCAAGGAGGGTGTAGCTAAAGATGAGGCGGACGAAATAAAGAAAAAGCTCGAAGAAGCTGGGGCAACTGTCGAGCTTAATTGATGCGGTTTTTTTATCGTGCGAGCCGAGAGAGAACCGTACATCAGCACGGTTCTAGCTCTTTTTTTATTGTTGAGTTTTGCCGCTTTTTATTAAAAAAGAGTGGATAGTCGAGGAACGAAAATGTCGCAGTCCTTTACCCAACTAAAACGCATTCGAAAATCTTTTGGTCGCTTGCCCGAGGTGGCCCCGATGCCAAATTTGATCGAAGTTCAAAAACAGTCCTACGATCGTTTCTTGGAGCCGGTGGATTCAAACGGCACAATGCTGCCTTCTGGTCTTGAAGAGGCATTTCAGACCGTATTTCCGATCAACGATTTTTCCGGCCGTGCACAGCTGGAATTTGTAAGTTATGAGTTAGAAGATCCAAAATATGACGTTGAAGAGTGTCAGCAGCGTGATATGACCTTTGCAGCGCCGCTTAAGGTGACTTTGCGCCTTGTTGTTTGGGATGTGGATGAAGAAACGGGTGCACGGTCTATCCGCGATATCAAAGAACAAGATGTGTATATGGGTGATATGCCATTAATGACGCCAAACGGAACTTTCGTCGTTAATGGTACAGAGCGAGTAATAGTTAGCCAGATGCATCGTTCTCCAGGTGTATTCTTNGACCATGATNGAGGGAAAACGCACTCCTCAGGGAAATATTTATTTGCGGCACGTGTNATACCCTATCGCGGCTCTTGGCTCGATTTTGAATTCGATGCCAAGGATAATCTCTATGTGCGTATTGACCGTCGNCGCAAATTNCCGGCAACCACTCTNATGTTAGCTCTNGATGGAGATNNTACAGAANCCTTGCGTNTAGAGCGTAGTCGCGAGGGTCTNGNTCTTGAGCCNTGGGAGGCCCANGGCATGACGAAAGANGATATNCTGAACTTCTTTTTTGANACAATCGANTACACGGAAATTGATGGTGGTTGGAAAACAAAGTTTGAGCCTNCCCGTTTNGANGGCACGAAATTGGACTATGATCTTACNGATGCAAAAACAAAAAAAGTNGTGGTTGAAAGTGGTCGCAAATTAACTCCAAGAGTGCTGCGGTCGCTAGAGGATGGAAAACTCAAAGATATTTTGTTGCCGTCGGAGGCTATTCTCGGACGTTTTGTTGCCAATGATTTGGTTAATACGAANACAGGTGAAATCTATGCCGAGGCTGGAGAAGAGGTCACANCAGAACTTCTTGAAAGTTTAAAAGAGGTAGGTTTCCGACANCTCCCTATTCTGGCGATTGATTACAGCTCCGTTGGACCATATGTTCGNAATACNTTGGAAATAGAGAAAAATAATAACCGCGAAGATGCGTTGATTGATATCTATCGAGTGATGCGTCCCGGTGAGCCNCCTACTTTGGAGACTGCGGAGGCGCTATTNAANAGCNTGTTCTTTGATCCAGAGCGTTACGATCTGTCCTCCGTAGGAAGGGTCAAAATGAACTCTCGNCTNAATTTAGAAACAGATGATCAGATGAGAGTACTTCGTAAGGAAGATATTTTGGCAATNCTAAAAGTGCTCGTTGGACTAAAAGATGGTCGTGGAGATATTGATGATATTGATCATTTGGGTAATAGACGAGTCCGTTCTGTTGGAGAGCTGCTTGAAAATCAATATAGAGTAGGGTTATTGCGCATGGAGCGNGCTATCNGGGAGCGNATGAGCACAGTCGAGATCGATAGTGTAATGCCNCATGATCTAATAAATGCTAAGCCGGCAGCGGCTGCTGTGCGCGAGTTTTTCGGTTCTTCACAGCTCTCTCAATTCATGGATCAAACAAATCCGTTGTCCGAAATTACTCACAAGCGGCGTTTATCTGCCCTAGGCCCTGGCGGTTTAACTCGAGAACGAGCGGGCTTCGAAGTTCGCGACGTTCACCCCACTCATTATGGCCGCATATGTCCAATCGAGACTCCAGAGGGCCCGAACATTGGTTTGATAAACTCGTTAGCAACATTTGCGCGAGTTAATCAGTATGGATTTATCGAAACTCCGTATAGGGTTGTTACGGCTGGTAAAGTCACAGACGAAGTGATTTATATGTCCGCCATGGACGAGGGACGCTACACAGTGGCGCAGGCTAACGCAGCTTTGGATGGGCGAGGCAGGTTTGTAGAGGAGCTTGTTAGCTGTCGTGAGGGCGGTGAATACATTATGGCGATGCGAGAGGATATTGATTTTATTGATGTTTCGCCAAAACAAATCGTCTCAGTTGCCGCTGCGTTAATACCATTTCTCGAAAATGACGATGCGAACCGAGCTTTAATGGGCTCGAATATGCAGCGACAAGCCGTACCTTTACTGAAGGCTGATGCCCCTTTGGTTGGCACAGGTATGGAGGAGAGGGTTGCGCGTGACTCCGGTGCAGCAATAGTTGCAGATCGCTCGGGGGTTGTAGACCAGGTTGATGCGACTCGAATTGTTGTGCAGGCCACCGAAGAGACTGCTGCTGATGTACCTGGTGTGGACATTTATAATCTTTCAAAGTTCCAGCGCTCTAATCAGAATACTTGCATAAATCAGCGCCCGTTAGTGAAAGTTGGAGATGTAGTTGCAAAGGGTGATATTGTCGCAGACGGTCCCTCAACTGAGCTTGGGGAGTTAGCGTTAGGGCGTAATGTACTGGTCGCGTTCATGCCCTGGAATGGATATAATTTCGAAGACTCTATTCTAATATCAGAACGAATCGTTCGAGATGATGTGTTTACTTCTATTCACATTGAAGAATTCGAAATCATGGCTCGAGATACTAAGCTTGGCCAAGAGGAAATCACCCGCGATATTCCAAACGTCGGTGAGGAGGCGCTTAAGGATCTTGACGAGGCTGGAATAGTTTGTATCGGAGCTGAAGTAAATTCAGGTGACATTCTTGTTGGTAAAGTAACGCCAAAGGGTGAGTCTCCTATGACGCCGGAAGAAAAATTGCTGCGTGCAATTTTTGGTGAGAAAGCATCTGATGTACGAGACACGTCGTTAAAACTACCGCCCGGTGGGCAAGGCACAGTAGTAGAAGTTCGGGTGTTTTCGCGTCGCGGTGTTGATAAAGACGAGCGCGCCTTGGCGATTGAACGTCAAGAAATTGAGAGACTGGCAAAAGATCGGGACGACGAGAAGGCAATACTCGAGCGTTCCTTCTTCAACTCCCTTAAGGACAAGCTGGTTAATCAAACAACAGCGTCTAGTCCTAAAGGAATGGAAAATAACAAAAGAATAACTGAGCCTTTTCTATCGGACTTTACACCTGGGCAGTGGCGACAAATCGTTGTCAAGAATGATACAGTTAACGATGAATTAGAGGCTATGAAGAAGACTTTCGATGAATCCGCCGGGGTTTTGCAGAGCCGGTTTGAGGATAAGGTAGATAAGCTTCAGCGTGGCGACGAATTACCTCCAGGTGTCATGAAAATGGTAAAAGTTTTTGTGGCGGTAAAACGCAAATTACAGCCCGGTGACAAGATGGCTGGTCGTCACGGAAATAAGGGTGTAATTTCTAAAATAATGCCAGTGGAAGACATGCCATATCTTGAAGATGGTACAGCGGTTGACGTGGTTCTTAATCCGCTTGGGGTACCAAGCAGAATGAACGTGGGTCAGATATTAGAGACCCACCTTGGATGGGCCGCCGCAGGTTTAGGACAACAAATAGGAGATGCGTTAGCCGCATATAAAGTTGGCAGTAATGGCAAATCAACTTCAGATTTACGGAAAAAGCTTGAATCAGCGTACGGAAAAGAAATCTTTCAGGAATCTATCGAAGGGATGGATGATGAGGCAGCGCTTGAGTTAGCAAACAATGTCGTAAAGGGTGTTCCATTTGCAACTCCGGTTTTTGACGGTGCAGTGGAATCGGACATAGTCGTAGCTTTGAAGCAGGCAGGCTTTGCCGAATCGGGCCAATCGACGCTTATCGATGGCCGGACTGGTGAAACATTTTCACGAGATGTTACCGTTGGCTATATCTACATGTTAAAATTACACCATCTGGTGGACGACAAAATACACGCTCGTTCAATTGGTCCTTACAGCCTTGTTACTCAGCAGCCCCTCGGTGGGAAAGCGCAGTTTGGTGGTCAAAGATTTGGTGAAATGGAGGTGTGGGCGCTTGAAGCGTATGGCGCTGCTTACACACTTCAAGAAATGTTAACGGTTAAATCCGATGACGTGTCAGGCCGGACGAAGGTCTATGAGGCGATTGTTCGGGGTGATGACACGTTCGAGGCTGGAATCCCTGAGTCGTTCAATGTGTTAGTTAAGGAGCTTCGGTCTTTAGGGCTTAACGTTGAACTGATCCAAGAGAACTTTTAATCGGATGTGTGCATCGTTAATAACACGCAACCACTGTTTAAAGTGATTTAGTTGGGAGATTGAGTAAATGAGTGAGTTGATGAATTTTTTTGGTCAACCTGCAGGTGCACAAGGGTTTGATCACATACGTATCTCAATTGCAAGTCCAGACCGCATTCGATCCTGGTCGTTTGGTGAGATAAAAAAACCAGAGACCATTAACTACAGGACATTTAAGCCAGAGCGTGATGGTCTGTTTTGCGCTCGTATTTTTGGTCCGATAAAAGACTATGAGTGTTTGTGTGGCAAGTACAAACGGATGAAATATCGCGGCATCATCTGCGAAAAATGCGGTGTCGAAGTGACCCTATCCAAAGTGCGGCGTGAAAGGATGGGCCACATTGAGTTGGCATCGCCCGTTGCCCACATCTGGTTCATGAAATCTTTGCCGAGCAGGATTGGTCTTCTGCTCGATATGACCCTAAAAGAATTGGAGCGTGTTCTTTACTTTGAAAATCACCTAGTCCTTGACCCGGGTATGACAACACTTAACGACAAGCAACTCCTCAGTGAGGAAGAATATATTGACGCCATAGATGAATTCGGGGTTGACGGGTTTGAAGCAAAAATCGGTGCCGAAGCACTCCTCGATATGTTGTTAGAAATTGACCTTGAGGCAGAGAGAGAGCAAGTTCGGATTGATCTCAAAGAGACAGGCTCGGAAGCAAAACGCAAAAAATACGTTAAACGATTGAAGCTTCTTGAAGCGTTCATTCAATCTGGCGCGCGCCCTGAATGGATGATCTTGAATGTTGTACCAGTGATTCCGCCTGAACTTAGACCATTAGTGCCCTTAGATGGGGGGCGTTTTGCAACATCTGATCTTAATGACTTATATCGCAGGGTCATAAATCGGAATAACCGACTCAAACGTCTCATGGATCTTAGGGCGCCTGAAATAATCGTCCGTAATGAAAAACGCATGCTCCAAGAGTCA
Source organism: Rhodospirillaceae bacterium (assembly GCA_002718015.1). Lineage (GTDB taxonomy): Bacteria > Pseudomonadota > Alphaproteobacteria > UBA8366 > UBA8366 > UBA8366. The sequence goes on from PBCW01000049.1 coordinate 8,038, forward strand.
GTTGATGCGCTTTTCGATAATGGTCGGCGTGGTCGTGTTATTACCGGCGCAAATAAGCGCCCGTTAAAGTCGTTGTCTGACATGCTAAAAGGTAAACAGGGTCGCTTCCGGCAGAATTTGTTGGGAAAACGCGTTGATTATTCGGGACGATCAGTGATTGTTGTTGGGCCAGAATTGTTACTTCATCAATGTGGCTTGCCTAAAAAAATGGCGCTTGAGCTATTTAAGCCGTTTATTTACTCCAAGCTTGAGCTTTACGGTATGGCGTCAACGATCAAGGCTGCAAAGCGCATGGTAGAAAAAGAGCGTCCTGAGGTCTGGGATATATTAGAAGAGGTTATCCGTGAGCACCCTGTTCTTCTTAATCGAGCGCCCACACTACATCGTCTTGGCATTCAGGCATTTGAGCCGGTGCTCATAGAGGGCAAGGCTATTCAACTACATCCTCTCGTTTGCGCTGCTTTCAATGCAGACTTTGACGGGGATCAGATGGCGGTGCACGTTCCCCTTTCGATGGAAGCGCAGCTTGAGTCTCGTGTCCTGATGATGTCAACGAATAATATTTTGTCGCCAGCCAATGGAAAACCAATAATCGTACCTTCGCAGGATATCGTGCTCGGATTATATTACATGAGCCATGAACGTCCCTGGGAAGTTGGCGCAAAAACGGACTTTTCCCATGAGGCTGATTTTGTGGCTGCCATTGAGACAGATGATGTAATCGTGGTTGATCCAGATAATCCTCGGCAAGTGGTCGATATCGACGTTGATGAAGCTTCGAAGACTTTTAAAGCAATAAAGGCCGGTAAGTTGAGTGCGCACTTAGTGCCGCGCTTTGGAAATGTTGGTGAAATAGAGCATGCGCTAGCCACCAACGCAGTGCATCTCAACAGCACTATTAAGGCCAGACACACCATATTAGACGANGACGGTGAGGAAAAACAGGTTGTGGTTAAGGCAACGCCAGGGCGGATGCTCCTAGCCAGTATATTGCCCAAAAACCGAAAAACTCCTTTTACTTTGGTCAATCAGCTTTTGACAAAAAAAGAAATCTCCTTCGTTATAGACGAGGTCTATCGTCATTGTGGTCAGAAGGAAACTTGTATTTTTGCGGATCGGCTAATGGGCATGGGCTTTCGCCAAGCCTGTGTAGCGGGCCTCTCATTTGGAAAGGACGATCTTGTTATCCCCGAACAGAAGGGAGAACTGATAAACGATGCCAAAGAGCAAATTAAGGAGTATGAGCAGCAATACCTCGACGGCTTAATAACTCGCGGTGAAAAATACAATAAAGTCGTCGATGTCTGGTCGGATTGTAGTGACAAGGTTGCTGATCAAATGATGGGTGCGATGAAGACTGGTGCCGGGGGTGATATAAACTCTGTGTATATGATGGCTGACTCGGGTGCTCGTGGCTCTGCAGCTCAAATAAAGCAACTTGCAGGCATGAGAGGTTTGATGGCTAAGCCATCCGGTGAAATTATAGAAACACCAATTATCTCGAACTTCAAAGAGGGTTTGACCGTGCTTGAGTACTTCAACTCTACTCACGGAGCCCGCAAGGGTCTTGCTGATACTGCGCTGAAGACCGCCAACTCCGGCTACTTGACCCGACGCCTTGTTGATGTTGCGCAAGACTGTATTGTGGTGGAAGAAGATTGTGGAACCAAGAAGGGTTTAACTCTCCGTGCTGTGATAGAAGGCGGAGATGTCATTGAAGAACTTCCGGAGCGTATCGTTGGTCGTTATGCATCAGTTGATATATCAGATCCAACCAGTGGTAAGGTCCTCGTTAAGGCTGGCGAAATGATTGCTGAAAATGACGCCGAAGTGATTAATGAATGTGGCGTTGATAGTGTGATGTTGCGTTCGGTTTTAACGTGTGAGTCTTCTGGCGGTGTGTGTGCCAAATGCTATGGCCGTGATTTAGCTCGTGGAACTGAAGTGAACATTGGTGAGGCAGTAGGAGTTATCGCCGCTCAATCAATTGGTGAGCCGGGAACCCAATTGACGATGCGGACATTTCACATAGGCGGTGCAGCACAGGTTGCTGAGCAGGCAACTCATGAAGCTTCTATTGACGGCACAATCAGAGTGGAAAATAAAAATATTGTGGTTGACTCCGGCGGCAAGCCAGTTGTTATGAATCGTAATACCGATGTCTGTGTCTTGGATGCGCAAGGCCGTGAACGAGCACGACACCGTATTCCTTATGGGGCTCGACTTCTGATAGAGGATGGCGGTACGGTCAGTAAGGGTGCTCTTTTGGCTGAGTGGGATCCATACACCATACCAATCATTACTGAAAAAGATGGTATTGCTAACTTTGTGGATTTGGTCGAAGGCGTATCAATGCGTGAAGTCACAGACGAGACTACGGGAATAGCAAGTAAAGTCGTGATTGATTGGAAACAACAACCACAAGGTGCAGACCTTAGGCCTCGGGTTACCCTTCGTAATAAGCGTGGTCAGGTAGTTAAGCTATCTAATGATCTTGAAGCGCGGTATTTTCTCTCAGTTGATGCAATTCTCTCTGTCGAAAATGGTCAGGAAATTAAGGCGGGAGACGTTATCGCCCGCATTCCACGTGAAGCATCGAAAACGCGTGACATTACCGGCGGATTACCGCGTGTGGCTGAATTATTCGAAGCACGTCGCCCAAAGGAATACGCCATAATTGCAGGCACCGATGGACGAGTAGAGTTTGGCAAAGATTACAAAACAAAACGCCGTATCTTGGTAATACCCGATGATGAGTCCCAGGAGCCAAGCGAATATATGATACCAAAGGGTAAGCACATTACCGTTCAGGAGGGGGATCGCGTGGAGAAGGGGGACTTGCTCATGGACGGCAACCCTGTGCCNCATGATATTCTCGAAGTCTTNGGTGTNGAGGCACTGGCAGATTANCTNATCAAAGAAGTTCAAGACGTATATAGGCTNCAAGGNGTGAAGATTAGCGATAAACATATTGAGGTTATTTGTCGCCAGATGTTGCAAAANGTAGAGGTTTGTGACCCTGGAGACACAATATTTTTAAGCGGAGANCANGTCGATCAGGATGAGTTTGAAACAGTCAATAAGCGCACCAAAGATGACGGAGGAAAGCAAGCAGATTGCATTCCTGTGCTCCAAGGGATAACCAAAGCATCGCTTCAAACAAAATCGTTTATCTCTGCGGCCTCATTCCAGGAAACCACCCGAGTCCTCACAGAAGCTGCTGTAAATGGCAAGATAGATCCGCTGGATGGATTGAAAGAAAATGTTATTGTTGGCCGGTTGATACCAGCTGGTACCGGTAGCGTGATGAATCGCTTGAAAAGTATTGCCGCTGAACGGGATCGTGAATTAGCGGCGGTTCAAGCGGATGACCCGCTACTAGCACCTATTGAAGTCGCGGTTGATGGGTCGGCGGAAGATCAACCCGAGGTGGCATAAACAGTAGTTGAATTTGTTCTCGGCATTGTTAAGTCGCTGGAAAATAGAAAAAATTAGACAAAAAGGTAAAACTTGAGATCCAAATAATTCTTTTATCTTTTACTTGACCTTAAGGTTTGGCGTAACTAGTATCCGCCGCACTTTCCCAAAGGGTTTGGTTGTAGCTAATTGCTGGTTTTTTCACGGTGAGGAGCTAGACACAGTCCTTGGAATTACGACGTTATTGACATAAGCCGTTGAGTCGGCTGATTTTTGTAGCCATATGGAGGGCCATGTGTGGCTCTGATTCGGCCGTCATGATGGTGGTTTCTGATAAAAACAGTAAGGCGATTGCATAACCGAAGGTAAAAATTGAAAATTGGTAGGTATAAATGCCGACAATTAACCAGCTGATCCGAAAGGGTCGAAAAGAAAAGCCGGTCCGAAACAAAGTTCCAGCTTTAGAGGCGTGTCCACAGAAACGCGGTGTCTGCACTCGTGTATATACTACAACGCCTAAAAAACCTAATTCGGCTTTGCGAAAAGTGGCGCGCGTGCGGCTTACGAATGGCTTTGAGGTTACAAGTTATATCCCTGGTGAAGGGCATAACCTTCAGGAGCATTCTGTCGTTATGATCCGCGGTGGGCGTGTGAAGGATTTACCTGGTGTGCGTTATCACATAGTCCGTGGAACTTTGGATACTCAAGGTGTGGATGATCGTCGTCAGCGCAGATCCAAATATGGCGCAAAACGTCCAAAATAATAGGATTTAAGGGAGAATTTTTGATGTCCAGACGTCGCCGCGCAGAAAAAAGAGAAATCTTGCCTGATGCTAAATTTGGAGATGTGGTGGTTAGTAAATTTATTAACAGCGTTATGCTTCACGGGAAGAAATCAACGGCGGAACGGATTGTCTATGGGGCATTAGATCTCATCGAATCTCGCGCTGGAAACGACCCGGTTCGGTCTTTCCACGACGCATTGGATAACGTCAAGCCGCACTTAGAAGTGCGTTCTCGGCGTGTCGGGGGAGCGACCTATCAAGTGCCAATGGATGTACGCGCTGATCGAGCCCAAGCGCTCGCGTTTAGATGGCTAATACAGAATGCGCGTGGTCGCAGTGAAAACACAATGGTTGAGCGCCTATCTGGGGAATTGCTCGATGCCGCTAATAATCGCGGTGGTGCTGTGAAAAAGCGGGAAGATACGCATAGGATGGCTGATGCCAACCGAGCGTTTTCTCACTATCGTTGGTGATAAGTGTTTATCGGAGAAAATGAATATGACAGCCCGCACAACCCCTATAGAAAAATATCGCAACATCGGGATTATGGCCCATATTGACGCTGGAAAAACAACTACGACTGAGCGAATACTCTACTATACTGGACGTTCGCACAAGATTGGTGAAGTTCATGATGGAAACGCCACGATGGACTGGATGGAGCAGGAGCAGGAGCGAGGAATAACTATTACGTCGGCCGCAACAACCTGCCAGTGGCGGGATTGTCGTGTGAATATAATTGATACTCCCGGGCACGTTGATTTCACCATTGAAGTAGAGCGGAGTTTGCGTGTTTTAGATGGCGCGGTGGCAGTATTCGATAGCGTTGCGGGTGTTGAGCCCCAATCCGAAACGGTATGGCGGCAGGCCGACAAGTACGAGGTGCCTCGCATCTGTTTTGTGAATAAGATGGATAGGACTGGTGCTGATTTCTTTCGCACCGTAGATATGATTGTAGACCGTTTAGGTGCCTCGCCGCTGGTGACGCAGCTGCCAATTGGGTCTGAAGACAGCTTTGTCGGCGTCATTGACTTGGTCAAAATGCGTGCTGTGATTTGGAAAGATGAATCCCTCGGGGCTGAGTTCGAATACACGGATATTCCGCCTGAACTGGCGGATCAGGTATCCGAGTATCGGGAAACGCTTGTTGAGATGGCCGTGGAGCAGGATGATGGGGCTATGGAGGCTTATCTCGAGGGTGATGAGCCAAGCGAGGAAAAACTGCTAGACTGTATTCGTAGGGGCACTGTTGAGGGCGCATTCGTTCCAGTATTATTGGGCTCGGCGTTCAAAAACAAAGGAGTGCAGCCACTTCTTGATGCTGTGGTTGATTTTCTTCCGTCCCCTGTTGATGTGCCTGCTGTTAAGGGTCTGCTTGACAATGATGAATCCTCTACACGGCAGTCTTCAGACGATGAGCCTTTTGCTGCTCTAGCATTTAAGATTATGACTGATGAGCATGTAGGTTCGTTAACGTTCGTGCGCATTTATTCTGGAACACTTTCTAAGGGTGCTGCAGTCGTAAATTCAGTCAAGCGTCAGAAGGAGCGCGTCGGTCGTATGCTCATGATGCACGCTAATAACCGTGAAATGATTGATGAGGCGAGTGCGGGAGACATCGTAGCAGTGGTTGGCCTCAAATCTGTCACTACAGGTGATACGATATGTGATGCTAGTAAGCCCATCATCCTGGAGAAGATGGAATTTCCGGATCCTGTTATCGAAATTGCGGTCGAGCCTAAAACTAAGGGCGACCATGATAAGATGTCGACTGCGCTTGGGCGGTTAGCACAAGAAGATCCATCGTTTAGGGTAACTTCGGACGAAGAGACGGGCCAGACGGTGATTAAGGGAATGGGAGAGCTCCACCTGGAAATCATTATAGACCGGTTGCTGAGAGAGTTTAAGGTTGGCGCTAACATAGGCGCTCCACAGGTGGCCTACAGGGAGACTATCACAAAGCCTTATACTTGTGATTATACCCATAAGAAACAAACCGGTGGTTCAGGACAGTTCGCTCGTATCATTATTGAGTTTGAGCCATGTGAGCCAGGGGATGGTTACGAATTTGAAAGTAAGGTTGTCGGTGGATCAGTTCCTAAAGATTATATACCGGGCGTTGAAAAAGGTTTAAACAGCGAGCGCGAAAATGGGGTTTTGGCCGGCTTTCCCGTTATCGATTTCAAGGCAACATTGGTTGATGGGGCATCTCATGATGTTGATTCCTCTGTTATGGCATTTGAAATTGCAGCTCGGGCTGCATTTAGGGAGGCAGTTCAGAGTGCCGGGCCAAAATTGCTAGAGCCGATTATGAAAGTCGAAGTAATTACGCCCGAGGAATATATGGGAGATATTATTGGTGACTTAAACAGTCGGCGTGGGCAGGTAGGGGGTATGGATCAGCGCGGGAATGCACGCGTTATTGATGCTATGGTCCCTCTTGCTAACATGTTCGGCTACATCAACACTTTGAGATCATCAAGTCAGGGTCGCGCTCAGTTTACCATGCAATTTGATCATTATGAAAAAGTGCCGGAAGCGGTTGCGGAAGAAGTGCGAGCTAACCTCGCTTGAAACGAGATTTTAATAGACGGAGGCCAAGATGGCGAAAGAAAAATTTGAACGCACAAAGCCGCATTGTAATATTGGTACAATTGGACACGTTGACCACGGCAAGACAACGTTGACCGCAGCGATCACCAAAGTATTNGCTGATACGGGAGGTGCTACGTTTACAGATTATGCGGACATTGATAAGGCGCCTGAAGAGAAAGAGCGTGGTATTACCATCAACACAGCTCATGTTGAGTATGAGACGGAAAACCGGCACTACGCGCACGTAGATTGTCCNGGTCACGCTGACTACGTGAAAAATATGATTACAGGTGCGGCGCAAATGGATGGCGCCATTTTGGTTGTTAATGCCGCAGATGGCCCGATGCCTCAGACGCGAGAGCATATTTTGTTGGCGCGCCAAGTTGGGGTTCCGGCCATAGTGGTGTTTTTGAATAAAGTTGATCAGGTAGATGATGAGGAGCTGTTAGAGTTAGTTGAGCTTGAAGTGCGCGAGCTTTTATCGAGTTATGATTTCCCGGGCGACGATATTCCGATTGTGGCNGGGACAGCTTTGGGCGCATTAGAGGGCAGTGATCCGGATACGGGTGCCAATAAAATTCTTGAGTTGATGAAGTGTGTTGACGATTATGTGCCACAGCCTGATCGCCCTAAAGATCTACCATTTTTGATGCCGATTGAAGATGTATTTTCAATTTCTGGTCGTGGCACGGTTGTGACGGGGCGTGTAGAGCGCGGAGTGGTGAATGTCGGTGACGAAATAGAAATAGTTGGCATTCGNGACACAGGNAAGACNGTTTGCACTGGTGTTGAGATGTTTCGGAAGCTGTTGGATCAAGGCGAGGCAGGGGATAATATTGGTGCTTTACTTCGTGGTATTGAGCGTGAAGGGGTGGAGCGTGGCCAGGTGTTAGCGCAGCCGGGATCGATTACGCCACATACAAAATTCCAATGCGAGTGCTACATTTTAACCAAGGATGAGGGTGGTCGGCATACGCCATTTTTCTCAAATTACAGGCCGCAATTTTATTTCCGAACTACAGATGTCACGGGTACGGTGGAGCTTCCAGAAGGAACAGAAATGGTAATGCCTGGGGACAATATTTCTATGGGTGTAAACTTAATTGCGCCAATTGCTATGGATGAGGGTTTGCGTTTTGCAATTCGCGAAGGCGGCAAAACTGTTGGCGCTGGTGTTG
>PBCW01000050.1 GCA_002718015.1 Rhodospirillaceae bacterium
ATATTTAATTTTAAATGATATTTTTTTGAGTCAAAAAATTTATGTTTACGATGTTTAAAAGAATTATCAACAATTTCCAGACTCTCTATCTTGATATTATCTTTTAACTTTTTCTCTATTTCATCTAAATAATTTTTCATAACTAAAGTTTTACTATATGTTCAGGGAAATGGTTCTATTTATCTGATATTATTTATTTTAGGTGTTTTAGGCAGCGTAATAACCTTGATACTAAGCCTTTATGGACTTTTTTTAGTTTGGAGTCGTTTCCCTTGGGCGGCCATTTTTGTAATGTTCGCTGTCCTATATTTTCTACTAATTAATGGTCCGGTAGCCTCCCCTAAATATCGGCTGCCAATAGAGCCGATAATGATTATTTGTGCGTCCTTAAGTTTGGTAAGAGTTTGGAAAAAAGTCATGCCTTTTAATAATACGTATGAATGAACAGTAACTCATTCTTATCACAATGAATTTCGTGGCAATTATATTGTTGATTTTATCCTTTGCAGGTTAGTTGAAATTGATAGTCGGTCTAGAAAACTTTTTCCTGAACAAGATCATTATGGGTTTCCAAGCGATCGGGTGAAGAAGTGTAACTTTGCAGAATTGTGTCTTAAAAGTACTACTTTTATGAGTTCATTCCAGATATGCTTCTGCCTAAACTGCGAGGGTCACGATTACGAAACTGGCCACTTTCTACGGATTGGAAAAAGCTTGCTGTAAGTTGATTGAAGAGAGTTTGCTCCTCGAGATTGATGGCGTGACCGGATCGTGGAAAGACGCTCAGCCAGGCGGATGGAATAATTTTCTTCATCCAAATATTAGGCTCAATGCATGGGTCATCCTCGTCACCCGTCATTATATGACACGGGATATCCAGCTCTTGGAGCCCTTCTTGGAACTCATATACTGAAGGCCTCCTGCCTTGGACTCCTAAGAAGGTGTTTGCAGAACCCAGCGGAGAGTGCTCATTGAAACGTTGGACGAAAGCTCCATATCCACGGGGATCCTTGTTTTGAAATTGCACCCGTGTGGGACCTTCTACGTATTTTTTTCCAGCATTTTTCATTCCATTCTTGAGAAAATCTTGAGCTATTTCTGTTGTTTCTTCCTTCCAGATTTTTTTATCACTGCCGGAACCGTATCCACAGCCTGCTACGGTTATTGAAAGTGACTTTTGAGGATAATTGAGTCCGAAATGAAGGGACGCAAAACCGCCCATAGATAAACCAACAATGTGTGCTCTCTTCAACTTAAGGTGTTCGTGAATATCACGCACGTCATNCATTGCACGCATCTGACTATACATTTCCCAGTTTTTNGGCACTTCAGAGGGNGGATAGCCCCGCGCATTAAACAAAATGCACCTATGAGTACGAGCAAAANATTGAACTTGCGGCTCCCAAGANCGAAGGTCATCTGCGAATTCATGAATGAAAATAATGGGCGTTCCATTACCGACCTCTTCATAAAACAGNTTTACTCCGTCATCNGTANTGGCATATGGCATNTAGGTTTCCTTTTNGATAGTGAGTNNTTTTGTGCAGGGTAATATNATGACGGTCATANAATGTTATTGATGACTTGCATTTANANTAAATAAATCAAAAATNGATTGCATGATATTTNNAAGTGCAGTGTTACTTTCTCGGTNATGAATACGAAATACTNGNTCTCACTCACTCTTANNCTTGGTGTTGCGAATNNATATTTNNGCGTNGCTCANGATATTAAAGCGACGCCGNTTTAAGTTACATAANATNNATNCNANGAGGNCATTTNCTNTAGGNTTTACANNATTCATTTCCCATGAGAAAAAAGTAACTAAAANAAAATNNGGTTTNATGNTATTTTGNTGNGATTNGCGCGGACAGAATTTTTTTNCCTGCNTTTTGTTGGCTCGCTGCACTGATANTTAGTTTACAANTTGTACTGGGGTAAAANNATNAATGGAGNGNCAATGCGGTTCGTAACTTTTGAATCGGAAGGATTACCNAAACTTGGAGTGCGTCTTGGCGANGAGGTTGTTGATNTATCCAAAGCCGACCCAAGCTTGCCAAACACANTACTAGCGGTGCTTGAGGCTGATGACGGTATCTTTGAGGAGGCTAAAATAGCTGCTGAATCCGCACGAGAGCGATTGTCTGTCGATTCTATCAAATTCTTTCCTGTCATTCCTAGGCCCCCAAAAATAATTTGCATTGGGTTAAACTATGCAGCACATGCGGCTGAAGGTGGACATGATAGGCCTAATTACCCTTCATTTTTCATGCGAGGCGCGACTAGTTTAACGGGGCACAAACAGCCAATAATACGGCCAAAAGTTTCTGAAACATTGGATTATGAGGCTGAGTTGGTTGCTGTTATAGGCAAACGCAGTGACAGGCATATGTCTCGCGAGGAGACGCTGGACCTCGTGGCAGGTTATTCAATCTTTAATGAAGCTTCTGTTCGCGAGTGGCAACGCAAGACCCAGCAATATTGTATAGGTAAAAATTTTGATAACACCGGTGCATTCGGGCCCGATTTTATTACCGTGGATGAAGTGCCGCCAGGTGGGGCCGGTCTCTCCATTCAGTCACGTTTGAATGGTCAGGTCATGCAGAACGACAATACTTCGAATATGATATTTGATATCGCAGANGCATTGATGCTGCTTACCGAATGCCTTACTTTGGAACCGGGTGATATTCTAGTAAGTGGAACACCTTCCGGCGTAGGGCACGCACGCCAGCCTCCAGTTTGGATGCGCAGCGGCGATACGATTGAGGTAGAAATTGAGGGTTTGGGAGTTCTTCAAAACCCAATCGTTGATGAAAATTAAACNTAAAAAGTCTTTTAAGCCGATTACTGTGAAGNNTACAAAANGCNTGTANGTANAATNNANNACGTTATTNANNTTAGATCNATAGTCANANTGCGGTTTAACTTTCAGAATATACATTCCTGTACTGATGCGATGCGAATAAAAAGGTGCTCGAAGAGCANCCATCNTTAAACCGATNCAAACTGCAAAATGGATCAAATTTTAGCACATATGTTCTCAAAAAAAAAACTATGCAGAGAGTTTGGAATCATGAATTACACAATGCTTGGCGATACCGGANTAAAAGTAAGCGTGGCAGGGCTTGGTTGCGGCGGCAATAGTCGATTGGGGATGCGCGTAGGGAGAACAGAAGCGGAGTCAGTGAGGCTTGTCAAAGTTGCTTATGATCTTGGCGTAACGCTTTTTGACACAGCAGAGTCNTACAAAACAGCCCCGATAGTAGGAAAAGCGTTGAACGGATACGACCGTCAAAAGTTTGTAATATCCACCAAATGTAACATCGGAGACGCCAATTCACCGCGAAGTGGCAATGATGTAGTGAAGAAACTTGAAGATGGGCTTCGGGAACTTCAAACCGACTATGTGGACATTTTGCATATGCATGGTGTTCATCCAACTCGCTACGANCAGGTTATGCAAGACATATTGCCAGCGTTAGAAAANGCTAAAACAGATGGTAAAGTGAGATTTCTCGGGATTACAGAAACGTCTCCTAATGACCCAACGCATGAGATGTTGACGCGAGCCGTTCATGATGAGGTTTGGTCTGTGATTATGCTTGGGTATAATATGATGAACCAAACCGCGCGCGCAAAACTTTTCCCCAATATTTTGAACAAAAAAATAGGGACACTTCTAATGTTTGTTGTGCGCAACATTTTCAGCCAACCCGAATATTTGCGTCGAACAGTCAGACAATTAGCAGATGAAGGAAAAGTGCCGGATGNTATGGCAAAGAAAGACAACCCATTAGATTTTTTAATTCACGATAATGGGGCTAAAAGTCTCACCGATGCGGCTTACAGGTTTGTTCGGCANGAGCCTGGTGTAGATGTCGTTCTTTTTGGCACGGGCACTGAGGAGCATCTAAGGGAAAATATAAGATCTATTAACAGGGGCCCGTTGCCGGCCGACGATATCAAAAGGCTCCATAGTATCTTNGGCGGGCTTNTGGGTATTGGGTTTGATTTGCCCGATAAAGGTTCGAGTATCGGAGTTATAAAATAGTAGGTNATGAGTATTTTATCTAAATAATCATCCCCTCTATAGNTTGTTCGTCAATTCTGATGCCTAGTCCCGGNGCATCTTGAACATGTAATTTTCCGTCGACAGCGGTGGGGGGATTGTCAGCAACGTCTCGTGCAACATATTGACATGTAACACTAATGTCCCAATCGACTTGGGGTGCTGCAACTGCCAGATGAATGATCGCAGCGCTAGCAACAGCTGTCTCGGCTACTTTTCCTGCTATATTAACGTGAAGTGCGAGATCGTTAGCACAATTTGCCGCCTCTAACATGCGAGTGAGCCCACCTAACTTTATTGCTTTCAGCCCAACACCGGTTGCGGCCTTTGTTTCAAAGTGTCTGGTGATATCAGAAAGACTGCGGATTCCCTCGTCTGCGCAGACACCTGCTGGTCCAGCCGCTGCGTTAATATGGGCCATTCCGCTTAAATCGTTAGAATCAATTGGTTGTTCAATAAAGTCTACGCCAGCGCTCTGCGCAGCTTGTGCAAATTCAATAGCATCCTCGAAGGTAAGGCCCATATTCGCATCCGCAGAGATGCGCGGAAATGTGCCTACTACTTTACGCACGGCTCTACACCGGTCAAGGTCATCACTGATCGCATTAATTCCAGCCTTGATCTTGAAAGCCGAAAAACCCTCTTGTGCCTTCCGTCTAGCAGTGAGGGTGTCTTTTTCAATTTCATTTGCAGCTAACATCCAAAGGGCCGATACGTGATCGCGTTTTTTACCGCCTAGCAATTCATAAACCGGCAGACGGTCACGTTTCCCCACTAGGTCATAGATTGCAATATCGAGGGCAGCAATGGCTCCATGATTCCCTACAATCATTGGTGTTACGATATCCACAAATATCTGTGGATCGGGAATTTCGAGCCCTTCAAGTAATGGAACAAGATACAAAACAGCGGCTATCATGCCAGGCACAGTTTCGCCATTCATCATCGGAGCCTCTGCAGCTTCACCCCATCCGGTATTTCCGTCGGTGTCCTCGATCCGAACAAGCATGCTCTTTGCGCTTGTGTGTTGACTTTTGGCCATTTTGATTGGCCCGATCAGCGGGGCCGCGATACCAACTGGCACGATAGATTTGATTATCACATTGATTACCCTGATCTATTCAGCTGTTTTTCATATCAAGCAAGCAATCAATTCTTTACTAAATCCATATTATTAGATCTAGAGTTCTCCTTTTCCCTATAACAAATATTAATTTCATTCCAAATTCAAGTTAAGCGAATCTAAAACCTCTGGTATCAAGTTCTGGCACTATAAGTGACGTTGACAGAACTGATTAATAAAATTGAATGCCCTTGATATGGGTTTAATTGTTGGTGGCTTACACAGCGAATTAATTCTCAGGCAAATAAAGATATATCTAAGGAATATTATGGATGAAAGATATCACTATTCTAGGGGAAACAGCTGGCTCTCTGCTTAAAGCGCGAAAAGAGACAATTGCTGTGGCTGAATCATCAGCAGGAGGCCTTATTTCATCGACATTGTTGGCAGTTCCGGGTGCGTCGGAATTTTACCTAGGCGGAGCTGTCGTCTATACCGCTCGAGCTCGAGAAGCATTGTTTCGGATAAAACAAGATGAAGTCGATAGGGCGGGACTTCGTAGCGCGACAGAGCCTTACGTTGCCTTACTCGCAGAACGGTGTAAAACTGCACTTGCTGCTGACTGGGGGATCGCCGAAAGTGGAGCTTCTGGCCCGTTTGGTAATCGCTATGGTGACCCTGCAGGTCATACGGTAATCGCGATTTCAGGAGCATACAATTGTACGCGTAGCATGAAAACCGGGAATGATAATCGGGCATTTAATATGTCTGCTTTTACAGGGGCAGCTCTGGGTTTGCTCATAGAGATATTAGAGGCAAAATAATCATAAGCGCGTGATTATGCCGCAGTTTTTCGTCCTTCAATATTCCTTCGTAAATTCAATGGCTTGGCACAAAAATTTTTGATAGAATACACGGGTAGGTTGACTGGCAACTTGATACCATTGAGGTAGTTAACTAGCTTTAGTACATGTAGCCAAGAACAAAACATTCGATTGATTTTTTATGTTTGCTGCAAAATTTCGATCTCCGTTGAGCTAAAAAGTTCAGACTAGAGTTTGGAAACTATTGTTGACGGGGTGACAAATAAAAGTGTTTCAAAACACAAAAAAATCTCGCTAATTGTCCGTATTTGCACCATTGGCAAGTTTTGGGCTTGGCGGTTAAAAGGGGAATGAAAAGTTGTCTAATCGAGGCCAGCGTAACACAATTGGCTTTCCAAAGCCTCAAGGTCTCTACGACAGTCGTAATGAACACGACGCCTGCGGTATTGGTTTTGTTGCCAACCTGAAGGGTATGAAAAGTCACAAAATAGTTCAACACGGATTACAAATTTTACGTAATATTACCCATAGAGGGGCTGTTGGTGCTGATCCAAAGGCGGGTGATGGAGCGGGTATTCTTATTCAGATCCCAGATGAATTCATGCGTTCAGAATGTGGCAGTTTGGGTCTCGATTTGCCAGTCGTTGGTGATTACGCCGTTGGGGCAATATTTTTGCCGCAAGACGATAATTTGCGTAATGCTTGCGAACAAATTCTTGAACAATATGTGATTGCAGAGGGGCAAATATTGCTCGGATGGCGTGACGTCCCAGTGGACAGCAGCGATTTAGGTTATTCGGTTAAATCCACGGAACCCCGCATTAGACACATCTTTATTCAGCGGGGTAAAGGGTGCAAGGACACAAACACATTCGAACGTAAACTTTTTGTTATCCGGAAGCAGGCTGAGGTTAAGATTGATTCTTTAGGAGTGGAATTCGCAGATTTTTACGTGGCCTCACTCTCCTCCCAAACACTTTTATACAAGGGAATGGTTTTGGCCGACCAAGTAGGTGTTTTTTACCTCGATTTGCAAGATAGTCGCCTCAAATCTGCGCTAGCACTCGTTCACCAGAGGTTTTCGACGAATACCTTTCCAACATGGAAGTTGGCTCAACCCTTACGCATGATCTGCCATAATGGCGAAATCAACACTGTTCGTGGAAATACTAACTGGATGAATGCGCGTCGCGACTCTATCGAGTCAAAATTGTTTGGTGATGATTTGCATAAAGTTTGGCCACTCATTGCTGAAGGCCAGTCTGATTCTGCGTGTTTTGATAACGCCCTCGAGCTTCTTTTAAGAGGAGGGTACTCACTTGCACATGCAATGATGCTTTTGATTCCTGAAGCTTGGAGCGGCAATAAATTGATGGATGAAAAGCGCAGGGCTTTCTACGAATATTATGCCGGCCTCATGGAGCCATGGGACGGCCCTGCCGCAGTTGCATTTACAGATGGAACGCAAGTTGGCGCGACACTTGATCGCAATGGATTGCGTCCGGCACGATACCTCGTAACCAACGATGATACCGTTTTGATGGCATCCGAAATGGGTGTAATGCCAGTCCCGGAAGAGACAATAATAAAGAAGTGGCGTTTGCAACCGGGTAAAATGCTTCTCATAGATCTTGAGCAAGGTCGCATCATTGATGATTCGGAAATAAAAACACAACTGGCGACAGAACATCCTTATGACGAGTGGCTTGAAAAAAGTCGCATGCCTTTACGCAAATTACCGCCCCAGCCCGTAGACCAACAGTCAATATTCAATGATCCACAAATACTCAAAAGGCAACAGGCGTTCGGTTACACGCAAGAAGACCTAAAGTTTTTAATGACACCAATGGCTGCAACTGGGCAGGAAGCGATTGGTTCAATGGGCTTAGATATTCCGACAGCTCCGTTTTCAGAAAAGCCCAAACTGCTTTACGCCTATTTCAAGCAGCTTTTTGCTCAAGTCACCAACCCACCAATAGATCCTATTCGTGAAGAATTAGTGATGTCGCTCAGCTCATACATCGGACCTCGTTTAAATTTGCTTGGCCTCGAACACTATCCTGAACATCGTCGGCTTGAGGTTAGGCAGCCTGTTCTAACAGATGAGGGGCTTGCCAAGATCCGTGCTATTGGTGACATAACAAACGGAAAATTCCGGTCTATAACACTTGATATTACATATCCCGCGGAAGAGGGAGCAAGCGGGATGCGTCAGGCTATTGAGCAGCTACGCAACAGTGCTAGGGAAGCCTGCAACAACGGGTACAATATTGTAATTTTGAGTGATCGGCACATAGGAGCAGAGCGAGTTGCCATTCCTGCATTGTTAGCCACTGGGGCTGTACACCATCATTTGGTACGTAAAGGGTTGCGGACTGGCGTCGGGCTTGTTGTTGACACAGGTGAAGCACGAGAAGTACACCACTTTTGTTTGTTGGCAGGGTATGGGGCAGAGGCAATAGTTCCTTACCTCGCATTTGAGACGCTTTCTGACATGAAAGATGAAATGCCAGATAAGCTAAATGACAAAGAGATCCGATCTCGTTATGTAAAGGCGATAGGTAAAGGCATGCTTAAAGTCATGTCGAAGATGGGTATATCTACTTATCAATCGTATTGTGGGGCGCAGATTTTTGATGCGGTCGGTTTATCTAGTGAATTCCTTGACGAATATTTTTTTGGTACTCATTCCGCTATAGAAGGCGTGGGACTAGAGCAAATTGCAGAGGAGACGGTGCGCCGCCACGCTATTGCCTACGGTGATGTTCATATATTTCGTAACTTTTTGGATGTTGGTGGAGACTATGCTTATCGTATCCGCGGTGAGCAACACTTCTGGACACCGGAAACTGTAGGGCACCTTCAACATGCTGTACGTGCGGAAGACGCTGAAGATTACGCCACTTTCGCAAAAATTGTGAATGCGCAGACAAAACGTATGATGACGATACGTGGGTTAATAGACTTGAAGCCTATCGGTCCCGCTGTACCGATAGAAGACGTCGAGCCAGCGAGTGAAATTGTAAAACGCTTTTCCACCGGGGCCATGTCATTCGGATCGATCTCAAGAGAGGCCCATACAAATTTAGCGATAGCAATGAACCGTATCGGCGGCAAGTCTAATACTGGTGAGGGTGGAGAGGAGCCAGATCGCTTCACACCAATGCCAAACGGGGATTCCAAAAGATCGTCCATTAAGCAAGTCGCCTCAGGTAGATTTGGTGTGACAACTGAGTATCTCGTTAACTCCGATATGATGCAAATTAAAATGGCTCAGGGTGCTAAGCCAGGTGAGGGGGGGCAACTGCCCGGACATAAGGTTGACGCGGTTATTGCGAAAGTTCGTCGGTCAACCCCAGGCGTGGGGCTTATATCGCCGCCGCCACATCATGATATTTATTCAATCGAAGATTTGGCGCAGCTTATATACGATTTGAAAAATGCAAACCCAATGGGTGACGTGAGTGTAAAACTTGTCTCTGAAATCGGCGTGGGGACAATAGCAGCGGGTGTTTCAAAGGCGAAAGCCGATCATATTACAATTTCGGGTTTTGAGGGAGGCACCGGCGCCAGTCCTCTTACTTCTATTGCGCATGCTGGCTCGCCTTGGGAAATTGGGCTTGCAGAGACACACCAAACACTAGTGTTAAACAATTTACGAGCCAGAATAGCAGTGCAGGTCGACGGTGGTTTGCGGACTGGTCGGGACGTTGTCATTGGAGCTTTGCTTGGTGCAGACGAATTTGGTTTTGCGACCGCGCCACTCATTGCTTCGGGCTGTATTATGATGCGCAAATGCCATCTTAATACCTGCCCCGTTGGAATTGCTACAACTGATCCGGAGCTTAGGAAACGCTTCACCGGCAAACCGGAACATGTCATCAACTATCTTTTCTTCGTTGCTGAGGAGGTACGTCACTTGATGGCGGAGTTAGGATTTAGCAGCATGGATGAGATGGTGGGGCGCATGGATTGCTTAGATCAGCATAAGGCTCTTCAACATTTTAAGGCAAAGGGCCTCGACTTTAGCCGGCTCCTCCACATGCCAGATTCTAATGGCGCTCCTGTTTATAATTGTGAACGCCAGGATCATAATCTTGATGATGTGCTTGATCAAAAGCTTATAATTGAGGCGGCTCCCGCTCTTTCTGGTGGCGCTGCGGTCCTCGTCGAAGCCAAAATCAAAAATACCGACCGATCTGTTGGCGCCATGTTGTCTGGCGAGGTTGCGAGACGGTATGGACACAAGGGGTTACAAGACAAAACCATACAAATTAAGCTGCAAGGTATAGCAGGCCAGAGTTTTGGCGCTTTTCTGGCGAAGGGAGTTGAAATAGAACTCACTGGTGAAGCTAACGATTATGTTGGTAAAGGGCTTAGCGGTGGCAGGCTGATAGTTAAACCACCCAAAGAATGCAAAATCATTCCCGAGGAAAGCATAATCGTTGGTAACACAGTTCTGTACGGCGCTATCGAAGGCGAATGTTTTTTCCGGGGTGTTGCGGGTGAACGGTTTGCAGTCCGTAATTCAGGCGCAGTAGCAGTCGTTGAGGGAGTTGGCGATCATGGCTGCGAATACATGACAGGCGGTGTAGTCGTTGTAATTGGTCAAACTGGCCGCAATTTTGCTGCCGGTATGTCGGGTGGCGTCGCCTATGTTTTGGATGAGTTGGGGGACTTTGATCTTCGTTGTAATATGGCTATGGTAGAGCTTGAGCCTGTTCCTGAAGAGGCTGTGTTGTTGGAGAAGTTAGCGCATCAAGGGGGTGACCTTGAAACACATGGGCGCGTGGATGTCATGCACGACATGACGCGTAATGACGCAAAGCGAATTCATCATCTTATCAGCAGACACCTCCATTACGCCGGATCTGAACGGGCTTGGCGCATACTTGATAATTGGGAAGAATATCTTCCAAAATTCGTTAAGGTTATGCCTGTTGACTACCGTCGCGCACTAGAAGAAATGCAGCAAGTTCAGGGTAACGATCCGGAGCTAGATTTAACCGCTGAGGGAGCGTAGCTATGGGAAAAGTAACTGGCTTTCTCGAAATCGACCGTCACGACCGGAAATATGAGCCGGCGGGCGACCGTGTAAGGCATTTTCGGGAATTTTTGATACCCATGGACAATCGCGAGGTAGCGCAGCAAGGCAGTCGGTGCATGGATTGTGGTATACCGTATTGTCATAATGGTTGCCCTGTTAACAACATAATACCTGACTGGAATGATCTCGCATATAAAGAACAATGGCGGGATGCATTAGAAGTTCTTCATTCTACTAACAACTTCCCGGAGTTTACCGGTCGAGTGTGCCCAGCTCCCTGTGAAGAGGCGTGTACATTAAATATTGATGATAGCCCTGTCACAATTAAAACAATCGAATGTACCATAGTGGATACTGGCTGGAAAAATGGGTGGATTGAGCCACAGGTTCCAGAGATTAAGACTGACAAAAAGATTGCTATTGTAGGGTCAGGGCCGGCTGGCATGACTTGCGCTCAGCAACTCGCTCGCGTGGGGCACGAGGTGACACTTTTTGAAAAGTCTGCCAAGGCTGGCGGTCTACTGCGTTACGGTATTCCAGATTTCAAGATGGAGAAACACCTCATTGATAGGCGAGCTGAACAAATGGCAGCTGAAGGGGTAATTTTTCGTATGAATACTCACATCGGCAAAGATGTTGCTTCTGAGAAGTTATTAGAGGGCTTCGATGCTGTGATCTTAACCGGTGGATCAGAAAAGGGTCGTGACTTGCCTGTTCCGGGGCGGAAATTAGATGGCGTTGAGTTTGCAATGGATTTTCTTCCGCAACAAAATCGGCGGGTAGGGAAAGAGCCATTGGGTTTGGTTAAGCCCATAACAGCCGAAGGGAAAAATGTTGTGGTCATTGGGGGCGGCGATACTGGGTCGGATTGCATTGGAACGTCTTTTCGGCAGGGGGCTGTATCAGTAACTCAACTTGAAATTATGCCGATGCCTCCCGAGACACCAAACAAAGGAACGACTTGGCCCTTTTGGCCGTTAAAATACCGTACGTCATCAAGTCAGGCAGAAGGCGCTGAGCGGGATTTTAGCGTTGCTACAAAGGAGTTCATAGGTTCTGAGGGTAAACTAGAAAAACTTCGTATCGTTAGGCTGGATAAAGATATGAAGGAAATTCCCGGCAGCGAATTTGAGCTTGATGCTGATTTGGTTCTTTTAGCCATGGGGTTTGTCCATCCCGTACATGAAGGTATGTTATCTGAAATGGGTGTGGGCTTAGATGAGCGCGGTAATGTTAAGGCTGATACACAAGATTATCAGACAGCTATCCCTAAGGTATTTGCAGCGGGTGACATGCGCCGCGGCCAGTCTTTGGTCGTCTGGGCTATTCGCGAAGGACGGCAGTGTGCAAGAGCCGTTGATAAATTTTTGATGGGGAAGACGGCACTTCCGAGATAATCTGAGATATTAATAAAATTAAGCAATATAAAACGCTACGCATGGAGATCTTTGTATTCTTATGAAGATGGAGGTATGAACAACCTTTTGTTCTTTTTTAAATCATTAGATCTTAAGTACTCGAGGTGAGGAATTAAAATACACAGTAAACCCCGTACTTTGATTTTAGAGTCTATGTACCATCAAGCAGGTCTAGATCTGTTAGCTCAGTTTACCGATCTAATAATCTTAGAGGGTGCGACTGAGACACGTATCATATCTGCAATTAAAGACGCGAGTGCTGTTTTCGTCCGATACCCGAGCAAGCTGTCAGCTACAGCTATCAAATCTAGTGAAAATGTAGTTGTTGTTAGTACATCCGGACGTGGCACTGACTCTATAGACCTTGAGGCAGCCAGTGCAGCGGGTATCGCCGTAGTTAACAACCCAGGTGTAGGCCGTATACCAGTTTCTGAACACACGTTGGCCTTGTTACTGGAGCTGGCTAAGCAAGTGCGTCTTTCGGACCAAGAAATTCGGGCGGGAGGCGGATTTGGGCAGGGTGCAACATCGAGACGCTTCCACCTGCAAGGGCATTCAATAGGGATAATCGGTTGTGGGGACATAGGTGCCGAGGTCGCTCGCAAATGCAGTGTTGGGTTTGGTATGGATGTTTTCGTCTATGATCCCTTTATCAGTGAGTTGCCGTCTACAATTGGCCCTGCGAAACAGGTAAAGTCATTAGACGAAATATTACCATTCGTAGATTTTATTTCTATCCATGCGGAACTTAATGAACTGACCACTAGAATGGTCGATCGTTCATTTCTTAAATCAATGCGCAAAGATGCCTATTTTCTCAATACTGCACGTGGCGGGATTGTTTGTCAGTCAGATTTGGTCGAGGCCTTGAAAGAAAATTGGATTGCTGGTGCAGCCTTGGACGTATTCGAAGAAGAGCCCATTCCTTTTGAAAGNCCATTAAATCNTTTGGATAATCTTATAATGACTGCTCACACTGCTGGACTTACGGTTGAGGCGAGGAAAGAGCTCTCCCTTTCGGCCGCGTCTCAAATTCTACANGTTCTCAGGGGAGAGAAACCAAAGCATTTAGTCAACCCGAACGTTTGGCGTTNTACTACNCCNCTCATATAAGAGGCTCTTTATTTTTGAAAAGACATTTGAAAACATTTTTTCGGTGAGGCGGCCAGTGTTTGTATTGTACCGTGAACAATGATAGCTGTCCGCNAGCCAAACGCCGTTTTCAAGGTNGTGGAAGGCACTATGGGCAAATNTTACGGCGCTTTGTTTTAGACCTAGACTAGCGAGGACAGCTTTGTGTGCTAGGGTGCCGAGAGCCAGAATGACTTTTAGGTTTTGCATTGAAGCTATTTCTGACACTAAGAAGGGTCGGCAATTTGNAGCCTCGGCGCCTACTGGCTTGTTTTCGGGCGGTACGCAGCGGACAGCGTTTGTGATGCGAGTGTCAAGAAGAGTTAGCCCGTCATCCGCTTTAGCTTTGTAGAAACCTTCAGCAAANCCATGTTTGATGAGCGTCGAATAGAGAAGGTCACCAGCATAATCGCCGGTGAANGGCCTCCCTGTCTGGTTTGCACCCTTTAAACCGGGCGCAAGTCCAACAATCAAAAGGCCGGCGTCTAACTCGCCAAAACTAGGTACTGGCGCATTATAAAATTTTGGATAAAGCTTATCATTACTCTGACGAAATTGAACCAGTCTCGGGCAGAGTGCGCAAGTAACACTCGGTTGGTAAGTATTNAATTGCTGATCATCAGNAANNGTTTTTGATAATGCTCTGCTCTGCGAATGTGTTACTAAATTGATCATCTTTTGTAATTTGCAGTTACTCTTCAGCATTCTAAGGTCTTCGAGTAATTTCCTTGAAATGATCTTTCAAAGCCGCAAAGAAATCTACTTGCGCACNAAACCATTCGTTGTTGAGATCAAAATACACTTAAAACTGTAACTCGAGCCGACTTCTGTTGCGTTGCCTCAACCGGTTGGCAAGAAACTCCATCCCTCAAAATAAGATACATAATAAGTTTGATCAAACAATACCAACATATCCCCTGCAAGTTTAATATCCATATCACCCTTATTTGTTTGTTTCGCGGTGGCATCAGTGAATCTCTGATCTCACTTCGTGTTGATTGCAAAACTATCGTAATCCAAACACTGAAAAAGTGGGCTACAATGCGAATAATCCTGCTCTTCCATGACGTTTGTATAGTAGTATGCGCTTGTCAGGCGCGCAGGGGCAGTAAAGGCTTTTGGCAAATCCTACAATACAAGTAAATATTATTTTATTTATTGCATAATATGCAAAATATTTATTAATAAAATTTTTTACTATACGAATATTTTTTAAAATTTAATTTAATATTTATATGAACATTATATTGAATTACTAATTATTTAGGGATTTTTCGAGAAAACCTATTTATTAAAATATTTTTTTATAATTTTTCAGAAACACAAAGGATTACCTATGAAAAGTTGTTTGCGCAAACTTTTATTTTTTGCCTCAAAGGCAAATTTGGATTTTTAAGTTCGCAAAAACTCTTGTGTTTTTTGTTTTTCCCGACCTATAACCTTAGCATGTATAGATTGTGTGAGGAGACCAGACATGGCCCGGGTTACTGTTGAAGATTGTATCGAACGCGTTACTAATCGCTTCGAGTTGGTGCTACTTGCCGGACAGCGCAGTCGCAACATATCAGCTGGTGGTGAGCTGACTGTTGATCGTGACAACGACAAAAATCCTGTCGTAGCGTTACGCGAAATTGCTGATCAAACTGTTGAGTTGGAAGAGCTTCGGGACTCGCTGGTGAAGGGGCTTCAAAAGGTTGCGGAAATTGACGAACCAGAAGAAGACGAATTGATGGAATATATGGTTGCGGCCATGGGCAGTGACGATGAAACTCGTAATCGTGATACAGCCATATCCGAAAGTGCCGACGCTGGTGTTTCACCAAAAGTATAATATAGAAGTCTTTTCTGTTATTATTATCAAGTTGCTTTTAAGCGCCGTTTTTACGGCGCATTGCTAATATGTTGCGCCAACAAGAACTTATTGAGCGTGTTCGCCGGTATGACCCAAGTGCGGACGAAGTTGCACTGAATAAAGCTTACGTATTTTCCATGAGGGCACACAAATTACAGAAGCGTGCCTCAGGTGATCCATTTTTTTCGCACCCAGTTGAGGTGGCCGGGATACTATCTGAAAAAAAACTCGACTCAGCCTCCATAGTAACTGGTTTACTGCATGATACGGTTGAGGATACACTTGCTACGTTGCCTGATATTGAGGGACGGTTTGGAAACGAAATAGCACGTCTTGTAGACGGCGTTACCAAGTTGAGCAGGTTGGAATTGCAATCAGGCGGCACGAGGCAGGCCGAAAATTTCCGCAAGCTTGTGCTTGCTATGTCAGATGATATTCGGGTCTTAGTTGTGAAGTTAGCAGATAGACTGCATAACATGCGTACCCTGCATCACATTAAAAATAACGGTAAACGGCGGCGTATTGCCCTGGAAACAATGGAAATATACGTTCCATTGGCACAACGCATCGGTATTCGAGATTGGCAAAACGAACTAGAAGACCATGCATTTCGTGAACTCAACCCCGATGCATGGGAGTCAATTACTAAGCGGCTAGCCTTTTTGCACTCAGGTTCTGATGATGTGACCAGTCGAATAATCGATGCCTTGCGGCGTGATTTAGCAAACATGGATCTTGAAGCTGACGTCCACGGCCGCGAAAAAACTCCCCATTCAATTTGGCGCAAGATGCAGCGGAAATCAGCAAGTCTTGAGCAGCTTAATGACGTAATGGCTTTTCGTATTGTCGTGAGGACGACAGAGGAGTGTTATAAGGCGCTTGGTTGCATTCATAGCAAGTATCCGCTCGTCGCAGGCCGCTTCAAGGACTATATTTCTCTGCCGAAACAGAATGGGTATCAGTCTATTCATACAGATGTTATTGGACCCGAAAATCAGCGTATAGAGATGCAGATCCGCACGTTGGAGATGCACGATGTAGCTGAGCTGGGTGTGGCTGCTCACTGGCAATTCAAAGAAGGTGTTAAACCTGTCCGGCGTACTGAGGGTCGTCAGTACCGTTGGCTTCGGGAGCTATTGGAAATACTTGAAAACGCTGGTGGCCCTGAGGAGTTTCTTGAACATACGCGCATGGAAATGTTTAGCGATCAGTTATTCTGTTTTTCACCCAAAGGTGACCTTCAAGTTCTGCCAAAGGGAGCAACGCCAATTGATTTCGCTTACGCGGTACATACCGATGTGGGAAATCGGTGTGTTGGAGCAAGAATTAATGGCCGCATGATGCCGCTTCGCACACTTCTGAAGAATGGTGATCAGGTAGAGGTTATGACTTCTAACTCACAGGTGCCCTCACCTGGGTGGGCGAGTTTCGTAGTAACGGCTAAGGCGCGATCTTGTATTCGTCGATTTGTGCGGTTACAGAGAATAGATGAATATTGTCGAATGGGGCGGGAGATTATTAATAAAATTTTTCAGCAAGAGGGCTTTGTTCTCACACAGACAGCGATGCAAGGTATCTTGAGCGACTTCGATTGCGATAAGGTAGAGGGCTTATATTCTCTTGTCGGTCGAGGGAAAGTAGCAGGTCATCAAGTTCTCAAGTCAGTTTATCCAACTGCAAAAACAGGTTGCTCTCTTAAGCTATCTGAGGATGTGGCAGTGGCCCGGGCAGGAGAACATTCGATTGAACTTGTTGGTCTCGCCCCTGGAATGGAAATTAATTTAGGAGACTGCTGTCACCCGATACCCGGAGATCGAATAATTGGTATATCAACCACTGGCAAAGGGATTACGATACATACTATTGATTGTGAGGCTCTAGAAAGTGTTGCAGAAATGCCGGAAAGATGGATGGAGGCAAATTGGTCAATTAATGAAAAAAAATCGGCAGTATTTGTGGGCCGAATTCGAGTAATACTTGCCAATGAAGCTGGTGCTTTAGGATCTTTATCAACGGTTGTTGGGCGCGATGGTGGGAATATCAGTAATCTCCGCATAACAGACAGGTCTCCAGATTTTTTTGAACTATTCGTTGATATTGAAGTAAGCGATGCAGGCCACATGTCAGATATTATTGCAGCGCTGCGAGCAACTGAAGTAGTGCGTGGAGCCGAACGTGCAGGGAGTTGATTCCGG
>PBCW01000003.1 GCA_002718015.1 Rhodospirillaceae bacterium
TAAATTGACAACTTTTATTTTGTAAAAGCAAATGTAAACGCAAAAGTTAGCTTTGTAAGGGCTAATTATACTATCACCGCTAGACAATTATAAGAAGCCAGATACCAATTTATTGTGACTCCATAAACATAGTAATCTATGCATTCAACGCAGCTCTAATATCCTCGTTTGCCATTTCTCGACCTAAATAAGCTTCTACAACGGCTGGATCATTTTTCACAAATGAAGGACTGCCTTCCGATATTTTCTGTCCGTGATCAAGAACACTAATCGTATCGCAAGTCGCCATGACAACCTTCAAGATATGCTCTACCACTACGATCGTGAGATTGTAGCGTTCCTTGAGCGTCAAAATTGTCGCCATCAGATTATCAACATTGACCGGAGACAAGCCGGCACCTGGTTCATCCAACAACAACATTTTTGGCCTCATTGCGATTGCACGCCCAAGAGCCAGTAAACGTCGCTGTCCACCCGAAAGTTCGGCTGCAGGAATCTCCGCATGCTCAGCCAGCCCAATGAATTCGAGTAACTCCATCATCTCTTCCTTGACCAACTTGTCTTGACGTCGAACTTCAGNNCCCATAATCAACGGAGCAAGTGGNCCATATTTNGTGTGNGGATGATACCCAACNAGNACGTTTTCTAAAACACTCAACTCACCATATAATCGAAGTANTTGGAACGTTCTNGCCAGCCCTTNCGANGCAATATAATGNGCGGGTTTNNNNGTTATATCAATCTNATTGAAAGANATATGNCTACCAATATCTGGCTGGTAAACNCCAGTCAATAAATTNAAAAANGTAGANTTTCCAGANCCATTNGGCCCTATGAGNCCATGTACTGAATTTTCATCAACNCTCANAGATACGTTATCAATGGCCTGNAACCCACCGAAACTTTTGCTCAGATTACGTGTTTCTAGTAGAGCCACTNAGCCGCTCCTCACTTCTGCGAANAAATCGACGGTTTCGTTGGAAGTCTTCGATCCATCCCCCTATCCCCCTTGGCATAAACATGACTAATAACACCATAGAAAGCCCAAAAACCAATGGCTGAATAATGATGGGGCGGTCCATGAAGTAAAATACCAAGTCTTTTGTCTGATCATAAGCAATTGCAACAACAATTGCGCCTATTACTCCCCCCCAAACATTGCCAATTCCTCCGAGCACAACCATCAAAAGTAAAGTCACCATCTCGATAACTGTAAAATTATTGTGATGCAGATAGCCAGGCGGCATGTGCGCAAAAAGTGCACCTGCTAGTCCAGCGTAAACGGCACTTAATACAAACGCCAAAAGTTTGTATTGTATCACATTAATTCCATTAACTGCTGCTGCTGTTGTATCTTCACGGATCGCCTGAAAGGCTCTGCCAGTTGCTGATCTTAGAATAGAAAACGAAAAGTAAATCCCGATTAATGCCGCTGTCATTACAATGTAGTAATAGCTGGTAAAACTATCTAAGTTAAACGAACCAACGCTGGGTGCAGGAATCATCATCAAACCGGTGCTAGAACCGAGTGCGGGCGTTACGGCAATGAAAATACGCACTGACTCNCCCANTCCTANAGTTGCAAGAGCAAGATAAGCT
Source organism: Rhodospirillaceae bacterium (assembly GCA_002718015.1). Lineage (GTDB taxonomy): Bacteria > Pseudomonadota > Alphaproteobacteria > UBA8366 > UBA8366 > UBA8366. Next base: position 1,600 of record PBCW01000003.1, read on the forward strand.
CCCTCGAGCCGAACAGATGGCAGCCCAATTATCAAACCCGCAAAGGCCGTAACCAACACAGCNGTTGGAATGGACAACCAAACCGGCCAACCAAAGCCCAGAGCTCCACCAAAGCCGCCGGGTTCCAATGACAGTACTGCCGAAGTNACTGCCCCAATGGCATAAAGACCAATATGGCCNACAGTGACTTGCCCACAAAATCCCTTGACTATGTTTANACCTACAGCTAGCAGAATAAATAGGCAAATGCGATTAACCAAATCAATAAGATACTCGTTAAATAGACCTGCTAAAACAAACGGCAGCGGTAGCAATAGAACATAGGCTATTAACCACGGTAATAACCTGTGACGTTTTGCCAAATCTTCAAATATATCAGCTAGTTTTGACAAAAGTATCATTCAAAAATTGTCCGTGTTTAATTAAGAAAACATCATATTGTCTGCTGGGACNGAGCTGAAGTCCTTCCCAGCATAGAGTTGAGAAGCCCTATTCTAGGCCAAAATCCTCTTCCATTGTTACACGAGCTAGGACCTCAGTTTCAAAATCTTCGCCACCTTTGGTATATCCAATTAAGACAGCTGTTCGGTTTCCATCACGGCACTGAGGCGTTGCTGCAGCACAAAAACTAATTGGTCCAGAAGCCAGTCCCTCATAGCCCTTTACATTAGCAATTGCATCCCGGATNGCAGTACGNTCATCGNCAAGAGAACCCGTAAGNGCTGTGTTTTTCAGAGCAATTTCCATGATACGCACAAGGTCATACGCTTGTGAAAAGTCATGGTCTGGTGCATGTATGCCATAGCGCGCCTTTACCATTTCGTTAAACAGTTTTGCAATCGGTCGCTGATCTGCCGCCGCATAAGCTGCCGCGAAAAATACTCCTTTTGCAGCATCGCCTGCAATTTTTGGAACTGGCGCGTTTGAGGCTGANGACGANCCAATACGCCTTACATCTTCTCCGATTCCAGCCTCATAAGATTGTACCAAGGCCCGCGCCATTGTCTCGGCGAGTGCAGCAACTAAAATTCCATCAACCTTCATGGATTTGATTTTTTGCATGTGCGCGCGAAAATCAACTTCCTTTTCCTGAACATCAGCTCGATATGCTGGCTCNACACCAAAACGGGCTTTCATTTGCTTTTCCATATTGGCGCAATCACCCACTGAGGCAGCGTCAGCGGCACAGATATAGGCAATCTTTGTTCCAATATTTTCACCTACATATTTCGCATTGACACCACCGTAGTATCTCCCAGATACTGGAACGCGGAATACCCACTCACTNCCTTTCTGCGTAATTTTTGAATTTGTGGAGTGTGGGACGAGTTGCGGCACACCAGCCTTTGCTGTNACATCAACTATTGGCAATGTAACTGACGAGCAGCTTGAACCAATGAGCAAGTGCACTTTTTCTTGGAAAACCAATTTATTAGCATTAGCGACGCCCTTATCAGATTTGCATTCATCATTCATCAAAGTAGCCTTAATCATATGGCCATTGATGCCGCCCGCTTCGTTAATTCCTTTGATTTCGTCCATCATCATTTGGCCATATGCCTGACCATTTTCACTCACCATCCGCATGGTTATCCCNACACGTATATCATCGGCATAAGTTGCTGCNGNAGCAAAACCAACGCTTGTTGTCAATACNACCGCNAATAATTTATTTCTTAATTTCATACTTTTCCTCCATTTTAATTTTGGTTTTTTCTAAAAACCANCACAGCGAANGTTTAATCGATCNCTATGCCTTTACTTTTGCCTCTACTCCAAACAAGCCTGATGGCTTTATCATCAAGACTAGGATTAGTAGCAAAAATGCGTAAATATCTTTATGGCTGGCNGATATATAAGCNGCGCCAAGATTTTCAAATACTCCAACCATAATTCCACCAACGATTGCACCCGGAAGTGAGCCAAACCCTCCCACAACCGCCGCTGCAAATGCTTTCATCAACATCAAATATCCCATTTCAACCTGCACCGATTGCATCGGCCCAATCAATACACCAGCTGCTGCTGCAAGAGCACATGCGACACCAAATATCAACGAAATCATTAATGGGACGTTTATGCCCATAAGATAAGCAATATCTTTGTTGTGGGCTACAGCCCGAACTGCAAGACCNGTCTTAGTATGGCGCAAAAAATAGTGTAAAGCNATCATNAGAATGACTGAAATTATTGCAGTCAGTACATAGCTTTCAGGAACCTCTATATCACCAGGAAATTGCAAACGAGGAATGTAATCAAGATTNGCGCGGAAAGGCTCCGCCTCAGCTCCCCAGATGAAATATGCCACATTTACCATGGCAACAGACATACCGAAACCACANATTATCATACCCATTCCGGCAACGGTGTAGCCGCCGCCGGCNCGTGTTAGCCTTCTGTAGAAAACTCGNTCCACCGACATACCCACTATTGCAGTGATGATCATAGCTCCGACTAAGGCAACAGGGTAAGGAAGCCCTNCGTTCTCTGCAAGAACAAGGCCAAAAAAAGCACCGAACATATACATCTCACCATGGGCAAAATGAACAATATCNAAACCAGAATAAATTAAAGAAATTCCCAGTGCCACGATACCNTAAACTACCCCGATCGTAACACCAAATATTATAAACGCTAACAATGAGTTGAAATCAAATCCCATTTTTTAATTCNTTCGCCATCATTTTATTNATTATTCAAACTTCTTGAAACGTCAGCTACTGAACCACCGAGGAACGANTCCTTTACCGCTGGATCGTTGATAAGCTTATCNGCAACACCTTCNATTAGTATTATACCATCGCGTATAATGTATCCATATTGCGCCAGAATCAATGCCATTCTCACATTCTGTTCAACTACTAGAATAGTTACTCCAGATTTGGCAATGCGATTTATATTTGCAAAAATTTCGAGAACTACTTTTGGTGCAAGAGCAGCGCTAGGTTCATCAAGCATGAGCATTTTGGGTTTGGCCATCATTCCACGTCCAATTACCAGCATTTGTACTTCGCCGCCCGATAGTGTTCCAGACATTTGTTTACGCCGTTCTCGAAGTACTGGAAAAAAATCATACACGCGCTCNAAATCTNCCTTNATCGCTTCACGGTCTTTGCGGGTGTAGGCTCCNAGTATCAAATTTTCTTCCACACTCATTGCCGGATAAGCTTCTTTGGCCTGTGTGACTTGTACAATACCAAGCCGTACCCTCTCATGAGGCTTCAATTTTGAAATGTCTTCCCCATCAAAAGTAATCTGACCCTTCATAAGAGGTATAAGGCCTGAAATCGCCTTAAGAAGCGTCGATTTGCCCGTGCCATTGCCACCAAGCAAAGTGACAATNCCGCCATCCGATATGTTCATGTCAACACCGCGCAATATCTTCAGGTTACCATAACCCGCATGCACATCANTAACCTGTAGCACCTGTGCCTCCATCCAAAGGTTTAATCATTCCAGCCATCTACCATAAACATTGTTCAGAGTTCAAAGCAACTTTGAAATGCTCTTACCAATAACAAATAAGCTGAATAAAACTTTGCAATCAATTTATCAGAGGAGAACTACTTTTAAAATATCATCATATACTCAGAAGCACAAAGAAAAATATAACTGCACTAAAAAGCCCTCTACCTAATAGTATCGATTCATACCATCAATAATTGCCTTCAACATCTCTTCTGGTGGCNTCNTCCACCATCCTTGGTCAGAAAAAATCTCTAGTTCAACAGGCCCGTTATAACCCGCCTGCTCAACCATCTGACGCCATTGCAAAAGGTCAATCTGGCCCTCTCCAGGCATTCCGCGGTCCAGCCGTAGGTGTCTAGTATCCGCCAACCANTCAGACACATGATAATTCAAAATAAACTTACCTGCNGCAACAATCTTAGTGGCAAGATCGTGCTCCCACCATAACGCATAGCTGTCAATGGCAAGACCAATCTGATGCGCAGNATCGAGCTGATGCAATAAAGAAAGGGCTTCNGCCAAACTGGAAATGACCGATCTGTTCCCACAGACCATCGGGTGGAGTGGTTCAAACGCCAAAAGCACGTCAAATGGCCGAGCGAGTTCATCAGCCTCAGCCAATAGCGGTAAAACCCATTCGCGCGCCTGACTCAGCTCTCTAGCGTCGATCAACTTTAGGCCGCCGGTGATTAACACCAGCGTGCGGACACCAAATTTATCTGCGCGTTCTAGCATCATTTTTAAATTTTCTGAACCCGCGAAAAGCTCTGCGACACAAAGTGACTCAGCCATTAAACCGCTGTCATCCAATATCGCTTTGGCAACCTTTTCGCCGCAAGCTTCAATCATCGGATTCCACAAAGCCGTCCGTTGAATTCCCTGCTTTGCTAGCATGTCAAGCGCGCCTGCAAAGTCTAGTTGTCCAGATAAACAGACCTGATGAACGCACACATCTTCAAGCGTGAGCTTGCGCATCTTAGCTACCATGTGGCCCTCCCACCACTCAAATCAAACACCTGCCCGGTTGTAAAACTACAGGCAGGTGAAGCTATAAATGCTGCCATGTGCGCAATTTCTTCAGGCGTACAAAATCTACCCTTCGGGATACGACTTTTCTTGTCAGCGATATACGCATTACTCATCCCATCTAACAACTCAGTTACAGCAATCGAAGGAGCTATACAATTTACAGTAATCTCCGACGGCAACAGTTCTCTTGACAAACCTTTGGCCAGACCAATTACGCCGGCTTTAGCAGCGCCGTAGGGAACTGCCCCTGGATTACCCTCCTTGCCTGCAATCGATGAGATAATTATGATTCGACCCCTTTTACGGATACGAAAATGCTCAAGAGATGCTTTTAATGACAGAAATACTCCAGTAAGATCTACCTCCATGACGGAATGCCATTCTGCCAGCGAATACTCCCACATTGGCTTGGTCGGTCCGTTAATGCCAGCGTTAGCAATAATGCCATCAATATCACCAAGCCGCTGCAATGATGAAGCAAATCCTGCAAGGGTTGCTTGTTCATTCGTAACATCGACAACCTGAGTATCGGCAAACACCGAATTGTTTCGCATCTCACCGGCGTGGATGTCCCAGCCAGAAACCTTTGCACCAAGGTTGCAGAACAAGGTACTGATGGCTAAGCCAATTCCACGCGCCGCTCCTGTCACAATAAAGTTTTGACCAGAAATATCGCGAGAAAGCTGCATCAAACCCTCCTTATATTAGGTATCGATTGAAGTTCCAAATTTATTGGTTGGGAACCCATTGCAGAATGTGGCTTCCGACAGCAATAAGATCCGCATCTTGATTTGTTACCTTAATTTGCGCCACAGAACGCCGCCTTTCCATATCAACCTCCGAAATTCTATAGACTGTAGACACCGTATCACCAAGAAACACTGGCTTGATAAACCTTATCTTATCAAATCCCACGGCGACCGGCGTCTCGTTGGCGTCACGGCAATGCGCAATTGCCATTGTAGACACCGTGGACATAAAACCTACCAGCAAGGCGCCATGTGCCATTAATCTTCCGTAAGATGATTTCTCCATATATACCTTGTTGACATGGTTAGGCGAGAAATCGCCAGTAAGTCCAGCGAACTGGTAAACATCACTCTCCGAAACGGTTTTAGTGAACTCAGCATTATCTCCAATTTTAACATAAAAATCTGTCATGTTAGATATCCCTNATGCCTTAATTTAATGTATGGTCAATTATGACGCGATTACCCTCGTTAGCAGCACGAATGATAGCTAGCGTTACTTCCAGTGACTTGGCACCATTTTCCGCGCCTACAATGGGCAGTTTAATACCCCTGACGATTTCGCATAAGTGCTGACATTGTGCTACGTATGCATCAACAAAGGGTGTTTCTATTTCCTCAGGAAATATCTCATGCTGCCAGTTACCATCTTCGTTTGAATGCGACCATAATACTAGGTTTGGAAATTCTAGTGAACCTTTGGTTCCCATAAAGCGAATGGCATTCTGTCCCGATTTGGGGAATTTCGAATTCTCTCCCATTGCCATTTCCCAACTCCAAGGAGTAGGAGTACGATCGGAAAGTACAAAGCTTCCAATGGCTCTATTTGCAAATTTCATAGATATTGCAACAGCATCTTCCTTTGAAAATTGTTGATCATGATTGGTAATTTCTGCTGAGACCGTCACGATATCACCGCAGATGAAACGTAACAAGTCAATCTCGTGAATCAGGTTGGTCAGGATCGGTCCCGCCTCGCACTGTTGGCGCCAATGCGGTTCATAATATCGAGAGTCTTTTCGCACCGTCCATTGACCAGTCATAGCCATCAAAGTGCCAATCCTGCCACTATCAATTATATCTTTAGCAGTCTTTGTACAGGGATAATACCTGCGCTGATGCCCTACGAGTATCTGACATCCTTGCTTGTGAGCGAAGCTTGAAACCTTTCGCGCCTCATCAATAGTGGCAGTAATTGGTTTTTCTACTAATACATTTAGNTGATGGTTGAGTGCATTCATCACTATTTCGTAATGATGATTGGTCGGTGCCGCAACAATCACTGCATCAAGACCTCCTGCCTCAAACATGTTTTGAGCTTCTTTATATAATGGAATAGGACGTTTTGCGACAAGCCCTTCAACTGTCAGTGATGGATCGGCAATCGCGACAAGGCTTATATCTTCAAGCGCGTCGATAGCTTGAATATGTCTCAAGCCAATTGTTCCCGCACCGACCAAGCCGACTTTGACATTTTGCATTATGTCAAGTCTCCATCTTCATAAAATAGTGAAACATCCATTATCTTCGGCATAGCATCAATCCGCGGTACAAATCCCATCTGATCAAGCACGTCATTTTGTAAATCGACTCCAGGGGCAATCTCAGTCAAAGCAACCCCATCTTTAGTCAAATCAAATACGGCGCGCTCTGTTACATAGATTATACGCTGCCCCCGCACCAATGCTTGAGGGCCCGAAAACGTAATCTGGGCTACCTCCTCCACTAGTTTGGTAATTCGTCCATTTACCTTTATCAACAACTTGCCAGCACCAATCTCTACAGAAGTACCACCAGTATCAAAAGTACCACAAAAAATGACAGTTCTGGCATTTTGAGCAATATCGATAAACCCGCCCGGACCAACAGTATCTCCTGCTAACTTAGAGACATTGACATTACCATGCTGGTCTATCTCGCCAAAACCAAGAAAGGCTATATCAAGCCCTCCACCAGAATAGAAATCGAACTGTGAAGGGCCGTCTATCATGCANGTAGGATTGAGCGCGTAACCAAACAGGTCACCGCCTAGCAATTGNCCGCCATAAGTACCATGCTCAATAGTCTGGTAATAGCTTTCTTCCATACCATCAAGAGCAATAAGCTTAGCCACCTGATCAGGAATGCCAAAACCAAAATTAATCACTGACCCTTCGACAAGTTCCTNTTGTGCCCGCCTTGCAATTACCAAACGGGGAGAGAAACTGGGCAATTTATGTTTAATATTTTTTCGATAAGTTTGACCTGAGAGGGCGGGGTCGTAAAACACATCGTAACCCTGTTGCTGGCTTGGATCAATTACCACGGCATCAACAAGCGCCCCGGGAATTCGAACCTCGCGCGCTTTAAGACTGTTGCGCGGCACTTTACCCTTGACCTGAAAAATTACTTTGCCGCCTGTGTTATGCGCTGCAGCAGCCATAGCATAAATGTCAAGATTTGCCGGTTCTTCTTCTATTGAGATATTACCGTCTTCGTCTGCGTAGCTACCACGNAAAAGTGCAACANTGATGGGNATNGGCAGATAACGAATGTACTCTCTNCCACCTATTGAAATTANTTCTGTCAAATCGGCTTTTGCNGCCTGGTTCAACCGACCACCATCTTGCCTTGGGTCAACGAAGGTTCCCAAACCAACATGAGTTATCAAGCCGGGTCGACCAGCTGCNANCTCACGCATNAGTTGCATTATCACTCCGCCTGGCAGAACGTAAGCCTCAATTTCGTTGTCTCTTGCCATTTTTTGCATTCGAGGCGACCATATCCAATGGCCNCCAATAACTCGTCTAGTCATGCCGGAATGCGCGAAGCGATTTAANCCGCGCCGCTGCCTGTCACCAATTCCAAGTGCATGAATNCAAGTCAAATTNCGTGGGTAACCTGTCTCAAGGAAGCGCCGCTCAATCGCTTCATGCAGGGTACTGGCTTCAACTAAGCCGCCACCACCACCAACCAATCCGACAGTCGATCCATCACNAACAACTGCTGCAGCCTGTTCTGGTGACAAAAATTTTACATCTTTCATTTCTACTTCTCGTAGCAATCNTAGAGTGAGACATCGCCCTTTATTANTTCCCTCGCCATCACTAATCGATGAACCTCCGATGTGCCATCATAAATTCGGCTAATTCTAGCATCTCGATAATATCGCTCAATTGGCAAATCTCGGCAGTATCCAGCNCCACCATAAATTTGTACCGCACGATCCACCACTCGGCCTAACATTTCAGATGCNTGAATTTTTAACATCGAGATGCCACCTCGCATCTCCTTNCCNGNGTCGATGTTACTAGCTATTTGCCAGAGCGCAAGCCGACAGGCATTAATTTCCATCGCAGAATCAGCTAGCATTTGCTGTATCATCTGAAAATCGCCTATAGCCTCTCCAAATTGGTGTCTTTGTCTAGCATATTCGAGGCTCATTTTCATAACCATAGTTGCTCGACCGACAGCTCGTGCGGCCACCTGGGCAAGCCGTACTCGTCCAAGCGTTGCAAAGGCTAATTTCAAACCTTGNCCTTCCCGACCAAGCAAGTGCTGAGGACTGAGCCGGACCTCATCGAAGCGCATTTCNACATGGGAAGTACCACGCAGGCCCATCATTGGTTGGTCACGGCCGATTATTACGCCTGGCATCCCTTTTTCCACAATAAAAGTCGAAATACCCTTTGCTGCTGCATTTGGATCAGTCACAGCTGTCACAACAAAAAAGTCGGAATAAAACCCATCTGAAATAAAGTGCTTGGCGCCATTCAAAACCCATCCATCTTTCGATCTAATTGCCCGGGAAGTAATTGATGCAGCGTCCGACCCAGCTTCAGGTTCGGTGAAAGCTACGGAAAAGGTCCGATCTCCCCGAACTGCCGGCAAAAGATAGTTTTCNATTTGTACCTCACTNCCCTCCAGCAGTATTTCATANACATTACCGAAGGCACGCCTGATCAGTATATCGCTTGTCCACCCAAATTGTTCCTCTGCAATCATCCAATCTAGCACTGACAATCCTCCACCGCCAAATTCTGAGGGTATGTTGACCGCGTAAAGACCAAGCGCTTGAGATTTTTTGCGAATATCTACCGCCAGAGCATCAGATAATCTCCCAGTTTCCTCAATATCTTGCTCCAATGGTTTNAGCTCACGGCGGATAAAAGACCTAATTGTATTAGCTAAAAGCCGCTGTTCCTGGTTAAGCTCCANATCCATTATAAAAACAACTTTCTAGCACCGCACCGACCTTTGAGTACTCGATCAAANGTCANCAATCCGNCNAANCAATAAGTTGATATAACTTTTAGGCGGTAATTACANATTTGCTTGGTCCTCAATATCCACTCCAACACATAATAGGATAATCCTACTCAAAAAGTGTTTTAAACNATCCTACGCATTGGCGAAAGCCATCTTCGAAATTACCATTGCCNGGATGATAAACACTTTCAAACGAAATCACNCCCTGGTACCCNTCANCACGCATCGCGCTGGCTATCGGTTTAAACTGATCGGCTAACTGTCCCTCACCAATGCGNCGAACCTCCAAAGTCGCTCTAGGTGTATCGACANGCACATCTTTAATATGTACATGACCTAGGTAGCCCTTTCTAACCTCTTCATAGCCATCTGGAAAGGCTTGTTCATGGCACCAACAATTGTTAGCCGGATCCCATAGTATTTTTAGCACATCCTTAGCATTGAGATCGTCGATCATTTTACGTCCAGTATAATTCGAGTTAACCATTGTACCGTTCCCCGTCTCAACTACTAGAGTTACACCTGCATCACGAGCCAAGTCGCAAGCTGGCGCAATCAAGGACAACATTTTTTCCCATGCCCCATTGGCGACGTTCCATTTTTCAGCCCCATTACTTCCCCAAAGGATTTGTTCTTTTTTCGGGGTCATTATCCGAACCAAAGGACTGTCTACCACGTGCGCCATAGCAATAACTCGTTTCAGTGCATCCATATGTTTCGTATGTAGATCATCTCCAGCCAAATTGTCTGTTGTCATACCAGCAAAAATATGACGACTGAGGCAGCTGACAGGCTTACCTCGATCACGTAAAAGTAAGTCGATCTCTTTGATTTCCTGAGCCGAATGATCACCTACTTCGGTGTCACCAACAAATTGCAGCTCTGCATATTCAAGTTCAAACTCGTCCATGATATTTAATGTGTAAGAAAGGTCGCGGCTGANTCCGTCGCAAATGATACCCAGTTTCATACCAGTTTCCTATTTCAACGATGCAGTTCTGCACCAACTATCTCTTCCATAACTCGGGTACAGACCCAGTTGTCTCCTTCAGGATACTTTGATTTACCTTGATGAAAGATTTGCATCGCAGTAGACGCCATTAGAAGNGGAACTCCCAGTTNTTCAGCCATATTCANAGATATAGTGAGATCTTTATGCATTGTTCCTATGCCAGACCCTGTACCCTCAAATTTGCGATCAATTATGTTTTCCAACGCTCCATCTACCACACCACATCCAGCTCCCGAGGTAGANAAAACATCATATAANGCTTGGCCTGACANACCAGCCTTCGCAGCCAGTGTGGCTGCTTCGAAAGTTGCNCCATATATAGAGCCAATTAGTGTCTGAAGGCAAGATTTCATTACCTGCCCATCACCTGCACGAGTTCCGACTCGATGGATGGTACTGGAAACTGCTTCCATAATCGTAGCGTATTTATCAAGAACATCAGATGCGGCAGCGGCCATCATTGTCAGCGTGCCGCTCTGCGCTCCAGAAAATCCGCCAGATACTGGACTGTCTATCAGGTGAACCCCTGAGCTTTGTAATTCAGTATGTATCTCTCGGGCTTCCAATGGTTTTATAGTTGCTGTCAGTAACACCGCACCACCTTTCGACATATGCGCTGCCAACCCATTTCCGCCTAGGACTACAGACTTCGCCTGTTCGCCATTCATCACCATTACAAAAACNGCGTCAGAATTTTTTCCAACTTCGGCTATGGAGGCAGCAGGCGTTCCACCCATCTGAACGAACGCATCCATACGCAAATTACTTAGATCAATGCCAGTTGTTAAAATACCATTTTTAATAAGGTTTTTGGCCAAACCACTGCCCATATCACCTAATCCNACAANTCCNGCTCGCATCATATTCGTATCCTCATTCCAAGTCTCTTTACATCCCAAAAACAGTACTAAGAATGGTACTAGGTTCTACGNTGACGGATNAGTCACAGCTTTTGAAGATACATTGCACCTAGTTGATATCACTACNAGAGGAAGTTGCAAGTTTTGATCTCTGTTTAAAAGCGCAAATTCTTCAAATGCATTTCATTTNTATCAGTATGACATCTAAATAGCTGTCTAGGTTTGGATGAAAANAATGCCAAGACTCACTTTAAAGCTTGTNTAGNTTATGCTTANATTATTTTGGTATCGCAANGGTTATTTTGGAGGTACAGGAGAACTCTGGGTCNTAAGTGAGCTAATAACAAACCATAATTCCATATAGCTGCCAATTACTGAGTTGTTCGTCATAAACTAACGCAAGAACTTTTTTCGCTCCTAAAGTTAAGCTCGTTTTAAGATCTGAGCAATTTGCGTCAGTGAGGTGGCCATTTAATGCGATTTAAATTAATTGTAATGAATTCGATGTATCAGCTAAGCTGCTTGATCCCAAAAATAACTTCTCTTTCTCGTTTTTATATTTCTATCAATAANATACTTTTTATCGCCNAAGACTTACCGCTCTAAGTAAATTCGTGCACAAAATTATAGCCCGTAAATTAAGCACGGAGGGCGTGAAGAATTCCTCGAATTTCGGCCAACCCGCGAAGCCTTCCTATGAGCGGGTAACCAGGAAAAGTCTTTTTTTGAGGATCTGACAANAGCTCGTGCCCATGATCAGGGCGAAAAGGGATTTGCCAGTCAGGCATAGCATTNTGTCGTCTTGTATTTTCTTCATCCAGAAGAACTTTGCATAGCGCTGGCATGTTCGTATCCCCTTCCAAATGTGTCGCCTCTTCAAAAGAACCATCCGGCTCTTTGCAAACATTTCTGAGATGTGCAAAATAAATTCGATCTGCATGGCGTCGTGCAATTTCCACGACATCGTTTTCTGGACCCGAACCAAGGGACCCGGAACAGAGGGTCAGACCATTAGATTGAGTAGGGAAAGCCTCCATGACCCAATCAATGTCTTTTGCATTGGATACAATACGCGGCAAACCAAGAATATTGCGCGGAGGATCATCTGGATGAACGCAAAGACGTATTCCCAGTTCCTGTGCTGTTGGAAGAACTTCGTTGAGAAACCTCTGATAGTTAGCGCGGACATTATCCGCAGTCATACCACGGTAGCTTTCAAGGGCATAACGTAAACCTTCCACATCATAGCGATCATAAGCGCCAGGTAGGCCTGCCATGATTGCTTTGAGCAAGTTTTGTTGATCCTTTTCAGTCGCCTCGAAAAACCATTTGCGCGCCCTCTCAACCACCTCTGAAGGATAGTCTTTTTCCGCGCCCTCACGCTTTAACATGCAAACCTCAAAAGCTGCCATCCGGTATGCAGAAAACCGAAGGCAGGTACCACCATTGGCTAATGGCGACTTCAAATCAGTCCGAGTCCAATCAAGAAGTGGCATAAAGTTGTAGCAGATGGTTCGAATACCCTCAGCCGCCAAGTTGACCATTGACTGCCGGTAATTGGAAAAAAGGGTGGCCAGGTCACCACTGCCTCGTTTGATGTCCTCATGCAAAGGTAGGCTTTCGACCACTTCCCATTTGAAACCTGCGGCTTTGATCTTACTGTTTCTTTCCGATATGACCTGTCTTTTCCAAACCTGTCCATAAGGAATCTCGTGTAATGCCGTTACGATGCCCACTGCTCCGGTTTGGCGAATTTCAGCGAGATCTATTTTGTCCAACGGTCCGTACCAACGCCAGGTTTCTTTCATTCCCAATTTCCTTCCAGCAAGCTAGTATTCTCAAAACGACCCATGCGCTTTAAAATAGAAATAAGTTGATTCGAAATTTTATGCGTGGGATAATCCCCAAAGATACGGTCTATCTTGAAGATTTGTGCGACTAAGCCGATATCATCGTCAGAGGCCAATATTGCCGCGGTAATTTCCTGAGACAACGGATCATCAATATCATAGAGATTCTCAGGTGTAAGTTGTTTTTGTAGATATCGGATCCATGCGGCAACTACTGTCAATAAACGAAAATAAGGCCGTCCGAGAGAGAGATTTTCAAACAAGGGATTGATTATGCGTTGGGGCAATTTCTGGCTGCCATCTATTGCTATTTGTTTAAGCAGGTGACAAATTTCCGGATTGCGGTATCTGGATTTGAGCTGTTTAGCATACTTGGTCAGATCAATGTCTGGTGGCGCTTCGAATGATTTTACTATTTCTTCGTGCCAAAGGGCCTCGATGAAAATCTCTATGCTTTCTTCTTTAATAGCATTTGCAACAGTCTCATGACCCGCCAGACTTCCAATATATGCCAATGCTGAGTGGGTACCATTGAGCATACGAAGTTTCATATCCTCAAAAGGCTTAACGTTTCTTACTAATTGTGCTCCAAGCGGACTAAAGTCTGGCCGTTTGTTGTCGACAAAACTGTCTTCTATAACCAATTGACGGAACGGTTCATGCGATACCACAGCTGGGTCATGGATGCCAGTTTTAACTTTTGTACGATCAATCAGTTTTTGGGTTGTAGAAGGAACAATTCTATCGACCATAGTGGATGGAAATTTAACCTCTCTTTGGATCCAACGCAAAAAAGCAACATCAATCTTCGCAGCAAATTCGCAGACTATTTGTTGGGTAAGTTGGCCGTTTGATGGTAAATTGTCCAACGACAGTACTGTAAAAGGACGAATATTGTTTCGCCATCTTCGTTCAAGTGCGCGGACAAGAAAGCCAGGTCCAGAGCGCGGAAGTTTACTGCTTAGATCATGCCGAATATCTTTATGTTGAAAGTCTAAAACCGCGTCACCCGACCCACGACAATATCCTTTTTCTGTCACAGTGAGACTGACAATGCAGGTATTTTTGTCGGCCATGGCCTGTAGAACTGCTTCGGGATCTTCATAGGCGACGAGCACATCTGTGACTACGTCAATAAGTTGAGTAGCCAGGCCACGCTCTGACATTTCTACTGCGGTGTAGAGAAAATCTTGCTGAACCAGTTTATCCCGCATTCCAGAAGACCGCAGTGACACACCAACAACACCCCAGTCTCCCCCTGATAGCGCCATAGCTTCCTTTAAGTATACCGCAGCATGCGCTCGAAAAAACGCTCCAAGTCCAAGATGTACAATACCAGTTTTTGGCTGCGGCTGAGTACGGCGCAAACTGTTGCAGTTTTCTACACTCATAAGCGGTAAGCCTTTCTGGCAAGATTAATAGTGAGATCCTGCGCCAAATCAAAAGCTTCGTACTCGCGCAAACGTCCTGTCATGACTAAAGAAGTAAGAAAGGTACAATCGACCCTGCGTGCAACGTCATGGCGAGCAGGTATTGAGCAAAAAGCTCTAGTGTCATCATTAAACCCGACTGTATTATAAAAACCCGCAGTTTCCGTAGTGAGTTCCCTGAAACGTTGCATCCCGCTAACACTATCAAAAAACCACCAAGCTGGGCCAAGTTTAAGAGCCGGATAAACCCCCGCCAGAGGAGCCAACTCCCTGCTGTAAGCGGTTTCATCGAGCGTAAAAATTATCAAAGTGAAGTTTGGGTCGTGGCCAGCCACTTCCAAAAGTGGGCGCAGATTGTTGACATAGTTTGTTCTGCATGGAATATCGAACCCCTTGTCGGGTCCATAACGGGCAAAAACGTTTGAAGAATGGTTTCGAAATGATCCAGGGTGGATCTGCATCACCATACCGTCTTCTTGGCTCATTCTGGCCATTTCAGTCAGCATCTGAGCTCGAAAAAACTCTGCCTGCTCCGAGGTATGCTTCCCATTCACTACAACATCAAACAAAGCTTCAGCCTCAAGAGCTGAGAGGTTTGCAGTTCTGGCAGTTGGATGGCCGTGATCAGTTGAAGTTGCGCCGTGATCGCAAAATACTTGACGCCGGATGCGATGCGCTTTCAAGTAACCTTTCCAGGAAAGTACATCACAATCGGTAATCTCTCCAAAACTCTCCAAATTATCCAGAAACTTGGGATGCTCCGGATCAATCACCCCGTCCGGGCGATAGGTTGTTATTACACGACCGTTCCAATCAGATTCTAATATCGCTTTATGGTGCTCAAGTGTATCCAATGCGCCCTCAGTAGTAGCTATAACCTCGATATTGAAACGATCAAAAAGGGCACGTGGGCGATATTCTGGAAGAGTAAGACAAGTTGCGATCTGATCATAAATGGTATCGGCAGTTTTGGCAGTCAGAGCCTGATCAACGCCAAAAACTTCCTGAAGCGAATGATCGATCCAGAGACGGGATGGGGTGCCTCGAAAAAGATGATAATTCAATGCAAAACGTCGCCAAATCTCGCGAGGATTTGCTTCGACCTTGCTACCATCCAGCGGTGAGATACCGAGGTCTTCTAATGCAATGCCTTGAGAGTAAAGCATACGGAAGACATAATGATCTGCTGTTACAAACAATGCTGCAGGACTGTCGAATGGCTCATCTTTTGCAAACCAAGCCGGGTTAGTATGCCCATGTGGACTAAAGATCGGCAGATCGCGTATGCTTGCAAAAAGTTCGTGGGCGAGATCCCTACCATACGAGTCGACTGGGAAAAGTCGATCATCCTCCAGAAGTTGCAATGCCTTAACCCCTTTTTTGGTGTCGAGTGGACAGATTGTTGTCTAAAAAAACAGCCGCTTTTGCGACGATGTTATATTTGGTTCCAATAAAAACGCGGCTTATTAATGCTCTAAGTCTACAAGAGTTTAAGGAAAGGTATAGGTCAAGACTTTCCAGTAAAATGTTTTTATGTTTTCTGCAAAAAACTAAGATCAATCCATCTTAGTCTTCGGCAACCTGATGAACTACTACTATAATATCTTTTTCTTTATCCACTATAAGCATCAAGCTTACTAAATATACACCTTAAGGATTACCTGGAGAGTTCAAGATGTATGAAGACCTTTCAAATTCTGTCATCCATTGAAATCTTTATGATGAATGTACTGCGTCCACTGGAACTGCCGATACTCATTCGCTCAATATGAAAGACATTCAGCGGCATGGTTCAAGGTACAGAGTAAAAATCGTATCAGAGGAAAGTTTTGGTGATGGAGCCAAGTTATATAGCTGAAGCAATGACAAAAGAGATATTCTTTAACAAAATTGCTGCTAGGTAGCAGCTAAACGCATCAAAACCGAAGCGACTGGATATAATAACACTGAAAGCAATTCGATAGCTGGATTTATTACATACGCTTTACTTTGTCCACTCGGCTCTTCTCACTCATAAAACAACAAATAATGACTGAAGATGACATAAAATATTATGGAAACATTCGCTAAAAGTATAAAGCAACAAGCCCAAGAAAAGGCAGAAGCAGTTTTTGGGGCTTTTATGCAAAAGACGAATTAAGTGACTTACGTTTCAATTGTATTTTTATTTTTGGTTGCCCTTTGCAACTTCGGTGGCGAAGACACCAGTTTTTCTACTTAGAATGAGTAAAATTACTTTCTGAGAAATCCGAATGTCAAAAGTAAGCTTTGTGAATTATTTTAAAGGGTAAGGTTTTGAAAGTTTTAATAAGCCTATCTTTAGTAAGCCTATCCAATTATACCCAAGAACATTAATTAGATGTTGGGCAATTTATTTGCTGGCGTTGCATTCGACATGGAACTGACCAGATTGGTGCATACTTAAAATACAACAAACCTTATATACGCAACATTACCAAATGTATATTTTGGTAAATATTTTGAATATAAAAATTTGATAAAGAAAGTTTCTTTTACCATTTACATAAATTTTTGACGATATATACCGTCTTGTATAAATCATTGATTTATTGTTATTATTTATTTACTTTGAGATTAATATGAAGTTTTGTCCGTTTTGGGTTTTAGGGGTAGTATCAACTTATTCTACACGCCAATACGTGGATAGTGAAGGCTCACTCGCAGACTATG
>PBCW01000051.1 GCA_002718015.1 Rhodospirillaceae bacterium
TGCCCACGTACTCAGTGGCGATTTCCAATGCACGCCTTGCAAGACCCAGCCATCGCATACAATGCGTCAGACGTGCCGGGCCAAGTCTTATTTGAGTTAATTTAAGACCGTCCCCAACATCCATTAGTCGATCCTCGTCCGGAATTTCCATATCTTCGAAAAAAATCTCGCAATGCCCTCCATGTTCCTCTGGCCCCATGATCGGTATTCGCCGTTCAATCCTCCATCCTGGTGTGTCGCGGTGAAACAAGAAGGCAGACAACCCTTTACGCGCATCCTGTGATGTCCGAGCGATTAGGATAAAATGTTCAGCAACTCCGGCACCAGTGATGTACCATTTGTGACCATTGACTATCCATTTGTCTCCCTTTCTGTCGGCTCGAGTTCTCATCATCGACGGGTCGGACCCAGAACCAGGATGAGGCTCTGTCATTATAAAAGAAGAGCGCACTCTCCCCTCTGCAATGGCAGGCAGCCACTTTTCCTGCTGGTCGGGGCGCGCCACTTGAGACAANACTCGCATATTCCCGTCATCGGGCGCTGAAGCATTNAAACAAACAGGGCCAAAAACNGAACGATTCATTTCTTCGTAACACGGGGCTATTTCAGCCATAGAAAACCCCTGCCCTCCCCATTTTTCAGGAAGNGACAAAGACCATAAACCATTCNGTTTCGTAAGCTCTTTCAGTTTTTCNAGCGGTNCNGATGCAATATTTTCGTGATCGTCGAAATTAGTTTTCTCACTCTCAAGCGGAATAATGTGGTCATCTACGATTTTTCGTATCTCCGCTCGCGATGTCTCTGCCCGTTCTGTAAGATTGAAATCCATTTTACGTTCCCCAATTATTTTATTTTAGGGACCGGTGACCACGAAGCAGGTATCAGAATTTGACTATCCTGTTTAATAATAAGTTCCGCTTCCCGTTGCTTAGCTAAATAGGTTTGCCATTCTTTGGTTTTTTGTAATTTCGCGCGTCGGCGTGTTCTTTCGGCAAGGGTCTTGTAAGCCCACATATGTACGATTTGATTTAATTCTCCAACTTCAGGATGATACCAACCAACTAAACCTCCCAATATTTTTGTCTGAACCCTTAATCCAAATTTTTGATAAATTTCCATATATTGCGCCGTCCCACCGGGACGAAGTGTGTACGTGCGTTTTTCTATGATCATGGTTTATCCTATGGTTAATTACAGCCCGTGTTAATCTAATAATCAGGCAAGCATTACTGTATGACCGCCATCTACAGGAATTAGTACACCCGTAATATACGCAGAGGCATCACTCGCCAGGAGAAGCACCACGCCGGCGAGATCATCCGCCTTACCAAAACGCCTCTGAGGAATAGCCCTTAGCATGGCTTGACCCTCATTCGATTGTAAGTAACTCCTATTCATATCTGTCTCTATGTAACCAGGAGCTATGGCGTTGACCCTTATGCCATATCGTGCCCATTCTGCCGCAAGCATTCGTGTTAATTGAACCAACCCGGCCTTGGAAACCCCATAAGGCATCGTGCCCTTCTGAACCTTAAACGCAAGCACTGAAGCTGTATTCAAAATAGAACCACCATCACCGCCATGAATCATTCGTTCAGCTACAGCTTTAGCTACTAACCAAGCGCCCCTTAAATTAGTATCAAGAACTGCATCCCATTCCTCTTCCTCAACATTCAAAGCTGCATTCGAGTTGGCTACTCCTGAATTATTGATTAATATTGATATGCCGCCGAGCTCTTTTTCCGCAGCAGTCACACCATCTTTAATGCTATCAACATTTGTAACGTCCATTCTTATTGGTGTAATTCCAGGCACCTCGGAGGCTAATTTTTCAAGCCTGTGTAATCGTCTTGCTGCTACTGCCACCTTCGCACCTTCACCAGCTAACAGGCGGGCAAAATACGCGCCAAGCCCGCTAGAGCCTCCTGTCACAAGCGCGGTCTTTCCATCAAGCACGCCCATAAATCAATCTCCTTTTACGCGTTCTCGCAGCGTGAACTTTTGTATTTTGCCAGTCGATGTTTTGGGAAGTTTACCGAATATGACCTCAGAGGGAACTTTAAAGGAAGCCATGTTTTTTCGGCAGTACGCAATTACATCCGCCTCACTCAGACGACCATTCTTACCTAATAAGGATACAAAGGCACATGGAGTTTCGCCCCATTTGTTATCCGGCTTCGCAACAACCGCGGCCTCCATTATGAGCGGATGACGGTAAAGTACTTCCTCGATTTCAAGACTAGAAATATTTTCTCCGCCTGAGATAATGATATCTTTTGCCCTGTCTTTAATTTCTACGTATCCATCAGGGTGTACAACCGCCAAATCACCAGTGTGAAACCAACCATCTTTGAATACCGCCTTGGTGGCATCTGAGTTTTTAAGGTACCCTTTCATGATAGTATTACTTCTTAAAACGATCTCGCCAATCGTTTTAGCATCACAAGGCACTTCTTTTTGTGTTTCAGGATCAATTACCTTTTGATCTTCAAGGCTGATAGTACGTACTCCCTGCCGTGCAATCTTCGCAACCTGACTATCAAAATCTAAATTATCCCATTCCGACTGCCAAACGCATACAGTCGATGGGCCATAGCTCTCGGTCAATCCGTAAAGATGACGAACATTAAAGCCCATTTCCTGCATTCCAGAAATGACTGCACTAGGGGGCGCGGCACCCCCTGTGGCTATTTCTATAGGACCGTGAGAAAACCTGGCTTTAACTTCTTTTGGTGCGTGTATCAACATGTTTAGAACAACAGGGGCCCCCGCCAGATGACTAACACCATGCTTGTTTATTAGATGAAAGATGGCAGCTGGATCAACCAATCGCAAGCAGACGTGCGTTCCACCAACTACGCTTAATCCCCATGTATTGCACCAACCATTGCAATGAAACATCGGAAGGGTCCAAAGATACGTCGTTTCGGGCGTGAAGCCGAAGGCAGAAGATGAACCCATTGCGTTTAGGTAGGCACCACGATGATGATAAACGACACCTTTAGGACTTCCCGTTGTCCCAGATGTGTAATTGAGCGCAATTGCATCCCATTCATCATCGGGCCTACACCATTCTAGGCCAGGATCTCCCTGGCTTAAGAAGCTCTCATACTCAAGCTCACCAAGAAATTTTCCGCTAGAAATTTCCGGATGGTCAATATCAACGACAATTATTTTATGACTAACTTTTTGGAGGGCATCCTCAATTACCGAGGAAAACATACGGTCCGTCAACAACACCTTTGTTTCGGCATGCGTAAGAATAAAAGCAATGGCGTCAGCATCTAGCCTAATATTCAATGCATTAATTATAGCACCGATCATTGGCACACCATAATGAGCCTCAAGCAAAGCGGGGACATTTGGCGCCATAATCGAAACTGTGTCCCCTTTCTCTACGCCGTACCGACGAAGGGCAGACCCCAACCGCTTACACCGAGCCAAAAATTGTTCGTAGCTGTAGTGTGTCTCTCCATCAATGACCGCGACTTTTTTTGGAAAGGCCAAAGAACACCTTTCAAGAAAACTGATCGGCGTTAAAGGTTGGTAATTTGCAGCACACTGACCGAGTTCAAAATCATATTTAGAATTGAAACTGGTCATATGCGTTTTTCCATCACCCTTACTCTTTGTTAATATACTGATTGCAATATACTAAAATTTTTCAACAAAGAAGCTTACCCTTATCGTGAGCCAACATCACTGCTTGGGCTATATCGAATAGTTTCCGATCCTTAAATCGACCAGCTACTAACTGCAACCCCATAGGCAAACCAAGCGGACCAACAAAAAGGGGTAAGGTTATAGCCGGAGTTCCCAGTGCGGTCCATGTCGAGTTAAAAATTGCATTCCCGGTCGTCATTAAACCTTTGGGTGCCTCACCCGTCGCAGAGGGAGTTACCAAAACATCTAGGCCTTCAAAGAATTCATCGGTTTCAATTCGCTGGCGTTCTAAGCGCCTCCAGCACTCTCTGTAACGTTCATAAGAGGTTTCAAGTCCCTCTCGCATACGCCCATCACGGAGCGGCGCACTTAATTTATCACTACAATTGAAACGCTCCCACGAGAGTGTTCTAGAAAACTCATAACCACTCACGGTTGCGTGCAGCTCTTCAAAATTCCTGCTTACATTCGGTAATTCTACATCCGTTACTGTAGCGCCAGCCGAAGCAAAGCATTCAACGCAATTTGTAATAAGCTCTTGCATTTTTTTGTCAGCATCATTCCAAAATGGAGATCGATAGAACCCTATATTTAGGTCAGATAATGGTGGCGGTTTTAATTCTTGTATCGCCTCTTCCAGCAAAATCGACCGCACTAACGCAAGATCTTCAACGGACCTAGTTATTGCCCCTATCGTATCAATACTGGGGGTATTAGGCATAACACCGTTGGTATTTATATCGCCATAAGTCGGCTTATAACCAATTGCACCACAATAAGCAGCAGGTCGAATAACCGAACCAGTAGTTTGCGTTCCGTATGAACATGGAACCATAAAGTCGCCAACCGCCGCAGCTGAACCGGAGGATGAACCGCCGGGCGTATGATCAGGATTGTTCGGGTTGCGAGTTTCCCCGGGGAAACGGTGTCCAAATTCTGTGCTTACAGTTTTACCTAATAACACGCCACCTGCAGCTCTGGTAATCGCAACGCATCCGGCGTCGCGCCCTGGTAAGTGCCCATGATGAATTGAACTACCATACGCTGTTGGCATGTCTGCTGTATCAATTATATCCTTTACCCCAAATGGTAGTCCCCCAGCTAAGCCACCTGAACCTGCCTTATCAATGTTGCGTGCTGCTGCCAATGCTCCTTTTCGATCAAGATATTTCCAAGCCAAGACGGTATCATCGCGCAGTTCTATCCGCTCGAAACAGCTTGCCACCCAGCCTTCGCAACTTAATGTTCCACCAGAAATAGCCTTCAGGCCTTCAGTTGCGGTAAATTCCCAAGGTTCCGACATTTTTATCTCCGGTATAAACTTTTTAGATTACAACTAACCCACATTGCTTTTAATGCGTTTACAAATAGAAAATTAGTTACGACCAACTGAGCTAACATAGTCAAAGTTACAAATGTCATGAAATAAATTTGACCAACTACCAATTCTGGAACATTTTTTACTACACATCAAAATTATTTCCCAGGCAGATAAGAATAATGGAGTTCAAAATTATCAATTTTTTAGCTAGAGTAAGTACAGGGAGATCCAAAAATGGCGATGAAACGCGTTGTGCTTGAGATCGGGATGGGCACCGACATAAGGGGCAGTGATCCAACGAAAGCGGCAGTTCGTGCGCTACGTGATGCGCTGTGGCACAATTCGCTCAGCATAGCGACGGCACTCAACATGGATACTGATGCAATGGTCACCGAAGTAACCATCGGCGTCCCAAACCCAGAACTTGTTGACACCGAAAAAGTTTTAGCTGTCCTTCCACATGGCAGTGGTTCGGTTGCGGTGACTGAGGGCGGATTAAAAATCCCAAAGGATGATAGTGATGACAATACATTAATAGCGCATGCTGCCGCTGTTGTTCGCTTAGACCTACCTTGAAGGAGGATTACGTGCCATTAAAACGAGTAATTTTAGAGATGGGTGCTGGCAACGACTTACATGGCAGCGATTATACCAAGGCCGCCATACGCGCAGTTGACGATGCCCTTCATCATAGCTCTCTAACAATGATACGAACGCTTAACATCAACAAAAATGATGTAAAAGTAGACGTTACAATTGGCGTTCAGAAGCCAGAGCAAGTTGACATAGAAGCTGTTAAGAAAATACTACCAGTTGGTAGTGTGTCAGTCTCAGCAGTTCTAGGCGGCTTGGATGTTCCAGACGATGAGCGAGATGACCCCGCAGTAATTGCAAGTGCTGCAATTGATGTCCGTTTGGATCTTCCCTAACACTAATTTGTCTTTTCAGCAGCTTCCCTAGTGGCGAGATCGGCCAATTCGCGCGCTATTTTTGTTACACCATCTAATCTTTGGTCAGGCATTGGCCAGTCAGAGCGGAACACAAGACTTTGATCGGGTCGGAGCTTTACATTTGTAGGATGCCGCTGAATATATCCGACCAATGCTAACGGATTGGCAAATCGGGATTCTCGCAACACAACTGAAGCACCTCCGGTTCCGGCATCAACCTTTTCTACACCAGCAATGCGACAAAGGTTTTTGATTTCCATGACCCTCAACAAATTTTCGACTGGTTTGGGTATCGGACCGAAGCGGTCTATCAACTCTGATGCAAATGCTTCAATCTCATTAGAGGATCCAATCCTCGAGAGCCTTCTGTACAAACCTAATCGCAGGCCTAGATCTGCAACGTATTCATCAGGAATCAATACAGCCACACCCAACGAAATTTGTGGGGACCAATTTTCCTTACGTACTGACACACCCGTCTTTTCTTCCTGCAATTCAGCAACCGCTTCCTCAAGCATGTGTTGATAGAGCTCAACCCCCACCTCTTTGATGTGCCCAGATTGTTCCCCACCAAGGAGATTGCCTGCTCCACGAATATCGAGATCGTGACTTGCCAATGTAAATCCAGCACCAAGAGTGTCCAATGTTTGCATTACAGAAAGGCGTTTTTGCGCGGAGCTGGATAAAATTTGCCCTGAGGGCAGAGTAAAATATGCATAAGCCCTCGTTTTCCCACGACCAATACGCCCCCTCAATTGATAAAGTTGGGAAAGGCCAAATCGATCAGCGCGATGCACTAACATTGTGTTGGCATTAGGAATATCGATGCCGGCCTCTATAATGTTAGTTGATAATAGAATATCGGCCTTGCCTTGATTGAAATCATTTATAACCGTTTCAAGAACCCGAGGCGCCATCTGACCATGTGCGATAACAACCTTGGCGTCTGGCGCAAGTTCGGAGAGACGCTTCTCTAGACGTTCAAGGTCGGCAATTCTTGGGCATACATAAAATATCTGTCCGCCACGATGCCTCTCTCTGTTTATGGCTTCCCGAATAACTACCGGGTCAAATGGCAATACGAATGAGCGTATTGCTAGGCGATCGACAGGCGGGCTGGCTATCATGCTCATGTCGCGTGCCCCAGAAAGAGCCAACTGAAGGGTTCGAGGAATAGGTGTTGCTGTGAGCGTTAAGACATGAAGTTCACGCCGCAAATCTTTGAGGCGCTCTTTTTGGGAAACGCCAAAATGTTGTTCCTCGTCAACTACAAGTAATCCAATATTATTAAATTGAACATCCTTTGCTAACAGTGCATGCGTGCCGACAACAACATCAACCTCGCCGTTTTTCAATTGTTCCTTAGTCGTTCTTGCATCCTTAGAGCCAACTAAACGTGACAGCTGCGATATCTTTATCGGCAGACCGGCAAAACGCTGTTTAAAGGTTTCATGATGTTGAAACGCCAGTAGCGTAGTAGGCACGACAACTGCCACTTGATAACCATTTGATGCAGCTACGAAAGCGGCACGCATAGCAACTTCTGTTTTCCCGAAGCCAACATCACCACATATCAATCGATCCATAGCGTGCGTTTGCCCGAGATCAGAAATCACATCCTCAATCGCATGAAGTTGATCTTCAGTCTCATCCCATGCAAAACGTGCAGAGAACTCTTCATAAGCGCCAGGCGGCGGCAACATTGCTGGCGCTTGGACAAGAGCACGTTCGGCCGCTAGCTTCATTAATTTGTCTGCCATGTCGTTAATCCGCTCTTTGACGGCTGCCCTTCGCGCCTGCCAAGAAACTGACCCAAGCCTGTCAAGAAATGCATTTGATTTTTCTGCACCGTAGCGCGACAGTGTATCGATATTTTCAACAGGAATGAAAAGTCGATCTTCGCCCGCATAAATTAAACGCACACAGTCATGAGGAGCGTCGTCGACAGTAAGACTTTCTAGTCCATCATATCGCCCGACACCGTTATCAACGTGAACAACAAGATCACCCACCTCCAGCGAGCCTACTTCAGCAATATATTCCTTCGCCTGTCGACGACGCTTAGAAGAACGAGCTAATCGCTCGCCAAGGATATCTTCCTCACTTAAAACAAGGAGTTCAGACGCGCTAAATCCGTGGTTTGTTTCCCAAACTGTAATATATGCCTCATTAGGCTTAAGCATTCCTTTAACATCAAGCCAGCTGTCTACATTTACAAGCGCCGTTGTCCCGGCACTAGTGATAAGCTTGCCTAAGCGATCTCGCGAACCAACACTTGCCGCGGCAATTATCACTGGCTTAGTACGTCCCGCTTCCCTAATGACATTATCAACCTCTTTAAAAAGGTTGATGTCTTCACGCTGCCTAGCTTCAATGAAGTCAGCTGATGCCCGTGCCTTTGCCGTTTCCCCCCCTTCCTCAAATGGAGAATAAAAATAGCATTCATTACGCCCTATCCCGTCTTCCCAATCTGCCGGCCCAAGAAACATTTCCTTTTTTTCAATAGGACGATAGACAGGGTCATTTTGATTTGTGGCCTCTCTCAGGTTGGAAGGCAGAAAATCGATGCGGGCATTGTAATGGTCGTTAATTGTTTCCTGACGCTCCTGAAAAGCATGTTCCCATTGATGGTCAAACGATAGTGCCGAATTAGGTAAGTAGTCGAAAAGAGTTTCTAATTTTTTATGAAAAAATGGAAGCCAATGTTCGTACCCAGGTGGACGCTGGCCTGCGCTCACTGCCTCATACACAACGTCGTTTTCGCAAGGAACACCGAAAGCATTCCTATAACGGGCTCGAAAAAGGGCAATACTGTCCTTATCAAGCGATGCTTCACTAATTGGCTGCAAGTTCAGATTTTGGCGTTTCATTTTTGATCGCTGGGTAACAGCATCAAAGCACCTGATTGACTCAACTTGCTCCCCAAAAAAATCAAGCCGAAGTGGATCGAGTTCACCTGGGCAAAAAATATCAATTATACCACCCCGAATTGCATACTCGCCTGTTTCACGGACCGTTTCCGCATGCAGATAACCATTCCGGACAAAAAATTGAACTAATGCATCACGATCAACAGTCTCTCCAACCGCGATGTTCATAGTGCTATTTTGTATAAATGACCTTGGCGGTATTCGTTGTGTAATAGCGCTTACTGTCGTCAGTACAACCTTTGGGGCATTTGCTCCATTTATAAGACTTTTGAGAGTAGTAATACGTCGCGCTATGATATCAGTGATTGGAGACACCCGATCGTAGGGCAAACAATCCCAAGCAGGGAAATCTGCTACTTTAAGCTTAGGCGCGAAAAAAGCGAGTGCTTTTNGCAGTGAATCGAGACGGGCATCATCGCGNCATATNTGCACGATAGGGTCNACTGCGTTATGAGCANACTGCGATAATAAAAAGGCATCATAGCCTTCNGGNACACCNCCTATCCGTCTTTCTTTTTTNGCAGCCACAACTCTAACGATGCCCGCCCTCAGCACAAAATCTGCTTAAACGTTCAGTCAAATCACAGGCCACATTNGCAGGCCATGGNGTATTACCAGCAATCCAATTGTAAAGATCTAGGTCATTGTGCCCAAGAATAANTTCAAGCTGATCTAGCTCAGCCGGNTCCATTTTTTCAATATATGCATCCGCGAAACGTCCNAGCAGCATNTCAGCTTCCTTCGTTCCGCGATGCCAGCACCGGAAACGCAAACGCCTGCGCCTCACATCAATGTCATTTATNTTTTTCATGTAANCACATATAGGGCGCTTTGCTCTGTTGGTAAATTGTTGGTTGTGGACTACCTATTTTGTACAATGCCTAATGTCATATACATNTCGTATTAATTACANCCAAACATAAAGTTAAAAAATCTTGCGCCCAGAANTACTATTCTCTCTTTTCACTCCCGCCACCACNTTAAAAGGTGTTGGACCACGCTTAGCANNATCAATTGAGGCTTTAGCCGGGCCAAATTTGGTTGATCTTATTTGGCACATGCCACGCGAGATAATTGATCGCCGACTGAAACCNACCATCTCAGACGCNCCTATAGGTTCAGTATGCACACTTACAGTTACAATCATAAAGCATGAAAAAGGATTNAAACGTAGCCCATATAAAGTTCGTTGTAGTGATAAAACCGGTACNATNACNTTAATTTTTTTTCACCCCAAGGAAGACTATCTGTTGCGCNTTTTGCCTGTAGGGGAGCGACGATTAGTGAGTGGCATTGTAGAGCAATTCAGCGATGGCAAACAGATAACACATCCGGATTATATTTTNAAAGTTGAGGAAGCTGAGANGCTGCCTTCNGTTGAGCCGGTCTATCCACTTACTGCGGGCTTGACAGTTAAAACCCTNGGAAAGGCGGTGCGGGGCGCTATCGAGAGNTTACCGNATCTAAATGAATGGTTGGATCCTGCTTTGCAGAAACAGCGTGGGTGGCCGTCTTGGAATGAAGCTGTGCANAAAATTCACGCGCCGCAGGGTCATAGAGATCTTGACCCNGAAANCGTATGCCGTAGCCGTCTCGCTTATGATGAATTACTCGCAAATCAATTGGCCTTAGCTTTGATTNGGCGCGCATCTCGTAAACTTCCTGGCCGGTCGATGCACGGTAATAACGAACTTAGAAGACANGTTCTTACGTCACTGCCTTTCGAATTAACAGATGCACAAAAAAATGCATTGGCCGAAATTAATAACGATATGATGCAATCGAGCCGAATGCTTCGTTTATTGCAAGGAGATGTTGGAAGCGGGAAAACTGTAGTCGCACTGCTTGCAGCTTTAACCGCTATAGAGGACGGCGGGCAAGTCGCATTGATGGCGCCAACGGAAATTCTTGCTCGCCAACATTTTGAGACTTTCAAAAACCTACTTTCNGTTANCNAAATCAAAGTAANTGTCTTNACNGGTCGCGATCGTGGCTCAACACGAAATGAAATATTAAGAGGACTTGAAGATGGTTCACTTTCGCTAGTTGTAGGCACTCATGCTCTTTTTCAAAAAGATGTAATTTACAAGAATCTCCTGCTGGCCGTAATAGACGAACAACACAGGTTTGGGGTGCATCAGCGGCTTAGCCTTGCAAGTAAGGGANACGGCATCGATACACTCGTGATGACTGCAACTCCTATTCCTAGGTCACTATTACTTACTGCATATGGCGATCTCGACTGCTCCCGTTTAATAGGAAAACCCCCAGGCCGAAAGGCNGTTGATACACGTATTATACCGAACAANCGATTACCCGANGTAATTTCGAGTGTCGGGCGGGCTATTCAAAAAAATGCGAAAGTATATTGGATTTGCCCTCTGGTCGAAGAATCAGAAACAATTGATCTTGCTAATGCCGAAGCGCGCTATTCGTCCCTAAAAAATCAATANAACAAGAAAGTAGAGCTTATTCACGGTAGAATGAAAGCTTCTGAAAAGGATGCAGCAATGTCTCGGTTTGTTTCTGGGCCAGCATCGATATTAGTGGCAACGACAGTCATTGAAGTGGGCGTCGATGTNCCGGANGCTACTATAATGGTGATTGAGCATGCTGAAAGATTTGGGCTCGCTCAACTTCATCAACTTAGGGGGCGCGTCGGCAGGGGGCTGCAACAATCCACTTGTTTGCTAGTCTATGCACCTCCTTTGGGTGAAACTGCACGCGCAAGACTATCGATAATGAAAGACACTGACGATGGCTTTCTAATATCAGAAAAAGATTTAGAACTTCGGGGGGGTGGCGAAATTTTGGGTACTCGCCAAAGTGGCATCCCCGCCTTCCGGCTTGCAGATATGCAGATACATTCCGACTTGCTTGCTGTTGCACAGGATGATGCAAAGCTTATCTTGCAAAAAGATCCCGAATTAGACACTGATCGAGGAAAAGCCCTTAGAAATCTTCTATATCTTTTTGAAAGGGATGAGGCAGTGACCCTGCTGCGTTCTGGCTGACCGGATGACATTCGGCTGTTACTTTTTATCCTTTAAAAGCCTCGTCCCACCATTTTTTTCCCTGTCTAAGTCAAGGTTTTCGTANGTACGTGATGAGACGACAGGGGTTTTCTGGTCATTCATGGGCCTCCTGTCTGGAGGGGTAACAATCCCGCCAGAAATCACCATTTTTACCGCTTCCTCTACACTCATACTTAAAATTACCAAATCTTCGCGAGGNACNAACAATAAAAAGCCTGAAGTNGGGTTTGGAGTGGTGGGTAGAAAGATGTTTATCACTTCCTCATTCGTGAGGTTTTGCACCTCACCNTCTGTCTCGCCCGTTATAAACCCGACCGCCCATATTCCCCGACGAGGATACTCAACAAGCACCGCCTGACGAAAAGCCTGAGATTTTTGTTGNAGAACGGTTTCAAGTATTTGCTTNATCGAACTGTAAACGCTTCGGATCACCGGCATGCGCGCAAGAATATTCTCGCCCAAATTAACAACATAGCGTCCAACAAAACCTGCTGCTAACGTGCCTATCAAAGTAATTGTTATGAGTAGTATGACTACACCTAANCCCGGCAAGCCGATTTCAAATCCAACAACCTCCTTCAAATAAGTATCAGGGTTCCATGCAGAAGGGATTATTGGCACAATCTGACTNTCAACAAAGAGTATGAACCAACGCGCTACAGCAAANGTAATNGCAAGCGGCATCGTAACCAAAATACCTGCGAAAAAATAACCCCGAACGCGCCTGAATAATCGCGCTCTGCGTTTGCCGTTTGGTTTCTCAGTTGATATTGCTTTTGAATGACGTTTGTTTTTGCTCATAGCTACCGCAATTTTTATTTACCTTTGCCCGATCATGAGCAACGAATTGATATATGCTACTGTAACGAATAGCCAATCTTTTTAGTTTGAATGTGCGATCACGCTGATAATTTTCGTATGGAGATCACCNTAACGCCCAAGCCATCTGATCCCTTCATAATGGAGAGCACTCTCGCCATGAAAAAGCAATCACTCGCTGTTATAGATCTACTTNAACCAATGCAAGAAAAGGACAGAATNNAACTTGAGCAACGCTGCGTATGGAGAAACATAAAACACAATGAAGTCATTCTTGATAGGCAATCTGAAAGTTCAGAAATATACTTTGTAGTNTCTGGACNGGTTCGAGTNGTNAACTACTCGATGTCTGGCCGAGAAATAACTTTTGACGATATGGGGCGCGGGCAATATTTTGGNCAACTAGCGGCTCTCGATAATCAGCCTCGCTCTGCAAACGTAATAGCAGTTGAGGACTCACTCTTNGCNTCTTTAGGAAGAACNCCATTCAAAGAGTTGTTGTTGAACTATCCGGAGATATCTTTAAANCTGTTGANNGAAATGGCACAAATCATTCGTACATCAACCGATCGGATTATGGATTTAAGCACTCTCGGCGCNAATAATAGGGTTCTTGCGGAACTACTNCGCTTAGCCCATNCCTGCGCCTCAAACGAAAANAGNGCAATAATAAAACCTGTCCCAGTGCACAGCGATGTCGCAAGCCGNGTTTCCACAACTCGTGAAACAGTGGCNCGTGTCTTTAGCGANCTTTCTAAGCGACAACTCATNCAGCGCAATGGAGATACGTTGNTNATTCATNACATCGTGCATTTACAAGAGATGGTGGAGGACTTTCGTGGTATTTGATAGTCAGAGNTATCGTTACCGACAGTTTGTAAGATTAAGATCACTGCAAAAAACATTNAAAACCCATGTTATTATATTGNTCTCATGGTTGGGGCGCATTCNNAACCTGTGAAGGAAAAAAGNTTCAATATNTGCNTGTTGTGAAAGCAANGNTTACCGCCATTCCGNCTTTNACTNTATTAAGCTANATACATAACCATAGGCATGAAAATGNNCGTATTTTTCTAANNTTTCATNGNAATTTCAGCCATAANNNCGCCTTCAGTAAAAATNACGGGTGNAATTTAATCTCCNAAATTGAAAAGTTTTAATTTTCTTAGATTGACCCCGTCGACTTGCTTCCCTAAATTCCCGACCATGAGCTTCGTAAGAGTCGGTAGCTCAGCTGGTAGAGCAATTGACTTTTAATCAATAGGTCCAGGGTTCGAATCCCTGCCGACTCACCAACGAAAACAAGTGCTTAGAGGTAAATACAAATAATCCTCTAAGCCCTTTTTACTGATTTTGGGCAGCATTTGGGCATGTTGCCGGGCTCACAAGACGTCCGCTCGAGCCATTCCTTGGCGCTTTCGCCTGGCAGCCGATCCTCAAGATATCGCTCGCGGAGCGTCTGAATCGCCAAGGCATAAGACGCAATCGCGCGGGGTTTGATCACTAAAGCCTATGAGGCCACCCGCATGCTCAGTGTCTGGGCTGCTGTCGCTAATCTCTAGAATGCGTATCTCAGACCCGTGTTGCCCAAATAACAGAACCCTGAAGCTTTTAAAGTTATTCTATGATTTTTAGCAGCCGAACGCGCCTGCACTGGCTGGGCGGCCGTCTTCGTAACGGTTCCAGAAACGCTTATGCCAAAGTTAGCATCGACTTCGACCGCATAAAAACATTCAAAAGGAAGGGGAGCGAATCGTGCGGGTACAAAAAATATCGAGAGGCAGGATCACATTGGCCGAACATTTAGGGTCTAACGTGCGAGTTGCTTCATTAGGGCGTGCGGTATGATTTGGCTTTTGGAAACTCTGACCTGTCTGCTGTTGGCAGCAAGCGCCTTATCGACTTCGGCATAGGCTCGGACTGATTATGCGCCACAACCAAACCAGCGGCGAGCCATGTCACACCACCCCAATCCAACAGTTCCAGAAAATTTGGCTCAATTACAGGCCTCTGCTACAATGGCAGCGAAGTTTACTGAACTAAAAGATGAACAATGATGGTCTCAAGTTTGGGTGTTTTGTCGGTCTCCCGCAACCACCCCAAGAAGCAACGGCCGTCATGTTTCTTAGATTTATGATTTTTTCAGATTTAATACCAAAAAGAGTTATTTATGAAGCAAACTATTGATTAGGGAGTAAAAAAGTATTGAAAAATAATTGAATAAATAAAAAGGGGTAATTATGGCGAGAGCTATCGGAATCGTAGATGAAGCCAATGAAGGTGGCAAGGATGACAAACTTGGTATTGAAACTCACACTAAGTCGCTAATTAGATTTATAGAAGACACCAACACGCCGATTACCGTTGGCGTCCAGGGCGAATGGGGTAGCGGCAAGACATCTCTTATCAATAAAATTTATCATCACTTTGACCAACCTGAATATAAACATGTAAAACAGATCTGGATTAATTCCTGGGAATATTCGTTGCTTTCAACGCCTGAGGAAACTCTCCTTAAAATTGTTAATCGTATTATCCAAGACCTTATATTAGTGGATGGGAATGTTAAACGTGGAGAACAAATTAGGGATGGCGCAAAAAAAATCTTTAATGGTGCACTGAGGGTTGGTGCGAGTGCCGCTTGGGGGGCAAAAGCCGGCGACGTTGTCGACGAACTAATTGGTGATGACACCAAGAGCATTTCGGATTTACGCAAACATTTAGAGGACTTGATTAGTAATATTGATAAAAGAGAGTCTAACCCGGTAAAAAGAATTATTATCTATGTGGATGACCTTGATCGGATTGAGCCAAGGAATGCCGTTGCGCTTTTGGAGTTGCTCAAAAATATATTCAGCGTACCTAAATGTGTATTCATTCTGGCCATTGATTATCAGGTGGTTGTCAAAGGGCTGGAACACAAGTTTGGCAAACAGACACCGGAGAATGAATGGGAGTTCAGAGCCTTCTTTGACAAGATCATCCAGCTACCGTTCATGATGCCTATGGGCCAATACAATATTGGTAAATATGTGAATTCCCTCTTACTGGAAATTGGATTTGTAGAGGGTGAGGGTCTGGATGCAGAAGCTATTCGTGAGATTATTTTGAGGACTATTGATGGCAATCCCCGGTCTATCAAACGTCTGGTTAATTCCGTCTCCCTAATTCAGATCTTTGCGGAAGAAAAGAAAAAAATTGAAACAAATGAAACCGCTGAAGCAAGTTTGACCGAGCACGACGAAAAGATGCTCCTCTTTGCTCTATTATGCCTTCAGATAGCCTATCCGGCGATTTACAGTCTCCTTGTTGAGGCCCCTGATTTTCCGAAATGGGATGACAGCTTCGCCTTTAAGCAAACCAACCGGTTGGAGGAGCGGATGGGTGACAACGAGCGTTTAAGACCTGAGGAAATGAAAAAAATATTTGACGATGAGTTTAAAGCCGCCCAGGAAAGTGATGACTTTGACGACGAATGGGAGAAGGCGCTGTATCGGATCTGCTACGGGCGTCCCCGTCTGAAACCGCGGGCTAGTGATATTTCGAAGTTTTTCACTTACATCAAGGATGATCTGATGGAAGGTGACGAGCCTCCCATTGGCGAAACGATAGCACGCATCATGACTGAGACATCTGTCACCAGTGTGACAAGTACCGATCAGGGGCAGGCACACTATTCAGCCCAGTCTAAGAATAATGATGAAGAAACTGTATCTATATTGAGAGACTTTAGAAACTCTTATTTGGAATCTATTAAAAATGCAGGAAGTAAGGTTTACGGAAGTCGTTCAGGCGGTAAATCATTTAGTTGGTATATGCGATTTAAGGCAAAAAAGAATAGTTTCAGTGAACCAAAATTCCTTCCTAGGTGGCAAATTGGTTTTTTTGGTAACTTGGAAATTAGGGTTGATGGGACAGATAGTGATAAACATATCGATTTGATGAAATTTTTTGAAAATAACCTTGTTTCTTTGCGGAAAAAACTTGGTTCAGAATATGGTGAATGGCGGCTTGATTATAAAGACGATAAAATTGGCAAACGGGTTATGTTTGTTGCAATAGAAGGCCTTATACTCCCTGCAGGAGTGCTCGAAAATTTAAAATTTGAAGACCGGGGTCCATACTTTGCTAAACATCCGGAGTATAGAGAAAAAGCTATAGAATATAAACAAGGTAAAGAAAAACTATTTGGTTTTTTTGTTGGGCAAGCAATGAAAGCTTCTGGTGGTAAAGCTAATCCTCAATTGTTAAATGAGATCTTAAAAAGAAAATTATAAGGTTATGGGTTCAGACCTTAACATTACTAAACAGCTACAAGATTATATTTTAAAACATGGTTTAAAGCTTCATCCAGTTCAAAAAGAAATAATAAATTATAATCTAAAATTAGGAAATGTTAAAAGAATGCAAATATCTATCTCGCAATGTCAATTTCTTCATTTGATCATAAAAGTCTCAAAGATTAGAAAAGTACTAGAAATTGGAACTTTTACAGGTTTAAGCACATTGTCTATGGCATTAGCTTTACCTGATAATGGTGAAATTATTACTTTAGATAAAGATGAAAAAACTAATAAAATTGCTGTTAATTTTTTTAAAAAATCTCGTCAAGATCATAAGATTAAAACAATTATTAAACCAGCTTTAGAAACTTTAGTTAAAATTAGAAATGAAAAATTTGATTTAATTTTTATTGACGCTGATAAGATGAATTATAAAAAATATTATCAAATTTCTTTAGACTTAGTAAATAATGGAGGCCTAATTATAATTGATAACGTTTTATGGCACGGTGAAGTAGTCAGTAAAGATATAAATAACAAATATACAAAAAATATAAGAGAATTGAATGATTTCATTTCCAAAGATACGCCTCCTTTATATTTATTTTTAGATAATAGATCAATTAAATATTTACATGATTGCACCGTTTTTGGGGCGGGCTTTAGATGAGGCTCACTTAAATGAACATGGCCTATCATATTAATTGCTTTTTTAATCCATGAACCAGCTTTGTCATCAAATTCTTGATTAACTTTTGAACATCCGACATCGAAAACAATTTTAATGTGATTATTTTTAATTTTTTTA
>PBCW01000052.1 GCA_002718015.1 Rhodospirillaceae bacterium
GTATCTGTTCAATTGGAATGATTAATACGGCCAAAGCTGTGAAGCAACCTGGTTACATTACATCAAATTCAATCATTGGTTTTCTTTACGCTCAAGAAAGAGCTGTTTTTCTTTCAGCGCGAACGGAAAACGAGATAAGGCTTGGTATCAAAGACTGATAATACCTCATTTATGTTTTTGCCGTGTTTCAGTTTTTGTGGTCCTGCAAAAACAGTGTAATAAGCCTTACGGCCTTGACGGTGCTTGAAGATCGAGAAAAGCGGCATGTCGTAGGTGCTTCGGAAAATTGAGAAGGTAGCTGACCCTTTCCGGAGATCTATCGCGTAATCTCTCCATTCCCCGGCTGCAACCCGGCGACTGTAGACATCTAGCAATTGCCGTAACTCATTTTTATCAAATGACACATAGGAATGTCGACGTTTGCGAAGTTCAGAAAGCCTAATTGGAGTACTCAGGGTCATAATATAATTTCTGCAAGTTGTTTCACTCTACTGTGAGGACAAACTACAAGCAAAATCTCCTAGCTTTATTGATGGAATATTACTGTACTCGTGTAGTAGTAGGGCCATACGGGTCTGGCTGTGCATAACATGCAACTTTGCCCAATGTTCGATAACAATAAATCGGTTTTTCGTAGATCTGTGGATTAAAGCTCTCGCGACAAAGTGGCCCCTTATCTCGCATAGCCTTTAATGTGCTGCATTCTTTACCTGTCACTAATTCAGCTAGGTAATCTTGAGGCAAGCGATCAGATTGGATGAAATTAGCCATGCCAGCTCCTAGAAGATATACGGAGGTTTCTGTGCCGCACGCAACAGCTAGAAGGCAGGTAGCCATGGCTGTCGCCATCACGCCCCGTCTATAGCACTTTTTGATTTTATTTAGCCTGGTTTTATCCATACACGATTTTTCTAACAACTTAGATTTTTCTAACAACTTAGAAGACATCCACCTTTCATATACTTTTTTCTAATGGAGATAGACAATAATGTTTACATCCCTACTTCGATTATTCACGGAAGCCGTATTCTATGCAAGTGCTGGTCCTGACTGTTTGTGTTTAGGCAAGTTGAAAAGATCGCCGATGAATTAAACTTGTAGAAAAATAATCACAAAACTTTATACAATATAAGCTGTGATAAGTTTCATTGCGAGGCATTTGCGATGAAGTGCAGAATATCTTTTCGGTAGCAGATCCGAGCGGAGGATTGAATTGTCAGATATTTTTGAAGAGGTTGATGAGGAGGTCCGAAAGGATAAATACTCAAAGGTGTGGCAAAGGTACGGCAATTGGTTTGTCTCTTGCGCTGTAGCACTCTTAATTTCAGCAGTCGGATATGTTCAATGGCAAGAATATAATTTTGAGCAGCGCGCTGAATCGAGCACTGAATTTAATGCTGCTCTCAGGTTAATCGATTCGAAAAAACTAGACGAAGCTACACGCGCATTAGCTGGACTAGCTGAAAGCGGAACTAAAGGTTATACAATTTTAGCAAAATTTCGGGCCGCTGGTCTCAAGGCACAGGCTGGAGACAGTGCAGCTGCTAGTGAAATTTATGACGCGATAGCCAATGATGATGAGATAAATACGTTATATCGAGACTTAGCCCGACTTTACGCGATAATGCAGAAAATCGATGATGGTGATACGTCAGAATTATCCACTGACATACGTAAATTACTTTCAGATGATAATCCTTGGCGTTTTTCTGCGCGGGAAATGGCAGCGGTTTTAGCATTACGTAAGAGAGATAGAAAAACTGCTAAAGAATATTTCAAAATGCTGACCGATGATCCCGGCACTCCTGCAGGATTGAAACAGAGGGCCAGCGAAATGCTGCAAGCAATAGATGGGTAAAAATACAGATCGCTTCGGCGCACATCATATTTTTTCAAAATTTAGTTCGATTATCATCTCGTTAATAATATTAAATGGGTGTGATACGTTTGATAGTCTTATTGGCAAGAAACCGCCCCCTCCCTTACCTGGTGAACGCATCCCAATAATGCTTCATGAGCGTGACCGGACAGCTGACCCTCGTGTCTCGGACTTGCGAGTGCTGTTGCCTCCTCCGCGTTTGAACCGCGATTGGTCTCAATCAGGCGGCACTCCCTCCCATGCTATGCATCATCTTAAGATCAATAAGTCAGTGTCACGGCGTTGGAGTGCAGATGTGGGTGAGGGGTCAGGGAAAGATCGACGGTTGCTAGCATCACCCATTGTGGTCGGGAATAAGGTTTTTGTTACTGATCTTGAATCAAAAGTCACCGCATTTGATGCGGAGACAGGCAACTCTATTTGGCATTTCCGACCGAAAGTGCCGGCAAGAGATGATGAGGCATTTGGTGGTGGACTTGCCTTCGGAAGTGAAACGGTATTTCTGAGCACGGGATATGGCCGTGTATATGCTTTAGAGGCGAAAACGGGCACACTCAAATGGGTAAAGAAATTGCGGGGCCCAATGCGCGCGCCCCCAGCGGTTGCAGGTGGGCGTGTCTTTGTTGTGACCATCGATAACCATCTAATTGCGCTCAATGCTCAGAGTGGTGAGCGATTGTGGACTCATGCAGGCCTCGCAGAAATCGCTGGTTTGTTAGGAGGTGCAGCACCAGCAGTCGATGGTAACACGGTAATTGTTCCTTACTCATCCGGGGAGATCTTTGCGATCCGCGCTGAGAACGGTCGGGTTTCTTGGTCGGAAGCATTATCTCCGGCTCGCAGAATAGATGCTCTTGCTACGCTCGCCCATGTGCGCGGTAGTCCTGTCATTAATCGTGGGTTAGTCCATGCTATAAGCCATTCTGGTCGTTTGGTGGCAATCGATCAGCGATCGGGTGCTCGTATTTGGGAGAGGAGTATTGGTGGAGTAGAGACACCCTGGGTTGCCGGTGATTTTATTTACCTTCTTAGCAATCAAGCTGAGATTTACTGTTTAACGCGTCAGGGTGGTCGGATAAGGTGGGTTCGACCACTGCCAAAATTTGAGGATCCACAGGATAAAGAAGGTCCTATTAAATGGTCGGGGCCAGTCTTGGTAAGTGATCGTTTAGTCGTGACTGGCAGCCATGGCGAAGCCTTATCNATATCGCCATATAGTGGTGTACCGTTAGGGCGGGTTGAACTGCCTAGTAGCATTTCNATTGCGCCAGTNGTAGCGGGCGGGACNCTCTATTTCTTCACTAACGATGCAGAATTGATTGCTTTTCGTTAGGATAGTCTAATATATTTTTGGCACCTGAGGAGTGTGCACGGATGAGTATTACCGTGGCTATTGTTGGCCGTCCAAATACNGGTAAATCAACGCTTTTTAACAGGCTTGTGGGCAAGCGCTTAGCAATAGTAGACGACGCGGCTGGTGTTACCCGTGANCGACGTGAAGGGGATGGATCCNTNGGAGATCTACACTTTCGTGTTGTAGATACTGCTGGATTTGATGNTATAGAATCAAACAACCTAGCGGGAAGAATGCAGNAGCAAACTAAGGAGGCNGTTGCGGAATGNGACGTAGTGTTGATGCTAATAGATGCCCGAGCCGGGATAAATCCACTAGACCGGNTTTTTGCTAAATGGCTCAGGGGTCANTCGGCATCTACAATANTGATTGCCAANAAATGCGAGGGTGGGGGAGGNGACNCTGGGCGTTTAGAAGCATTTGAATTGGGNCTAGGCNACCCTCTAGCTATTTCTGCNGAACATGGCGAAGGCTTGGCAGACTTGTACACAGCGCTTCAACCAANTTTTGACCATGCCANNAACTCTAATAAACCAGCTAAGCCGCCGGAACTCCAAGTGGCTATTGTTGGACGTCCAAANACTGGTAAATCNACNCTTGTAAATCAATTATTGAAAAATGANCGAATGCTAACGGGGCCAGAGGCCGGAATAACTCGTGACTCAATCGGTATTGAGTTGNNCTACCAAGGACGCTCGTTGAAATTAATTGATACTGCGGGTCTCCGTCGCAAGGCAAGAGTAGAGGCGAAGTTAGAGAAGCTTTCCGCCTTAGATACTTTGCGTGCCATAAGGTACGCNCAGGTAGCTGTTGTTNTACTCGACGGGCAACAACCAGTTGAACGGCAAGATATCACAATTGCTCGCCAGGTTGNCGATGAGGGGAGAGCCCTAATAATTGCGGTAAATAAATGTGATTTATTAGTTTCAAAAAAAAATACAAAACAAACGNTGGAGCAACGCCTTGAAAGCTCTCTTGCTCAGGTTCACGGGGTTCCAATTGTAACTTTGTCGGCCCTTACGGGAAGTGGAATAAAAGAGTTAATGAAGGCAGTTTTTTCAATTTATCAAATTTGGAATCGCAGAGTNACTACCGCACAACTCAACAGCTGGCTAGCGGACNTGGTTGAAATNCATCCGCCNCCTTTGGCATCAAGTGGGCGTCGTACCAAGCTTCGATATATAACTCAGATTAAAAGCCGTCCGCCGACCTTTGCGATTTGGGTATCAAGACCAAAGAACATAGCTGAGTCCTATAAACGTTATTTAATTGGTGGCTTACGCGAATCTTTCGNATTGGGTGGTGTNCCAATACGGATGGAATTNCGTCGNGGAAAAAACCCATATANTNCTGATAAATAGGTATATTTCAATTTNANTAGAATNNTNTCATTNGGGACAAATTTCAGGATACGCCTCAAATGTNTTACCANTCTGCNCGAAATCTGCTTCGGCTAAATCAACGAAAACCCCNGTCATCTCCTCTGGTCGACGAAGTTTNTTTNGATTTTCTCCNGGAAATGCCTTGGCTCGCATTGANGTGTGNTGGCNACCAGGATCTACAAGATTTACACGNACATTAGTGTGTTNAACTTCTTGNGCGTATGTTTTTATNAGCGCTTCTAACGCNGCTTTACTGGCCGCATAGCCCCCCCAAAAAGGGTTTAAATCAATTGCCGCCCTTGACGTCACAAATACCGCACGTCCAGCATCAGAGGCCTTTAAAAGTGGATCCATAGAACGGATTAAGCGATAATTTGCTGTTACATTNAGAGCAATGNTANTATCCCACGTGGTCGGTTCAAGGTGGTGGACTGGAGTTAATTCACCGAGTGTTCCCGCATTACCGATTACAATGTCTATCCGGCCAAACCGCTCATATAGCGCAGCGCCAAGTTGATCAATTGTATCGCCTTCTGTTAGATCAAGNGGAACNAACGTGGACGCGGTGCCATTGATTTTTCTGATGGAGTCGTCTGTGTCCTCCAAGCCCCCTACCGTTCGTGCTGTCAAAACAGTATGGGCNCCCTCCTGTGCAAANCTTTTTGCAATGGCCGACCCTATGCCGCGGCTGGCACCNGTAATNAGTGCAATACGGTCTTTNAGGCGNTTGTNTGNCATCANATATGCGTCACANTGTATCNCCTTGGGGCTNAACATTTACNCTTTGTATTTCCCAAATGCAGAGCATAAAAANGGGTTCTTNAAGGTTCGTAAATGATANTAAGCTCTCNAGACATTTTTATGGTGTAGTAACTTTTANCAANAGGTAAGATAGTAGAATNNTAATTGNANCCTACTTTTTTANATANATTANCAAAAGCGAAGNANTATNANGNAATTTNTCNTGGTAATTTTTTTATTNTCCAAGGTTAAATCTTATNTNAACAAAATNATTGTATTTCGCGCTGCAAAAGTTCGTTAAATTCCTTGCGCTCGTTTTCATTGTATCCCTGTACCCCTTTTTGTCTGNTAGGATTAGCAGGACTAGGATTNAGAAGTTTTTCAAATACCTCGCGGTNGTTCCGAGTGTTACCGAGTCTTTGGACTCCCTTTTTTAAAAGGTCTATTTCCGTTTTGCCCGTAACAGATTTGGCCGCATCGCCCACATTATGTTGCAGTCTAGTGGGCAGCAAGGACCATATAAAATCGGCGCCGAGTGTAACTAATGGTGCAGCCTTAGCCCCCCGAACATCCGAAGGAATATGTTCCTCTTTTCCATAAAAGATACTAATCGCGATGTAGATTACGGCGAGGAGAAGCCAAGCTCTCGCGATGCCAAAGAATACTCCAAATGTGCGATCGAGACCGCTCATGTAGCTACTCTGAACCTTCTCTGATAAAAAGTTACCGATGATTGATAAGATGATTATTGCTACCAAAAATAATCCTGCTCCAGTAGCGATTCGAGATAGCCAAATATTACTTATCAAAGCGTTAATGTGAGGCTCGACATAAGGAAACGAGAATAGAGTAATCAAGCTTGCGCCAACCCATCCAAGTAAAGATAAGATTTCTTTCGCCAAACCACGGGAGAGCCCAATCAGTGTAGACAATATCGTAACGACTATCACGATAATATCACTTACGGCGATATCACCCATGCTGTTTTCCTAACAATTTATTTTTAACCGCATTACTGCCGAACCGATGAATTAAACCGCTCAAGTGTCGTATTTCTGAAACTTTCAGCTTCTGATTTTTGTTATTTTTTTTAGCTCGTTCTGAAAACGCTGGTGTTAATGCCACTGTAAACCCAAGTTTGGCTGCTTCACGAATTCGCGCTTCGGCTTGATTTACCGGACGCACCTCACCNGAAAGNCCNATTTCGCCGAATACAATCATGTTTTCAGGCATTGGCTCGCCTATGAGCGAGGAGATCAATGCGGCCGCAACTGCCAGGTCAGCTGCCGGCTCGCTAATACGCAATCCTCCCACTACATTGAGATAGACATCATTACCGCCAAATTGCAAGCCGCAACGAGCCTCTAAGACGGCCAGTATCATTGAAAGCCTTGCAGAATCCCAACCTACGACAGCACGCCGCGGCGTGGCTAATGGTGACGGGGCAACAAGTGCCTGAATCTCAACTAACATTGGCCGCGTTCCCTCGATTCCAGCGAAAACTGATGCGCCTGAGACCTCACCTTGACGGTCTGCTAAGAACAAAGCTGAAGGGTTAGAGACCTCGCTGAGACCTCGGCCAGTCATTTCGAAAACCCCTATTTCATCAGTCGCGCCGAAACGATTTTTGACTGACCGCAGTAAACGAAATTGATGGCCCCGCTCTCCTTCAAAATAAAGAACGGTGTCAACCATATGTTCCAAAACACGTGGGCCGGCTATGGCACCCTCTTTAGTCACGTGGCCAACTAAAAGTAAAGCAAACCCACGCCTTTTTGCGAGCCGGATCAACTCTTGTGCAGATGCTCGGATCTGCGCCACTGTTCCGGGCGCTGACCCCAAGCTAGCACTGTACATTGTTTGAATTGAGTCTATCACGACTACATCTGGCCGATCATCAATGTCGAGTGTTGCTAAAATATTGGCCACATTCGTAGCTGTTGCCAGCTCTACTGGCTTTGCAGCCACATCAAGTCTAGCGGCTCGCATTCTTATTTGGTCGACTGCTTCTTCGCCAGATATGTAAATACAGCGAGCTTTCTGAGCAAGCGCTGCCGTTACCTGCAATAATAGCGTTGATTTTCCAATTCCAGGATCACCACCAATTAAAAGAGCAGATCCATCGACAAGCCCATTTCCGGTAACGCGGTCAAATTCTTCGATACCGGTTTTCCGTCGTGGTGCACCTTTGGAATTTCCCACTAAATTTACGAAATTAATGGGGGTTCCCGTATCTGAAAACGACTGCGCCCGNAATTTACCGCCAATAGGTGCGGATTCAGGAAGGGTTTCCTCTACGATACTATTCCAGGCGTCGCAAGCATCACAATGACCGACCCATCGGGGATGCACAGATCCACAGCTCTGACAAACGAAACGATTTTTCACTTTGGCCATCAGTACACATTTCTTGCCAAAAATGGGGGATATGCATCAAATGATTGCAGNTTCGAAATCTATTGGTCCTTCAGAATTACCATTGATGAATTGGCGGAGGAACTCATTTTTGGTCTTTTCAATTTCTTCGACTGATCCATGCCAGATGATTTTGCCTTTGTAAAGCATGGCTATGCGGTCCGCGATTTTTCGTGCACTCGACATGTCATGTGTAATTGATAAGCCAGTAGCACCAATATTTTGGGTGGTTTCGACGATAAGCTCGTTGATGATATCTCCCATAATGGGATCAAGGCCAGTAGTTGGTTCATCAAAAAATATTATTTCGGGATTAATTGCAATAGCGCGCGCAAGGCCGACGCGCTTGCGCATTCCGCCTGATAAATCGGAAGGGTGCATTTCTGCCGTATCCTCTTCCAATCCCACTGCAGCCATCTTTTCAAGCGCAATAGGGCGAGCCGTGCTTTCTAACATTCCTTGTCCTTCAATAAGACCAAAGGCTACATTCTCCCAAACTGATAAGCTGTCGAATAATGCAGCATGTTGGAATAGCATGCCGATCTTTGCGTTGATGGTATTGCGTTCAACAGGACTGAGATCCAGCACGGATTGGCCGTCTATTTCAATTTCTCCGATATCTGGTGTTAGAAGCCCTAGTATACATTTAATGGTGACGGACTTACCCGTACCGGAGCCTCCAATGATTACGAGCGACTCGCCGGGCATGATCTCAAGATCTACGCCATCTAGCACAACCTTATCACCGAAGCGCTTATGAATATTTTTTAGCTTAATTTTTGGTGTTTTCATGCGCCGAAGAACATCGCGGTTATCATATAATTGAGGATGAGTATTAAAATTGCTGAGGAGACCACCGCGTTTATAGTTGCCGCGCCAACACCTTGCGCTCCTCCTTTTGAGAAATATCCCTGATAACACCCCATTAACGTGGTGACAAAACCAAAAACTGTGGCCTTTACCAGACCAGAAAAAACATCAGTGAATTGGACGAAATCCCACGTGTTTTTGAGATAAATTGCAGCATTAAAATCAAGCTTATATACCGCTACTATGTAACCACCGAATATTCCGATAACGTCGCCTACCAAAATGAGAATAGGTAATGTAGCTATTCCAGCGATCACACGCGGCGCTACGAGATATTTAAAGGGCTCTGTAGCCAGCGTAGTCAAAGCGTCAATTTGTTCAGTCACCCTCATAGTGCCAATTTCAGCAGCGATCGAAGAGCCAACCCTGGCCGCGACCATTAGACCAGCGAGTACCGGTGCTAACTCTCGCGTTATGCTGAGCACGACGACCTTGGCTATCGAACTTTCTGCCCCCGCGGCAAAACGAGCAAAACCGGTATAGCTTTGCAGGGCTAATACCATTCCGGCAAACACGGTTGTTAGCCCCACAACTGGCAGCGAATAATATCCAATCTCTACTATTTGCCGCCAGATGAGTTGGAAATAGAAAGGTGGTCGAAAGCAATGTGACACTGCCACTATTGTAAAATGGGTAATATGCCCAACGGCTCGGAAAAATCCGAGGATTGTTGCCC
The DNA here is from genome assembly GCA_002718015.1 of Rhodospirillaceae bacterium. GTDB lineage: Bacteria > Pseudomonadota > Alphaproteobacteria > UBA8366 > UBA8366 > UBA8366. The sequence goes on from PBCW01000052.1 coordinate 9,318, forward strand.
CCGTAAGTTGCAAAAAGCTCATTTAATAGCCCCAATATAAATCCTTTTGTGGCGTGGCCCTAGAGTAGTTAGCAATTCATATCCAATAGTTCCGGCGCATTTAGCAAGATCGTCAACGCTAATTGTGGAGCCTATTATTTCAGCCCAGTCCCCTGGTTTTACGCCTTCTATGCCTGTTATGTCTACGCTAATCAGGTCCATGGAAATACGGCCGGCAACGGGGGCCAGCATTCCTTTTATAGAAACATGCGCTGTTTCAGCTAAAGCACGTGAATAGCCGTCCGCATATCCAATTGCTATTGTAGCAATTTGGCGTCTTTTATCAGATCGAAAAGTAGCTCCATATCCAACTGTTTCTCCGCGAGCAACTTCTCTGCATTGCATTATTCTAGCCTTTAAATTGATAACAGGACTCATTGGGTTTGGTTGATTTTTTGTTGGATTACCACCGTATAGTGCATATCCGGGCCGCACCATGTCAAAATGATAAGATGGGCCCAAAAAAATTCCAGATGAGGCGCTTAACGAGCGGGGAGAAGATTGAAATGTGGGTCGTAGTGCTTGGAATTTTTTTAGCTGTTGCACATTTAAATCATGGGCTGGCTCATCCGCGCATGCGAGGTGGCTTAATATAAGGGTTGGCTCGATTACAGTTCCATTTGAGATGCAAGTGGACAGTTTTAAGAAATCTTTTTTCGATAGTCCAAGTCTATTCATACCTGTATCCAAATGAAGTGCAGAAGGTCCTCTCGAATTCCATAGTTTTACTTGCGGAATTGAATTCAGCACGGGCCGCAGTGAGGCCTCTGCAAAAGCAACGTTGTTCTCTTCTGTCACTCCAGCAAAAACATAAATTGTCTTTGCGGTTATGGTTCGTAAAGTTAGTCCTTCATCAAGTGTTGCAACAAAAAATGTCTTGCATCCGGCTTTCTCTAGCGTGCGTACAACGGGCCGCAATCCTAAACCATAGGCGTTTGCCTTGACGACCGCGGCACACTCCGAAGGCGCACTTTGTTCGGCAAGAAAATGATAGTTTGCGGCGAGTGCTTCAAGGTTAATAGAAAGCTCGCTCAGGCTGTTTTTAGTTAAAGCCGTCTCCATCGTGATGGCGATCATAGTTGGCAAATCTGGTAAAACGGCCATCGAAATAAAGGTCTATTGTACCGACCGGGCCGTGTCTTTGTTTGGCTATTATAACACTGGCTGTGTTGCGAACTTGTTCAATACGTTCTGCCCACTTTTGCGAACGCTCTGAGAATTTAATGTTGTCTTCGTCGGAGCGGATTATCGGCTCTGCTTTCTCTAAATAATATTCCTCGCGGAATATGAACATAACCACATCAGCATCCTGTTCAATAGAGCCCGATTCTCGGAGGTCGGACAATTGCGGCCTTTTGTCATCACGGTTTTCGACTTGACGAGAAAGTTGTGAGAGAGCCAGCACCGGAACGTCTAATTCTTTTGCCAGTGTTTTGAGGCCACGCGTAATTTCAGATATTTCCTGAACGCGATTATCATTTCTTCTACCACCACTTCCTTGCAGCAATTGAAGGTAATCTACAACTATGAGGTGTAATTTTTTTTGTCGTTTCAGCCGGCGGGCGCGGGTTCTCAGCGCAGACACCGTTAAAGCTGGGGTGTCATCAATATAAAGAGGTAATGCGTTCAATTCTTGTGCAGCCAATGCTAGGCGGTCAAAATCATCCTGCTTAATATCGCCGCGGCGTATTTGATCTGAGGGAATTTCTGACTGTTCAGAAAGTATACGCCCAGCTAATTGTTCTGCTGACATTTCCAGTGAAAAAAATAAAACGTGCCCACCCTCAGTAACAACTTCGCCCTGATCATTTTTGATTTCCTTAAATGCCTTGGCTGCATTAAAAGCAATATTAGTTGCTAGTGCAGTTTTGCCCATGGATGGCCGACCGGCAAGGATGAGTAAATCAGATGAATGTAGACCACCAAGTTTAAGATCTAAATCTTTAAATCCGCTTGTAACGCCAATTACTTTGCCATCACGTTTATAGGCTTCTTCGGCAGTTTTTATTGCATCGTACACCGCATCTTTTAGATCAACGATGCCTCTTTCCAGCTCCCCAACATTCGATAAATCGTAGAGCTTTTGTTCTGCCGTCTCAATTTGGGTGGGGGCTTTTTCGTCTACAGATGGAGTAAATGCGTCATTTACTATATCTTCCCCAAGAGTGATTAATTGCCGCCGTAGATGTAAATCATGAATTGTTTGCGCATAATCATGAACATTTATTATGTTTGGTGCGTTGGCTGCTATATCAAATAGATATTCAGCCCCGCCAACGTCGGCTAAGGCATCATCGCGTTCGAAAATATGTTTTAATGTCAATGGGCTAGCGATTTGCCCGGTTTCGGTAAGTGTTTCAATGGCCCCATAAATTCGTCCATGAACCGGCTCAAAAAAATGGTCGGCCCGTAAGAAATCTGAGACTTTCTCAAGAGCTCTGTCATGTGTTAGTAGAGCTCCAAGCAACGCGGCCTCTATTTCAGTATTCTGCGGAGGAGTTCTGTAAAGAGGATTACCGTCGCCATCAGCCTGATGGAGAGGGGTTATGGTTGTATCGGAATATAAAGTAGCCATGGCCATAATTTAAACCGTGGTCTGTATGAGGTTGAATAATTTCTAGCTGTACATAAAAAGAATTGTGGGGAAAACTTTTTCTATTGATGCAAAGGTATATAAACAAACGAGTCGCAACGCATTAAAAAACTATTCAGAAAAAAAAGAAGACTAATTACTGATTGCAACTCCTCTGCACTGTGGGATGTTATTCTGTTTTTTCTGTCGAATCGGATTGGACTTCGCCCGCAATTTGGCCAGCAGCTGTGTCCTTTAGGACCTCTTCGTGTGAAACAAGGCCATCGGTATCCTGCCATTTTTGCTCACTGTCTTCATTTCCCTTCGCAAGATCTGCAGCAGCCTTCGCTTGCGCTTCGGGCTCAAACATTTCTTCTGTATTTTGTGTTGCGGATTGAGCCAATTCTTCCTCTGCATGCTGTTGTTCATCTTCGCCGTTGATGATAGCGCGACCAAGTTCTTGCTGCTGTTTAGCCTCATCTTCCGATCGAGCCACGTTCACAGAGACAAATGCATCAACCTCTGGATGAAGACGGATACGAATATCAAAGATCCCCAACAACTTGACTGGCCGGTCTATTACGACCTGGTTCCGAGTAATTTTAAAACCGTTGTCAGACATAGAGTCGGCAATATCACGAGCATTTACGGATCCATAGAGCTGTCCTGCTTCGCCCGCACTGCGTATGATCGCGACCTGCAATCCATTCATACGATTAGCTATATCTTCCGCCTCACTTTTACGCTTTAGATTCTCCGCTTCAAGCTCTTTGCGTTGAGTTTGAAAATGCTGGAGGTTAGCATCGCTGGCTCTAAGTGCTTTTTGTCTGGGAAAGAGAAAATTGCGGGCATACCCGGGTTTTACTGAAACCACATCGCCCATTTGGCCCAGATTTTCAATTCGTTCTAATAGAATAATATTCATGGGACTCTCCTTAGTCGTAGCCTGGGGCCTTCGACTAACTTAATACAGCCTACGACTAACTTAATACATACGGCATTAGGCCGAGATAGCGCGCTCTTTTTATTGCCCTCGTTAATTCGCGTTGCCTCTTTGCTGAGACACCTGTTATTCTACTGGGAACTATTTTGCCTCTTTCAGAGGTAAAACGGCTCAATAGTTTTATGTCAGTATAGTCTATTTTCGGAGCATTTGGCCCGCTGAATGGGCACGACTTGCGGCGTCTGAAAAAGGGACGTCGACCGCCGTTTGCACTGGAACGAGGTGAACTCACTGTTAATTCTCCTTTTCATCATGCGGATCGTTTTGGTCAATGTTTTCGCTTTTGTCTAAAGCAAGTTTCGCTTCATCAATCTCTGTCTGTTCAATGTTGCGCTCCTCTTCGGGCTTGTCTCGTCTGTTACCGCGATCAGCTCGATCACGATCCCGATCGCCTTTTCCTTGCATTATAGGTGACGCATCCCCCCTCAAACTCTCTAGACGGACTGTTATAAACCGAAAAACGTCCTCGTTCAGACCCATGCTACGTTCCATTTCTTGGACGGCTTCTGAGGGCGCATCCAAGTTAAAAAGAACGTAATGACCTTTGCGATTTTTTTTAATGCGGTATGCAAGAGTGCGCAAACCCCAGTATTCCCTGCGTTCTACCGAACCTGAATTATCAGTAATGATCTTTTCAAATCCATCGGCCAGACTATCTACCTGAGCAGCAGACACATCCTGCCTAGCAATAAAGATGCTCTCGTAAAGTGGCATAAAATAGGCTCCCTATGGTTATTTGTGAGCTGGCGTCCAAACTAAGACCTTCCAGCTCTAGACGGCAAACGTGTTCGCCGCCAAGGAGATTTCTAACCTATCCACGTCTCAATATGGAAAGTAANACTGGGAATATACACAAATGTTACCCAATCGAAAGTAAAAACTGCATTGAAGTTAATAATTAGGTTTGCTCAAATGGTAGTTTCTTGTTAGTTCGATGGAAGGGTTCATAATTCTCGGGTTTTGCATGCGGCAATTACATACAAGAGGATAATTTCATATGAAAAATGCTTTCGTTTTTCCCGGGCAGGGCTCTCAAGCGGTTGGGATGGGCCTTGCGCTGTCGGAAGCATTCCCCGCTGCCCGATTGGTTTTTGAGGAAGTAGACGATGCACTTGAGCAAAAGCTCTCTACGTTGATGTTTGATGGTCCAAGAGACAAACTTACTCTTACTGAGAACGCGCAGCCGGCATTGATGGCAACGAGCATTGCCGTTGTTCGTGTATTGAAGGATGAGTGTGGGATTTCATTGACTAAAACTGCAAAGTTTGTTGCTGGNCATTCTCTTGGTGAATACTCAGCACTCGCAGCCGTAGATGCATTAGCCCTAGCTGACGCGGCCCGTCTGCTTAAGCAGCGTGGAATNGCTATGCAAGANGCAGTGCCAGTNGGTGAGGGTGCGATGGCAGCTTTGTTGGGTCTCGATTTAGATGCTGNGNAGCAGGTNGCTGATTTNGCCTCAGAGNGCGGGGTGTGTAGTTGTGCAAATGATAATGCTCCGGGCCAGGTTGTNGTTAGTGGNAGCAAAANAGCGGTGGANCGGGCTGCANAGATTGCATCGCAAAAAGGAGCGCGGAGGGTNGTTATGCTGCCTGTGAGTGCTCCTTTTCATTGTTCANTAATGCAGCCAGCTGCTGACGTGATGGCAGAAGCCTTGANCCGAATAAATATTCGNGAACCAAAAGTACCNATAATTTCGAATGTNNNCGCGACTGAANTGACTNATCCCGATGACATAAGAACCCATTTAGTTNAGCAAGTTACAGCAATGGTTCGTTGGCGTGAGAGCGTTCTTTATATGAGGGAAAAAAATGTGGATACGTTNATTGAGATGGGTTCTGGAAAGGTTTTATCGGGTCTTGCTCGGCGCATTTCGAGTGACTTAACTGCCAAAGCAATACAAAACCCGAATGATTTTGATAGTTTCGTAAAGGACGTTTAAAAATGCCTTGTCTTTTTGACCTTTCTGGCAAAGGAGTATTGATTACCGGCGCATCAGGTGGAATAGGTGGTGCGATTGCGCGAGGCCTTCATGGAGCAGGTGCTCAAGTCGTGCTATCTGGTACTAGAAGAGATTCGTTGAANGCGCTGGCAGGCGAGCTCGGNNATAGTGCCCATGTGCTGACAGCAGGACTGGGCGTGGAGGGTGCGGAGGACAAACTTATTAAGAAAAGTATTGATGCACTTGGCTCTTTGGATATCCTTGTAAACAATGCCGGCATAACGCGAGATATGCTAAGCATGAGGCTCTCCGATAAGGATTGGGAAGATGTTTTAGACATTAATCTTTCCTCAGTTTTTCGNCTATGTCGCGCCACNATGCCGGCTATGATGAAGAAGAGATGGGGGAGNATTATTAATATCACATCAATTGTTGGTATCACTGGAAATGCTGGACAAGCAAANTACGNTGCGTCAAAGGCAGGTATGATTGGCATGACCAAGTCGATTGCTCAGGAAGTAGCACCGCGCGGGATAACAGCAAATTGTATTGCACCAGGTTTTATAGACACTGCCATGACGGAGGATCTCAGCGAATCTATCAAAGAAAGGCTCCTAGGGGCTATTCCAGCAAAGCGCCTTGGAAAACCNGATGATATAGCTGGTGCAGCNATCTACCTCGCGAGNGACGAGTCCGCTTATNTAACAGGTCANACACTACACNTAAATGGTGGAATGGCNATGGTATGAAATAGCAGTGACNTNAGTTNNAATTTCTGGGTGTTGGCAATTAAAAGGGAATCGTGATACGACACGCNCGTTATTATTTAGGGCATCAATTAAAGAGGCAATCTCACTGTTGATGCGGCGATTGTAAGTAGTTTCGTTTTGCAACTTTTGAGAAGGAATTTTCGATTATGAGTGACGTTGCCGACCGCGTAAAGCAAATCGTTGTGGAGCATTTGGGCGTGGATGAAGCCAAGGTAACCGTTAATGCGAGCTTTATTGATGATCTCGGTGCTGACAGCTTGGATACGGTTGAGCTGGTGATGGCTTTTGAGGAGGAATTCGGTTGTGAAATACCTGATAACGCAGCTGAAAAAATTCTCACCGTAGAGGATGCNATTGGNTTCATTCAAGAGCAATCTTCATAATTGTTGTGCTAGCGTTTTGGGCACCTTTGAATTAGGTGCGTAGGTTAAAGAGATGAGACGGGTTGTNGTNACCGGGCTTGGGCTAGTGTGCCCTTTAGGGCTTGGGGTGGATTTTGTGTGGCGTAAGTTGGTAGCCGGGAAATCCGGTATAACTCGCATTAACAATTTTGNTACGTCNGATTTAAACTGCAANATTGCGGGCCAGGCACCTTTTGGTCCTTCTGAAACCGGTGGGTTNAATCCGGANGAGTGGGTTCAGCCCAAAGACCAAAAGAAAATGGATCGGTTCATTGTTTGCGCGGTAGCAGCNGCTGCCGAGGCGGTTTCGGATGCTGGATGGAAGCCGACAGAACAAACGGCGCTGGATCGTACTGGAGTATTAATTGGTTCTGGCATTGGTGGTTTGCCGGGAATNGCTNAAACAGCTGTCACATTGCACGAACGTGGACCTCGCCGAGTTAGTCCATTTTTCATAGCGTCGGACNTNATCAATTTGGCATCAGGTCAGGTATCGATAAGGTTTGGGTTTCGTGGNCCGAACCATTCCGTAGTNACGGCTTGTGCGTCTGGAGCTCATGCGATAGGCGATGCCGCTCGCATGATTATGTGGGATGATGCTGATGTTATGCTTGCGGGTGGCGCAGAATCGACAGTATGTCGCATTGGTATNGCAGGTTTCTCAGCNTCGCGAGCCCTTTCAACCAAATTTAATGACGCNCCTGAATCCGCATCNCGGCCGTGGGACGTAGACCGTGATGGGTTCGTAATGGGCGAAGGTGCAGGTGTTTTGGTACTGGAAGAACTGGAACATGCNGAAGCACGAGGTGCACAAATTTATGCAGAAATAACTGGTTACGGGATGTCTGGTGATGCGCATCACATTACGGCGCCGGCACCTGATGGCAATGGTGCTTTTCGCGCTATGCAGGCGGCATTGAAGCGTTCCAAACTTAATCCCGAAGATGTGGATTACATAAATGCTCACGGAACATCGACGCCACTTGGTGATGAGATAGAGGTAGGGGCNNTAAAAAAACTTTTTGGTGCTGCTGCCTANGATCTTTCGATGTCGTCAACCAAATCGGCGATAGGGCACTTGTTGGGAGCAGCNGGTGCTGCAGAGGCTGTATTTTGCATCAAAGCTCTGACTGACGGCATTTGNCCGCCNACNCTGAACTTAGATATCCCATCGGATGGTTGCGATATTGATTTGGTGCCACATCAGGCAAAGGAGCGGCGTATCAAAAATGTAATGTCAAACTCCTTTGGCTTCGGNGGAACTAACGCATCTTTAATTATATCAAATAAGCCGTGAAAAAAACTGATCGGGCTCTTGGCGNGCAAGCTCCTAGGAAGCTAAATANATACTTGTTTCTTGGNATCATGGTGTTNNTAGCAATTNCGCTTGTTTATGAAGGCATGAACGGGGCGGGCCCTTTATCAGTCAGTAAAGTGGTAATTGTGCCCAAAGGTGNNGATTTAAAAAGCATTAGTCGAAGGTTGAAAGATGAGGGTGTTATTGGGTCGGAGTTACTTTTTTCTTTCGGCGCACGGTTGAATCAAGTACACCGAGAATTACGCGCAGGTGAATATCGATTTCCCCCTGGAATAAGCATTCGCGACGTTTTAGTTGTGNTGCGTAANGGGCAGCANATAAACCGTCGCCTGACCATAGCCGAGGGATTNAATGTTCGACAGGTCTTAGAAGTTTTGGATAAAACGAAGGGTTTAGACGGCCGAATATATCCTTTGCCNGAAGAAGGGACGCTACTTCCTGATACGTATTATTTTNCTTTTGGGGCAACGCGTCAGAGTATANTTGATCAAATGAGATCGCAAATGGACAGTTTGCTTGTAAAATTGTGGACTAATCGTGCAGCAACTCTTCCAATAAAAACAAAAAAAGAACTCATTATTTTGGCGTCTATTGTTGAAAAAGAGACTGGCCTCGCGGCGGAACGGCGTCGAATTGCTGGAGTATTTATCAATAGATTGAAGTTGGGAATGCGCTTGGAGTCTGACCCNACAGTGAGGTATGCGATTACAGGAGGAAANCGGAAGCTAGCAAGAGGTTTGAGGAAAAGTGAGCTGCGCCGGGAACATCCTTATAATACATATCGAATGCACGGTTTGCCCCCAGGGCCGATTTGTAACCCAGGAAGAGAATCTATTACNGCAGTGCTTAACCCAGAAGAGACATCGGCATTGTTCTTTGTTGCTGACGGAACGGGCGGACATATATTTTCAGACACGCTAAAGGCACACCTCAAAGCAGTGCGCAAATGGCGGAAAATTGAACGATCACTTANGCGACGTACGAAACAAGTTAAATAATGATGAACGAGAAATTCACGNCATANNNNAGTGAGCTAAAATTCTATTTTTTACGACAGGTCATTCGAGGAGTGACCGTCCTAACTCAGCACAGGCCTGTGAGCTGTCTTTTTCTACAGCCTTCACTGCATCAACGATGCGGTCGTTTACTGGCGTGGGTATCCCGAGTTCCTTGCCTTTGAGGCAAACAAGGCCATTCATAAAGTCTATTTCGGTACGCCNGCCTTTTTGCATATCTTGGCCCATGGATGGTCGTCCATCAGGATTTCCTTTTTTGCCCATTGCTATATAATCTTGTTCGATTTCATCGTAAGCTGTCGTGTCGCCGTTCACGGCCTCTATCCATNGCTCNCAGTTTATTCCGTGNAANTNCTCNAAATTAAATCCAGCCGCTTTTCCAACAATGATGGCCTCTGCTGCTAGATNAGTTTTTAATTTCCTGAGGCCTTCGTCCTGGGAAATAGCTGTNGAGGACATGTNAGTCACAGCTGAAACTGGATTAGAACTGGAGTTCATTACTAGCTTTGTCCAGCGTTCACCCCAAAGGTTAGTAGTAACCATGTGGCTATCGCAATAACCGCAAAGTCGCGCAACTTCCTCTGCTCGAGGGGTAATGCGNCCATGTGGTTCTCCTACTCGAAAAACCGTGTGGCTTGAGCCCATNATCGGACCGTTCCTATGGACATGNCCCGGGCCGGGCAGTGCNACAGAAATCTTAGCCGCAATGGTGCCCATAACTTTCCCCCAACCCACGATAGCTGCAATAAATTCTTCATTCATGCAGTTTTGGAGCGANACTATGAAGCCATCAGGAGAGAGGTAAGGTTTGATTAGTTGTGTTGCCCACTGAGTATCGTACGATTTCATACTCACAAATGCGATNTCGATGGTGTCTTCCTTGGCGAGTTGTTGGACATCGGTCAAATGCAGCGCTCGGCCTTTTACGGTGATCTCTTCTTCAGGCGTATTTCCGGTCAAGTGCAAGCCCTGGGAATTAATTGCCTCCACATGCTCAGGCCACCCGTCTATGAAAATAACATCTTCGTCATTGGCTAGCATATGGCCACCAACTTTCGAACCAACAGCTCCTGCGCCGACAATAGCGATTTTCTTCCCCATGAGTTCCTCCGATTAATTCCGATTTGTTCATCTTTTTAGTTATTATAGTATAGAAAGATAAATTTGGGAAAAGTTAGTGTTTATNTGGGGAAAAACTTAGTGTTTACGTGGGGATAGAACAATGTCAGACATGACTCGGGAGCTTGATGGAATGGTAGCCCTTGTAACTGGCAGTGCGCGAAATATAGGTCGTGCCNCAGTAGAGGAGCTGGCACGGGCTGGTGCAGCGGTAACTGTNAATTCCAAACAAGCGCGGGACCTGTGCGAAGAGGTGTCTACTGGCATTAAAGAGGATGGGGGTAAAGCAATTGTTGCAATGGGTGATGTTCGTGATCCATCACAAGTGAATNAGATATTAACATCGACTTTTGAAGCTTTCGGGGGTGTNGATATTATTNTTCATAATGCTGCGGTCAGAACCAACCAATCCATAGAAGAACTCAAATTTGAGACTTTTAAGCACATGGTTGACCTCTCGATACATGGCTGCTTCCATTTGGCGAAGGGCGCAATACCCTCGATGAAACGAAGGGGTGGGGGGTGTTTCGTCGGGGTTGGAGGTATGACTTCGCTACAAGGAGTAAAAGGGCGTAGTCATGTTATGGCGGCTAAGATGGGCTTGAATGCGTTTATTCGCGGCTTAGCGATTGATCTGGCGCCCTATAACATACGAGCGAACCAGGTCGTAGTTGGGCATTATGATACTATTCGCGACGGTAACCCTTCCTCATCATCTGAGCGTGAGCTTGTTGATTGTAATGTTCCACTCGGCCGCAGAGGTGTGCCTCAAGATATGGCCAATCTAATAAGATTTGTCGTCGGGCCAAAAGCAAGTTACATCACGGGCCAGACCATTCACTCGAATGGCGGCGCATATATGAATCTTTAGGGCCAAAAAATGAAAGGGAAAATAGCGGTAATTGGTGCTGGTATCACAGGCTTGACACTTGCCCAACTTCTGCAGGGAAAATTTGATGTGTTGTTATATGAGAAATCCTGGAGACCAGGCGGGCGCATGTCAACAAGACACTCCGATGAATTTCAATTCGACCACGGCACGCAGTATTTTACTATTCGTGGTACTGAATTCCGAAATTTTTTAAATGAGGCCTTTTTGGATGGAATTATTAGGCCCTGGGAGGCGCGTTTTATGGCTTTCGATGGTGGAAGTCCCCTTAAGTACGAAGAACGACAAGAAGTTGTGTATGTTGGTACGCCATCTATGAATTCCCTCTGCCGGTATCTCGCTCGAGACCTTGACATAAAGTGTGATACTGATGTCCAAAATTGCCGATACGACGCGGAAGGTTGGTTTTTAAGTATTGAGAATGAGATTGAAGAAGGTCCATTCGATTTACTTATTTCAACTATTCCTGCGCCTCAGAACGATNATCTTTTCGCCAAAAATATAACGCTTTGGGAAGGCTTAGCGGGTGTTCAAATGCGCGGCTGCAGTACTCTTATGCTTGGCTTTAAAAATCCTGTCGATATTGCCTGGGAGGGCGCAATCGTCAGAAATTCACCTATTGGCTGGATTGGCCTGGACAGTTCCAAACCCGCGCGTCCCGGTAATACTTCATTGGTAGTCCAATCAACAGGCGACTGGGGNGACAAACTACTAAATGCAGAGACGTCCCAAATTGAAAATGTACTGTTAGAGGAATTAAAAAAAATATCTGGAATTGATGGGTGGCTAGCATCTCACCGTTCAATCCACAGGTGGCGTTACGCTGGCACCTCAAAAGTTGCGGGCCAAAAATATTTTTTGGATCCTGGCAGCAAACTAGCTNTNTGTGGGGATTGGTGCATCAAAGGCAGGGTGGAGGCTGCCTTTATGAGTGCGGAAGCATTGGCAAAAGCACTTTTGCAATAATTATAGAGGGTATTAGATGAGCGCCGGTCGCTCTTGGTACATGGTTCTCGAACCTTCAACCCCACAAGGAGCCGAAATAAGCACAAATAAATTTAAAGCTTAGAGGAATAGACAATTACAGGAACGGTGAGTTTTTTTCATCGCTGAGACATCAACNAGAAAGTAGGCTGACANACAACAGCTTTCGTTATTGTGTTCAATCTCTAAACTTCCTGTCTAAANGTTATGGAATCATTTATTGTTGAGGAATGAAATTCCGGAGGGCANATGTTGCAGNACGTCAACGGTTCGAAAATAGATCGGAACAATGAACTTGAGGGTAAAGTTGCTATAATTACGGGTAGTGCACGCAACATTGGGAAGCGAATCGCAATTGAGTTGGCGAATGCGGGCGCAGCAGTTGCCATTAATGCTGTGTCAGCGCAAGATCTTTGTGAGAGCGTTGCGAATGAAATTGAAAATGGCGGAGGACGAGCAATCCCNATATTAGCTGATATAACTCAGGAAAGAGATGTTGATAAAATAGTTGCTGAAACAGTCAGTGCTTTTGGTGGAATAGACATTCTAGTAAATAATGCTGCTATTCGGACAAAAAAACATTTCACTGAGCTCACGTTTGAGGACTGGGAAAAACTAAGGCNNGTTGCGCTGGATGGCGGCTTTCGGATGGCAATGGCCACTGTGCCTCATATCATCNAGCGTGGAGGTGGTTCGGTCGTTGGTATTCATGGTATGAGTTCATACTCTGCCGGGCCGATGGGAGCTCATAAGTCTGCCGTCAAGTGTGGAATGGCGGGTATGGTGCGAGGGATGGCTCGTGATCTTGGGGAGCATAACATAACTTGTAATATTGCAGTAGTTGGCCGTTTCGATACAGAGCGTGTAGGGAGTTCCGGCGAGATAGAGCCGGCCCACGCTGATCTGGGTATACCTCTTCAACGAAGGGGTACGCCACAAGACATGGCGGAATTAGTTCGCTTTTTGGTGGGCCCATTTTCGCGATATATTTCTGGCCAGACTATTCAACTCAATGGGGCGGCGTTAATGCCTCACTAACAAAAAGAAGGAAATTCGAAATGTGTGCTATGCGTATTGCTCATATTGCTGTGCGTGTCGATGATATTGGTGAGGCGCGTGATTTTTACGAGGGAGTTCTTGGAATGAAGGAGGTTCGAAGTGAGCACCATCGTGAACATTGGTCGTGCCATTTGACAGATGGTCATATTGATCTTTCAATACTTCAATATGATAAAGGCAGCAAGACGAAGGAAGCATTAGCTGCGGGTGACAAGCCATGCATTCACCACATAGGATTTGAGGTAGATGACTTGGAAACCGGAATTGAAGAGTTGAGAGCGCGTGGGTACGAAATCATCACTGCTCCCGGCGTGATCCCGGTCAAGTTTCGAGCACCTGGCGGAACAGTTGCTGAAATTGCTCCAACAGGAAGATTTTTGCAGGATGCCTCTAAATAAAAAGCTACGAGCATAGTGGTTGTATTTTGTCTTTTGACTCGGATGCCGAAAATGTATTCTGCTAATCATGGGTTCAGAATATTCTTACGCTTATTCTAAAATTCGTTGGAAAAGTTTAGTTTTGATTTGAAAACCAATTTATGCAAATTCTTGATGTTGCCATACTCACGATAGCGGCATTCTTTACATCTGCCCTTACTGCTGTTGCAGGGTCAGGTGGGGGGGCAGCACTAATGGCAATTATGTTGCAGTTCATGCCGCCAGTAGCTGCAATCCCGGTTCACGGGGCCGTACATTTAGTGTCAAATTTAACACGCTGTTGGCTTTTATGGCACCACATGTCTTGGCCGATAATTATTCGATTTGCNCTGCCGTTACCCTTTGGCGCGGTCTTGGGAATATGGTTATTCCAAGGGCTCTCAACCGAAATTGTTCAAATTCTAATCGGTGTTTTCGTTCTTCTGTCGCTGGTAAGTGGAAGGAAAGGTTGGCTTGGGAATAATGAACTTCCGTTATGGAGTTTCTTTCCAGTAGGGTTTGCGGCTGGCATCTTGAATATGATTGTGGGTGCAATCGCCCCTATCCTTGGGGTATTTGTAATTCGAAAGNATTTAANAAAAGAAAATGTAGTGGCAACGCTTGGATTTTTTGGGGTTGTCTCAAATANNGCTAAAATAGCAGGGTTCACTTTAATAGGATTTAGTTATCAATCTTATGGAATAGCTGTGCTTTGTATGATCCCTGCGGTCATTGTAGGTACTCGNCTTGGTCGCTTAGCTCTTGATAAGATTAATGAACGGATATTCCTGATGATATTTAGGATTATTCTCTTGGCTCTGGGCTTGAAGCTAATCGTGGTAGATGGNTTGGCATTAGTTTAAAAAATTTCAATGATTGGGTGTTTGCCAGTTAAACTTTTTTCTTCAGCTGCTCGGAAAAAAATAATGCAAATCAGAAAGCTTCTGATTTAAGGGGATATCCCCGCGCCAAATTAAAAATTTTAAAGCAGTGTCTTAGATGAATTCGGCTGTAAACTGATTTATTCTCCAGCTATAATGACTAAATTTAGAACGATTAATTACAGATCCGGACTTATTTTCACTTGGTTGGAGGAATTTTATTATGGTTTCGGCGGAAGTAAGGATCCTTGCAGGATCAGGCGTTTGTGGCGCAGGATTTAGAGCTGAGTCTCTCGAGGAGGGCATTGGAAAGAGGCCACATTTTATCGGTTGTGATGGTGGGTCGACGGACCCAGGACCATACCCACTTGGTTCAGGCGAAACTGCGTTCGGGAGGTCATCCATCAAACGGGATATGCGATTGATGTTGTTGGCCGCACAAAAAGAGAAAATACCATTACTCCTGGGGACGGCAGGAACCTCTGGTGGTCATCCTCATGTTGCTGCGGCAAAGGAGATATTGCTGGAAATCGCGGAAGAAGAGGGCCTTAAATTTCCGCTTGCCGTTATCCATGCCGAACAAGACAAAAACTTCCTCAAAAAGTGTTTCAAGCAGGGTCGCATTAAGCCGCTCGATCCAGCTCCAATGTTTGATGAAGAAACTATAGACAAAGCCGAACGTATAGTTGGTATGATGGGCGAGGAGCCGTTTTTAAAAGCACTCGATAATGGGGCGGAAGTCGTGTTGACAGGTCGTTCTAGTGACTGTGCGATCTACGCCGGCATCCCGGTGCGAGAGGGCATCCCTGCGGGTATTGCTTGGCACGCTGCAAAAATCCTTGAATGTGGTGCGGCATCTGTGGAGCAGCGTAAAACTGCGGACAGCCTCTTTGCCACATGCCGCGGCGATCACTTTGACGTCGAACCGTTGGATCAAGANCTCCGCTGCACTCCACAGAGCGTCGCCTCTCATAGTCTCTATGAAAATGCTGATCCATTTCGTCTTGTGGAATCTAGCGGGACAATGGATTTGTCGACATCCGTTTATGAGGCACTTAACGATAGGTGTGTGAGAGTATCCAAGTCTGGTTTTGAGCCGGCAGCAAGATACACCGTAAAATTGGAAGGAGCTGAAAAGGTTGGATATCAGACTATTGTTATAGGCGGGGTGCGCGATCCATACATATTACGTCAGCTTGATGGCTGGTTAGAAACAGGCGAAGCCAATATTCACAAGCGGATCGCTGATATTTATGGTGACACTATTACTCGTGATGATTACGAATTAAATATCCGAATATACGGTAAGAATGGTGTGATGGGTCCTTTAGAGCCCCAAAAAGAGCTGACTTCGCACGAAGTTTGTCTGATTNTAGAGGCNACTGCATCAAGTCAAGAGATCGCAACATCGATTGCTACGATAGCCCGGCATAAAATTTTGCATGAACCCATCCCTGAATGGAGCGGTCTAATAACCGGTCTTGCTTGCACCTATAGCCCGGCTCATATAGAGCGTGGAGCTGTATACNGGTTTAATGTTAATCACGTATTGGAACCCGTGGATCCTTACGAGATGTTTCCGATTGAATATATGAATGTAAATTAGGAGATGTCGCATGAAGACAATCGGGGAATTAGCGAAGTTAGTACGATCAAAGAACGCTGGGCCGTTTGTAATGACAATCGATATTATGTTCGCAGACTCTGAGACTTACGAATTAGTTAAAGAGACTGGAGTGCTAAATAGGAGGATGGTTTCTGANATTTACCANATGTCAGAAAACCANGTGCAGTTCTTTGAGGTTGATAATTGTTACGCGTTCAAAATCTCAATTCCAAGGCCATATTTTCAAGGAGACATCCGCGACTCAGATAGTCACGCCGGGCAGCAATACGCTCCTTTTGTTGACTTATTAGTGCCGGGCACATGAGTTGNGTCATGCGGTTTAGCAAAGTTACTATNTAGGCAGTCATTNGCGNGCCTTNAGCATATATTNTCAAATATAATTACATGCTAGAACCNCAGGGCACTNAGTCCTTCAAAGATTAATTAATTGGAACACTTAGATTTAAGCCTATCATCTCCGTACCTGGATTTGTGTCTGGATTGAGCAGCTTTCCGTGTGACATGTGGTGGAAACTTCCGGTGATTCTCCAGGCGTTATCAAATCTATATCCAACTTCAAAGCCTGACCTTAAAACACCAGCTGAGCCAAGGTTTTTGGCTTTGTCTCCTCCAATGTAAAACGCGGGACCAATATTAAAGTTAATTACGAAATGGCGAGTTATATGGAAATCGTGGGATGCCGCAAGCCAGCCATAAAAGCTACCATCTGTATTACCAGTTACACCTACAAGGGGTTTGATTCGTGCCCAAGTCCAACCGGGCTGAAATTCTAAACTAAAATCGTAAGCCTTATTTTCATCATCCACGGCATCAAATTGACTGGCACTGAGTTTAGTAAAGGCTTGTTCTGAGTCGGGCTGAGGTAGATCAAACACAAACCCGGGCAGCACAGTAGCGAGTGCTGCTCCGGCAATATAGTAAACCGCAGGGTCTTGAGCGCGGCATTCTGATGTTCCTGCTATATTCAGCAGAAGCACAAGCGTAAAAGATAAACTTATTTTTTTTATGTGATGCCATTTTTTCATATCTATTTTCCGCCTTTGGGAGCTGAAACTGGATCATTAGCTCCAGTCTCACCATATCGGTGTGTGTGGCTAGTATCCGCGCCCATATTGGTTTTTCCATGAATCGTGCGACTGTGTTGTTTATTTTTTTCCGCATCTTCCTCGGCGATATCAGAAGCTGACAAGCGGTCTGTAATTAACGATCTGAGCTTTGTAGGTGTGCGATTCATTGCCCAGGTTGAAATTTGCGCGTACCTGTAAGCGCCTTCAAACATAAAACGATAAAGAGTAAGGCATGTTATGAGTGAGATAAGGGCAGAAAATACTACATCGCTCGTGAAGTGCCCGCCCTCTCCGACCCGTAGAACAGCAAAAAAAACTCCATACCCAAGAGCTAGTTTTATCAACAGTGGTCGCCGTCGTGAAATCATGGCGAAAGCCAAAAAACAAAAGGCGAAAGATGCTTCGCCAGATGGGAACGAACAATTCCCAGAACATTGATTGGTTCGCATCATTGGCGGAGTGTACTCCATTTTGCCCCCAAATTCTGCAATGTGCGCCGGCCGTGCACGACCCCAATTCTCTTTTAAAATAACACTTACGAATAGCCCAGGAGCCAATGCAAAACAAAAGAAGACATAAAGCAATTTTTTGCGATTTTGCCAAAAACGAGAACGACGGAAGAAGTATGCAAAGATGATAAGTACAAAAAGTCCGATCATTGTGATCCGCGTTATTGCGAAGCCAGCTTGTCGGAGGTAACCGATTATAGGAAGGCGCTCATCACTGTGAGTGAGCGCAAAGATAGTAGGTTCAATGAAAAATACCTTCGAGATCCATAAATCAATTTCTGGGAAGGAAACAAATAAAAA
>PBCW01000053.1:0-30250 GCA_002718015.1 Rhodospirillaceae bacterium
GTTGCTGCGCGCCTAACTGGTTCCATTTCGGCGCCCTTATCTGGGTGAACTTCAAGTGAAAAACCAACGTTGCCATCTTTGATCACTAATCCGCTGACCATGTTCAACGCTATTAAGTCTTTGCCGCTAGCCGGTTCTTTTACAGTCTTTAAAGCTTCTACAATTTGCGCTTTTGTTATTAATGACATTATTGAAATTCCTTTCAACCGCTCTAATATGATGTTGGCGGCGCAAGCGCAACAATTTCGTTATTTGCGCATTTGTGCTTGGAATGTCATATATGTTTAGATTGCGCAGAGTTAAAGTTCTGTGTTGGTCTAAAAAAATTTATTAGGACGGGGAAAAAATATGCCTTGGCAGAATCAGAGTAGCGGTGGAGGGCCATGGGGGGGCTCTGGCGGTAGAGGACAGGGTCCATGGGGCGGCGACAGCGGCGGTAGTGGAACCCCTCCAGACTTGGATGCGATGTTGCGCAAAAGCCAAGACCGCTTGAAACAAATTTTCCCGGGAGGCGGTTCCGGAAAGCTTTTAGCTTTGATCATTGCCGGTCTAATAGCCGTGTGGCTTGCCACCGGATTCTACCGTGTCCAAGCAGATGAGCAGGGTGTAGAGGTTTTATTTGGCAAAGTTGACCGGACAAAACAACCTACCCCACCTGGCCTGCATTATTTTTATCCGGCTCCTTTCGGGGAAGTCCTTACTCCGAAGGTGACGCGCGTGAATAGGGTAGACGTTGGCTACATAAGCCGTACCGACCGTCGAGGTGGTCGGGGCTCCCCTCAAGATGTTCCAGCTGAAAGCTTGATGCTAACTCAAGATGAGAATATTGTTGACATGGATTTTGCTGTGTTATGGCGCATTAAAAATGGAACAGATTATCTTTTCAACATACGTGATCCAGAGGGCACAGTAAAAGTCGTAGCTGAGAGCGCTATGCGCGAAGTCGTAGGGCAAACATCGTTTGATGATGCAGTGACAGTTGGGCGTGAGTTAATTCAAAGTCGGACCAAAGCCCTGATGCAAAAATACCTCGATGATTATAAATCGGGCATCGACATCGTGAATGTACAACTCGAGCAGTCCGATCCTCCAAAAGAAGTTATTGATGCTTTTAATGATGTGCAACGTGCGCGCCAAGACCGCAGCCGAATGAGAAATGAAGCCGAGGCTTACGCAAACTCGATAGTGCCTGAGGCGCGAGGTCAGGCGGAACAAAAAATAAAAGAAGCAGAGGCCTATAGGGAGCAGCAAATTCAGGAGGCAACGGGCGAGGCAAAGCGGTTTGAAGATGTGTATGCGTCGTATAAAGCGGCGCCCGAAGTCACAAAACGGCGTATGTACTTAGAAGTGATTGGTCAGGTTTACGGCGATGCTCAAAAAGTCATNATAGANCAAAAAACCGGGCAGGGGTCAGGTGTGGTTCCCTATTTACCNCTGCCAGAAGTTCANCGCCGTATGCGCGAAAGCNCCGAGGAGCGGNCTGAGCAGGTTGANGAATCAGACGCNCANACCACACCGAGTCAGCGGTAANGGGGTAGTAGAATGAANAGCAAAAAANCAGTCATTTTTGGCGNATTNGCNCTTGNTNCATTGGTGGTGGTTTCCCAAACCTTGTTTACTGTTCATGAAACACAGCAGGCGATAGTNCTCCAATTTGGTGATCCCCGTGCAGTNAAAGATAANCCTGGCTTGCATTGGAAGGTTCCNTTTGTGCAGAACGTTACGTTTTATGAAAAACGGACCCTCGATCTGGACCCACCTCCTTTTGAGGTTCTTTTGACCGATAAAAAGCGTATAAACGTAGATGCTTTCGCACGGTACCGAATTGTAAATGCGTTAGAATTTTTCAAAACTGTTCAAAACGAAATAGGTGCTCGCGATAGGTTGGCAGCACTTGTTAATCCTGCACTGCGTGCAGTAATCGCTCGGGTTTCACTTAAAGAAGTTCTGTCTGCGAAACGTACCGATCTGATGGAGCAAATTCAAAAAGATATCGAAGCCGATGCGTTGCGGTTTGGTATTAAGATTGTTGATATACGGATAGGACGAACAGACCTGCCCGAACAAACCAGCCAGGCAGTGTTTAACCGCATGCGCACAGAAAGAGAGCGCCAGGCCCGTGAGGCGCGTGCTGAGGGTAAGGAGATCGCTCAAAAAATACGCGCTCAGGCTGATAAAGAACGTACCGTTATATTAGCTAATGCCGAGCGAGATGCNCAAATCCAGCGTGGNCAAGGAGAAGCAGGTCGTAACAATATATTGGGACAAGCTTATGGCANGGANCCACANTTTTTTGCATTTTACAAGTCGCTGGAGCAGTATCAGAAGGCTTTAATCGGCAATGATACGACCATGGTTCTAAGTCCNGANAGCGAGTTTTTTAGATTTTTTAACAACTTCAATCTTGGAAAGAAAAGGAAGNAGTAAGAAGGGCTGCATGTTCCAGCTCATATTTTTAGCGGCGNCTTTATTNCTAGNGATTGAGGGCGCTATTGCTNCTTTNTGGCCAGGTTGGACGCGTCGCAAAATGGCGGATCTNCAGGANGTGCCGATAAAAACGTTGGGTTTTGTNGGGCTCTTTTTTGTTGCTGTNGGCGGAGTGCTCGCTGGCATAACCGATGGCATACTGCANATAGCTTGCCTCACCATTGTGNTGGAGGGCACACTCTACGGTTTGCTCCCAGCNNTTATGAAAAGGGCCATGTATCACGGCTCAAAAGCCAGCNTGGCAGTGGTAAAAATATGGGGAGAGACGGCATTAGGTATCGGGGNAGCTGGNCTCGCAATTTTTATATGACTTTAAGGCACATCATTCGCCATATTNCAGCCACTGTTTTGGGGCCACTNTTATNTTGTGCNTTGNAGATAGNTTAGCATCCGNCGGNGGTGCACATGTTAAGAGGCGAGGACGTNTGGTTGTAGTGTGTAAATTCCCNGCACGCNGTTTTGATTATGGAGGAGCCAATGAGCCGAATAGGTTCGATTAGATTAACTTTTNTGAAAGTAGCNTTAANACCTGCTTTTTTAAGGTTGATNGTTTTTGCTGCAGTAATTTTTCATTTTCCANCGGCGTTGGCACGCANCGCGCCTGACAGNTTCGCTGACTTGGTAGAAAAAATGNTACCTGCAGTGGTAAATATCTCGACAAGCCAAAAGGTAAGTCGGAAAAGTCCTCAAGGCTTTCCAGATTTTGATCTTCCTCCGGGATCTCCATTCAAGGAGTTCTTTGANCAGTTTAAACAACAGCGTAAAGGTTCTCCTGAGCCTAGTGAAAAGGCTACCTCTCTNGGCTCTGGTTTCATTATCGATAGTAGCGGCCTGATTGTGACCAACAATCACGTTATCGATGGGGCNGATCAGATNACAGTAGTTATGAAGGATGAGAGGCGTTTGGAAGCGAAGGTGGTTGGAAAGGATGAGAAAACAGATTTAGCCTTGNTAAAGGTTGAATCGGCAAAACCTCTCCCTGCCCTGGAATGGGGCGACTCAGATAAAGCTCGTGTTGGTGATTGGGTGCTTGCNATAGGTAACCCGCTTGGCTTGGGGGGATCGGTTTCTGCCGGCATAATTTCAGCTCGTGGACGTGATATTAGGTCCGGACCGTATGATGACTTCATCCAGACTGACGCTCCNATAAATCGGGGAAATTCCGGGGGTCCCTTGTTTGACATGAAGGGCCGTGTGATAGGCATTAACACGGCAATACTCTCNCCAAACGGGGGTAGTATAGGCATAGGATTTTCAATACCGTCACAATTGGCTAAGGGCGTCATCAGTCAANTGAAAAGATTTGGTGTTACAAAACGTGGGTGGCTTGGCGTGCAGATCCAGACTGTTTCACNGGATATTGCTGANAGTTTAGGCTTGAGNGAAGTTTACGGTGCGCTNGTAGCTGGTGTGGTGAAAGGGAGCCCCGCTGATCGTGCCGGATTTAAGAGCGGCGATGTGATATTGAAGTTTGATGGAAAGCGGGTGGATGAATCACGCCGTTTGCCACGTATGGTTGCTGAAACTAATGTAGGAAAGAGGGTCCGAGTTGTCATTTGGCGTAATCAGCGAAACCGTCAATTATCTGTGCAACTCGGTGAGCTCGAGAAGGTAGACCAAACAGTCGCTCGTACTGGGAAACCCCGTCCAAATGGGAAAGTAAGCAAATTTGATGCCCTTGGGCTAAGTGTGGCACCAGTGAGTGATGATCTCGTCAAACGCTTCAAGTTACCCAATTCAGCAGAGGGCGCTGTTGTCACTGCGGTGAAACCGGGCAGTCTGGCAGCTGACAAAGGATTGAGGCCGGGATCAATTATTGTCGAAGTGAATCAAGTTAAGATAAAAAATCCAAATGACTTTTCTGCAGCTTTGGAGAAGGCTAAGGGGTCAAATCAAAAGTCAATTCTACTTTTGATTAAAGAAGGAGGAGAAGTGCGATTTGTTGGCTTAAAGTTAGAGAGGTAGAAAAATTTTAATTGTGCAAAAAAGATATGCCAATGAGGGTACATCTGAACGAACATTGTAGCTTCATGCATATAACGTCTGTAATGTATTTTAACCAAAATGCCATTCAATTTGTTTGAAAGCCCTTGTTTGCGATGATTTAGTGGCACCTGTACCTTTTTTAAAGCAAGGAATGTCACCAATAAAAAAAGTGTCTATAACTGAGGTGGTCATTAATCGCTCGTAAGGGATGGATTTATGGTACAAATCGATAGCGTGCCACCACTCACTTTTCGTGAGCAGGGTGTTGTGGCTTTAATCAGCACAGGGCATGGTGTGACCCACTACTTACATTCTATTGTACTAGTTGTTAGTCCGCTTATAAAAGAAAAATTCAATCTGTCTTATACTGAGCTTGGATTATTCTTTACTATATACACAACTGGAAGTTTTCTTTCGGCAATTACTGGGGGGCCTTTTGCTGACCTTACAGGCCGGAGACAATTACTACAGGTGCTCTCGATAGCAATTTTATCGTTAGCCGTCATGTTTCTTGGTTTTGCCAATGAATATATAGTTCTTCTGGTCCTTGGCGTATTCATAGCTTTTTCTAACCAGTTATGGCATCCTGCCGCTATTCCCTATCTCGCCACACGGTTTCATGCTCATCGCGGTTATGTCATGTCTATTCACGGTATGGGTTCAAATATCGGTGACGTCTTGGTGCCACTCTTGGTTCCCGCAATGCTCACCGGCAATTATATGATTATTCAGCTTGAGCCGATGTCCTGGCGGAATGTGATGATTATTAATACATTACCTGGTTTATTGATCCTTCCNCCGCTNATAGTAAGGGCGNTTCGGGAACGGACCGGAGATAANAGTGAANANAGCTTAANTTTTAGGCACTATATAGCNGGTATTATTGAACAAGGGAAAAATAAGACGGTACTNGGGATAGGTTTAATAGCTGGCTTGAGGACGACGGCACAATCAGGNTCACGAAATTTCCTTCCAGTCTANTTGGTGGATCAATTTAATTGGAGTCTCACNCAAGCTGGGATCGCACTTCTTTTACTTAATTTGGGGGGGTCGGTNGCTGCAGTGCCAGCAGGTATTGCTTCAGANCGCTGTGGTCGTCGNAAGGTTATGCTGGCTGCAATTGCCGCAGCCACAATATTCATATTAATGTTGCCTCTCTTACAGGACGAATTTTTAATAGTTATCGGAATTTGTCTAGTTGGGTTTTCAATCTATGCCACGCGTCCAGTGCTAATTAGTTGGATGATGGACACCGTGGAGAGTCAGTTCCGGGGCACTGCCACCAGTCTAATGTTTGCTACCCAGTCCGCTTTCTCTATCCCGAGCATGGCGATAACCGGTGTCATCGCAGACATATACGGTATTGCTGCAATATTTTATTGGTTTGCAATCATGCTTTTGCTTGCTAATGCAGTAGTATTCTTTTTGCCGAAGGATAACCCCTAGGTACTCGCAGTAGCTGTTTTCGGCATTTTTTGCATTATTCTCAATTGAGGCCTAATGTCCTTCGCTCAGTTACTGAAATCTTCAGTAGCAATATATTTTTGTAGAGTATTTTAAGTCTATGCAAAAAATTCTTGCTGCGTTCAAACTCCGGGATCCCGGGCCTGCATTCGGAATGCTAGCCGGACATGCAGCAACCCACTGGATGATCGGCGTGTTTTATATTCTTTTGCCTTTTATAAGGGAAGAATACCAATTCACTTATTTGCAAATTGGCTGGCTGCTAACCTCATTTGAGGCTGGAGTGTTAATTTTTAGTCTTGTAAGTGGCCCCGTGGTAGATATGTCTGGTCGACGTGTGGTCTTCCAGGTATGTGCTTTGGCTGTTGGTGGTTTGGCAATGGTGGCATTTTCCGTAGCCTCTAATTTTTTATCATTCTGTATTCTAGCCGCATTAGTGGGTGGCATGACACAATTTTGGCATGCTCCGGCCACCGCTTTCCTTTCATTTTATTACACCGCCAATTGGGGTTATGTTGTTGGTCTTCATGGCATGGGTGCGAATATAGGAGAGGCGATTGGTCCTTTGATAGCTGGGATGGTGATTGTATCAACGACTTGGCAAATGGGAGCGCTTGTTCCAGCAGCCGCATCAATTTCTGCTGCTATAATCTTATTTATTTTCCTTATACCGAAGGACACAGGTAAGAGAGCAAAGCAAGCAAGGGGAATGTCATTTAAACAATACCTTCGTGGCTTTGTAAGTCTGCTGAGGAACTTCGATGCCATTATTCTTTGCTGTATGATGGGAATGCGCTCGACAGCACAACTGCTGATAAGAACTTTTGTGCCACTGTATATGCGTGACGTAATGGGAGCAGGCGCATCTCTAATCGGCACTGTTTATGCGGTGATGCACGTCGGGGGTATGATAGCTAATCCAATCGGTGGTTTGGCGTCAGACAACTACGGTCGTAAACCAATTTTGATCTTGGCTTTGTTAGCAGCAACAGCCATTATTCTGGTTATGACCTTAGTTGGTAACGAGATTTTGTTTGTGATTGGAATAGGTTTTCTAGGGTTCACGCTTTATGCGACAAGGCCCGTGACACAGAGTTGGATTCTAGATATGGTCCCACAGAAATTACATGGTACTAGCGTGGCGGTTCGCTCCGTCATTCAATCCTTCTTTGGCCTTGCGGCCCCGCCGATAGGCGGCTGGGTAGCAGATAGTTACGGACTTTTGATGGTGTTTTATGGGATAGCCATATTATTGCTCTTGGCTAATTTTCTTACCATTTTTGTTCCGGAGTATAGGAAACCATCGGGTGCTGAATAAACCAACATCATTTATTGCTCTGAAACAGTAATTCCTGCTAGAGAAGGCTCGAGGATCCATCGAGTTTCGCGAGTCTAACTATTATAACTAGTGTTGTTTTTCACTAGAACAAAATTATTCAAGACTAGATCAGTCATCTTCCAAATTGGACTTGGCGGGTGGTTGCAGGCAGTCGTGTTTCGTGCCCCACAATTGGGAAATTATTCAAGATTTCGAACAGGTAAGTGGATGGTAAGGTGAGGGCAAGAGTGTGAGCCAAAAACGGGTTTCACTAGGTGGTAAACCTTTCACGCCAGTAATATTACTATCGTTTGGGCATGGTGCTACACACTATGCCTTTGGCACATTTGTTATACTTGTGCCGTTCATGAAACAGGCATTGGGACTTACGTATACGGAAGCAGGTTTAATTGTCTCTGCATTTCATATTACGGGGTTTTTCGTAAACTTCGCCACAGGACTGGCTGTCGATATGAGTGGGCGCCGGGTTTTGTTCATTATTTTATCTGCTCTTATCTGCTGCATAAGTATGTTGGCGCTAGGATTTTCTCCATCTTTTCTTTTAATATGCGTTTTCGCTGGGATGCTGGCCGTCGGCGTACAAGGTTGGCACCCGCCTGCTTTTGCTTTCTTGGCAGAGGAGTATGAGAATGCGAAGGGCATGGTGTTTTCTATTCATGTTGTCGCCGCAAATATTTCAGAAGCGATTGCTTTTCAGGCTGGCGGATTGATAGTGACATTAATTGGCTCATGGCAAGTTGCCGCTATGACGGGAGCCGTTCCCGGGTTCCTAGCAGCTGCATTGTTGGCGACTATTCTTTTGCATAAAGAAAAACGGACTAATGGAAAGCAGAGTAAGGTAATGGGATTGAGGGACTATCTTGCTGGGTATATTAATTTATTAGCAAATATTCCGGCAATGATGGTTTGCGTTGTTAGTTCATTGCGAACGATGGCGCAAAACGGATTGCTAGTTTTCATTCCACTTTATTTGATCGATGTGCTGGGCGTAAGTGCTGCCCTAATGGGAACGGGAATGTTGGCAATGCAAATTGCTGGTGGCTTGGCCACACCAATTGGTGGATATACCTCAGATCGNTTTGGNNCGCGGCCGGTATTGTTTGTNTGTATTACTATTTCGTCTTTAGCAATAATTTTAGCCACAAATATCACNAACCCGACCANTTACATTTTAGTTATTTCATTGGTTGGTTTTGTACTCTTTGCAATGCGGCCTGTGCTCCAACGTTGGATAGTAGATCTTGTTCCGGGCGAATTTCGAGGCTCAGCTACAAGTGTTATGTTTAGCATGCAGGCGGCTGGCAATGCCGCAGTGCCGATAGTAGGGGGGTGGATTGCTGATAACAGAGGTATGTTAGATGTATTCTATTTTTTTGCTGCCATTATGCTTGGGGCGAATATTTTGACTTTCTTCTTGCCAAAAAATAATCCTGCGAATGAGAGTTAACCTCCAAAAGGCCTCCTTTCATGGTAGCTGAACCGGATTATTTTGCAGAAAAAAAACCAGAAAATGGAACTCTTGCTTTGTTTCGCGTTTGGCGCGGGGCCACACATTTTTTTCACTAATATTTTAGTGCCCGACATTCGGCAATCCTTAGGGCTAAAATAATCTTGAAGTTACAAGTTTCGGGACCCCTTATTATGCAGCAGGCTTCTTTGCGAATATTCTTACATTTTTTCTGCCAAAACCCCACAACGTCAGGCAGGTAGGCTAATGTTTAAATTTGGCCTTGTTGAGGCTTTCAAAATCAAAGGACAGACTTCTATAGTTTTGGTCGGGCTTGGCCATGGTGCGGTCCACTGGGTCTACATGGTCTTCACCGTTTTGACACCATGGATTAAAGGAACTTTCTCTCTCAATTATGCTGAGATTGGCATGCTTCATGCGATTTTCCACATTGCTTCTTTTGCTGCTAATGCGGTTAGCGGAATAATGGTTGATATCTCTGGAAAGCGTGTAATATTTCAGGTGATCGCTGTTATTTCGGGCGGCATAGCTATTTTCGTATGCGGATTATCGGGTGATTTTTTAACCTTAGCTTTAATGATGGTGGTGATCGGCGCGTCCAATAATTTATGGCACCCGGCTGCGCTTGCTTTTTTATCTCAGGAATACTCAGGAAATAAGGGCTACGCACTTTCCGTTCATTCTGTTGGAGCAAGCCTCGGTGATATTCTAGCTCCATTGATCGCCGTATCTTTGCTGGTGGGTTTTTTCCAGTTGAGCTGGCAGGTGACCGCTTTTGCTAGCGCGGTGCCAGTTTTTATCATCGGCATGGCATTGCTCATTTTGGTGTCACCAAAAGATACTAATAAAAATATTGGTGGGAAAGAACGTAGCATGGATAAACGTCAGTACATAGCTGGCCTTGTCTCACTCATTAAAAATAGAGCTATACTTGGACTTTCAGCAATGGCTGCCTTTCGAACNTCAGCGTTGTTTNNTATATTTTTTTCCCTTCCCTTATACTTAGNCGACAATCTAGGCTTGTCGGAAGANGCGCAAGGGCTTGCGATGGCAACGATGCAGGTTGGTGGCTTTGTAACCGGGCCACTTGCAGGAACATGGTCTGATAGAATTGGGCGGCGTCCCATCGTCATGGNCGGCCTGTCTGTNATCACGATTGTAATCGTTTNCCTTACCGTTATCAGCGATGCATCTATATTCGTAGCTGGANTAACTATTTTAGGGTTTGCTCTCTATGCAATTAGACCTGTTACTCAAGCTTGGATGATGGACCTTGCACCACAGGGGCATGGTGCCTCGGCAGCAAGTGTAATGTTTGCGATGCAAAGTGCGTTGACACCAGTATTGGTTTTGACCAGCGGCTTTATTGCAGATAAATATGGCCTGATTTATGTTTTTTATCTTGTCGCTGCGTCAATGCTTATGGCAAACATCGTGGCGTATTCTCTGCCTAGCGGCAAAAATCCCTGATGGCAAAATCTTCGATCTTATAGCCTTGAAGGTATAGAAGTGCCGTGAGGCTATTATGATTCACTCGAGTTTCAGATTTTTCAGCAACGATTGGCTTTGCATGAAATGCTACTCCCAAGCCAGCTATGGCCAACATAGCAAGATCATTTGCCCCATCACCTACGGCCATTGTGGCGGATAACGGGATATTCTGTTGCTTACAGAGAGCGCGGAGACGATTTTCNTTAGCGCTACGGCCAAGGATTGGCTTGATNACCTGCCCCGTAAGNTTCNCANCAATAATTTCAAGCTCGTTGGCCTGGTCAAAATCAAAGCCAAGTCNAAGACGGATGTTCGAGGTATAAAAAGTAAAACCTCCCGANACTANAGCGCAATANGCCCCTTCTGACCTCATTGTNGTAATCAGCTGTTCTGCACCNNCTGTNATGCGTATCCGTCTTGCCGTNTTGTNTAAGGCAGNGGTATTCAAACCAGCAAGTAACTTTACTCTTTCNTCAATAGCTGTTTCNAAGTCTATCTCCCCGTTCATAGCACGCATAGTTATATCTGCTATCTGGTCGTGAATGCCTGCATCTTTAGCTAATTCATCAAGCATTTCATTTTCTATTATGGTCGATTCCATATCTGCAATGAGAAGTTTTTTCCGTCGTCCCTCGGTCTGTTGTGCTATGGCATCTATTCTTTTGTTGCTACATGAAACCTCATAGGCAATATCACGTGCATCATTACAGCCGATTCCGCAGAATTTTAAATCGGCGGCAGTANTATANTGAAGCCATTCNGGAGTGTTGACGGTTGCTCCCATTCTAGCCATTGCTGACATNACCTCNATAACGTACGANTCTTCGAGGTGAGTTNTTTCANCAATTAAAGTAAGTACTTTGTCCATAGCGTTAACATCTGTATCGTTAAGTGTCATGACACACAATGCACAATCTTCGCCAACTNCNGGACTCATCATTGCCGGCCCNACAGCCAGCGGCAAATCAGCTGCCGCGCTTGCAGTTGCNTTGAAATTTAATGGNGTGATTATTAACGCCGACAGTATGCAGGTATACCGTGANTTTCGTANCTTAACATCACGTCCGTCAGTTGAAAATGAGGCGAAGGCACCCCACAAGCTTTACGGAGCACTCTCAGTTACNGAANNTTTNAACGTNGGGAAGTGGCGGAAACTAGCGATTGNNGAGATCAAAAAAGCCTTTGATCAGTCTTCTTTACCTATAATTTGTGGGGGTACCGGTCTCTATTTAAAGGCTCTTNTAAATGGTTTNCCTCCNANGCCTCACATTCCCAATAGCGTGCGCGCCGAGATTCAAGANCGNTTGGTTCGAGAAGGTTCTGAGTCTTTNCATTCTGAATTAGTCGCTCGTGGAGACAAGATAGCTAATCGTTTGGCTCCGGGGGATAGTCAGAGAGTATCACGGGCANTGGAAGTGTTGGTAGCATCGGGNAAATCGTTATCGGCNTGGCAGAATATGCCGGTNATNGGGNCGAANNACAAATTTAANTTTAAAACGATTCTCCTCGANCCCCCACGCAAAGAGCTTTATGAGGCTTGTGNAAAACGNTTTGAGNAAATGATTAAAGAAGGTGCTNTGGATGAAGTCANAGCNTTTANAAAGCTTAACTTAGGCTCTAATCAANCAGCTTCGAGAATTTTGGGTGTGCCAGAAATTAGTGCCTATCTTGCTGGTNAGCACGATCTTGNAGATGCAGTTGCAAGAGCTCAGCAGGCGACGCGACGNTACGCCAAACGCCAAATGACGTGGTTNCGGAATCAGATTATTCCAGATTTTCATATGCGNNGGCAATATTCNGAAAGTATTTGTAATAATATCTTTTCATTTATTATAGCTAATCAGTTGACCCATNTCAGCTGAGAGCCTATTGTTTTGGNTCGTGACGGAGAGGTTGCTTNCGNATAAACCACTAACACGGTTTCATGAAGTACCGAGCAGGCTAGTCGNATCGGAACCTNTAACATAAATATNTGGAGAATATTGTGGCGTCTTTAAAACNCATGAATGGTGCTGAAATTGTAATTCAGNCACTCATTGACCAAGGCGTAGAAGTTGTTTTTGGGTATCCCGGAGGAGCTGTNTTACCTATCTATGATGCGATTTTTCAGCAGAGTAGCGTTCGTCACGTGCTTGTGCGTCACGAACANGGAGCNGTTCATATGGCCGAGGGCTATGCACGCTCAACAGGGAAAGTNGGCGTTGTTTTAGTAACCTCGGGGCCAGGCGCTACCAATGCAGTGACTGGTTTAACCGATGCACTAATGGATTCTATACCNATTGTTTGTCTTACAGGTCAGGTGCCGACCCATCTCATTGGTAATGATGCTTTTCAAGAATGTGACACCACTGGCATCACGCGGCCTTGCACCAAGCATAATTATTTAGTCAAAGAGCCTAAAGATCTTGCTAGGACTATTCATGAGGCATTTTTTGTAGCCCGCAAAGGTCGCCCGGGCCCTGTTGTTGTTGATTTGCCAAAAGATATACAATTTGCTGNCTGTCCNTATGTGANGCCTGAGTCTGTCAAGCCAGCGACTTACCGTCCAGCTACNCGTGGAAAAACTCAGGCAATTGATAAAGCTGTTGATCTTCTTTCAAATGCCAAAAAACCTATTTTTTATGGNGGTGGAGGNATAATTAACGCTGGCCCTGCAGCNTGCAAAAAATTTNCTGACTTTGTGCGTGCTACNGGTTATCCGTGCACTTTAACACTTATGGGCCTTGGAGCATTTCCTGCNTCGGACAAGCAGTTTCTCGGCATGCTTGGTATGCATGGTACTTACGAAGCCAATATGGCAATGCACGGTTGCGATGTGATGATTGCTGTTGGATCACGGTTCGATGATCGGATTACCGGGAGACTCGATGCGTTTGCACCNGATGCCAAAATTATTCATATCGATATCGATCCATCATCCATAAACAAGAATGTCGCCGTAGATATTCCGATAATTGGAAACGTTGGCCNTGTGTTGGGACAATTAGCCGTCACCTGGGACAAAAAGAAAAATCGNAAGCGTAATAGTAAAGAGCTTAAGGCATGGTGGAAACAAATCGAGGATTGGAGATCACGTGANTGTCTTGCNTACAAAAAAGATGGCGAGATAATTAAACCACAATATGCACTNGAACGGCTCCAATCTCTTACGGAAAAGCGAGACACTTTTATTACTACTGAAGTTGGCCAGCATCAGATGTGGGCCGCACAATTCTTAAAATTTGATAAGCCAAACCATTGGATGACCTCAGGAGGTCTTGGAACAATGGGGTACGGATTCCCNGCAGCNTTGGGAGTTCAAACAGGACACCCTGGNAAACTTGTTATTGATATAGCCGGTGAGGCATCGTTCATGATGAATATGCAGGAGATATCNACCGCAGTGCAACATCATTTGCCNGTCAAAGTGTTTATTTTGAACAATGAATACCTNGGCATGGTTCGTCAATGGCAGGANCTNNTNCATGGNGGNCGATATTCAGAGAGCTATGCAGCAGCTCTGCCAGATTTTNTTAAATTAGCCGAAAGTTTTGGTGCGGTTGGTCTTCGTGCAAANAAAACCTCNGAAGTCGATGATGTTATAAATGAAATGGTTGAGGTTGATAATGTGGTAATCGCTGATATTGTGGTGGATCCAACCGAAAATGTCTATCCGATGATACCGTCAGGTTCTCCNCANAATGAGATGCTGCTCGGCCCNGCAGCCAAAGGCAAAGGTTCCGGNAAGGTAACCGAAAAGGGCAAGGTGTTAGTTTAGGGAAANCAAATGGCAAAAAAANTAGCTACANGCACAAAGAATGTGAAACCGCAACCCGGGTCTGCCTATTTTATGGCCGATAGTGATCAAAGNATAGAGCAGCATACCATGGCGGTNATGGTCATTAATGAACCTGGTGTTCTAGCCCGCGTTANAGGGCTATTTTCTGGGCGCGGGTATAATATCGAAAGCCTCACCGTAGCGTCTGTTACGCATGATAATAGTATGTCATTAATAACCATTGTTACTTCTGGTACACCAATGGTGATCGAACAAATTCGNAATCAGTTAGAACGTCTTGTACCNGTAGATTCGGTCAAAGATCTTACTCAGGAAGGTCCGCATGTNGAACGCGAGCTTGCAATGGTTAAAGTGGTAACCAAGGCAAAATCGCCTGAGCGTGCGGAAGTTCTGAGGTGCGCAGACATTTTTGGTGCTAAAGTTGTAGATACTACAACCCGGTCATTCGTATTCGCCATGACAGGTAATACNGATAAAGTAGAATCTTTTATTGACCTCATGCGCGAGCTTGGTCGAATAGAGGTAGCGCGAAGTGGTGTGGTAGCCATTGCTCGAGGCGCTTGAAAAACATCGAAGAAATTAGAGGTATCTTTTCTGAAAGCTGCAAGAGATTCATTNACTAGGGGAGTTTCAAAATGCGTGTTTATTATGATCGTGACGCAGACGTAAATTTGGTAAAAAGTAAGAAAGTCGCCATAGTTGGTTATGGTAGCCAAGGGCATGCACATGCTATGAATCTTCGGGACTCNGGTGCAGAGGAAGTAGCAATTGCACTGAGACCTAAATCTGCTAGTGCAGCAAAGGCTGAGGGTGCAGGATTCGAAGTTTTGGNTNCATCAGCNGCNGCAAAATGGGCTGATGTGGTGATGATGTTATCGCCAGATGAGACGCAAGGGCAAACNTATAGGGANCACCTGGCTCCCAATCTGCGCGACGGNACGGCGCTGGCTTTTGCGCATGGACTTAATATCCACTTTAATCTCATTGAACCTCGCTCTGACATCGATGTTTTTATGATCGCACCAAAGGGACCAGGTCATACCGTGCGTTCAGAATATCAGCGGGGTGCCGGGGTGCCGTGCCTTTTGGCTGTTCATCAAGATGCATCCGGCAACTGTCATGACTTGGCTCTTTCATATTCTAGTGCNATCGGGGGCGGCCGTGCNGGGATTATTGAAACTACATTTCGAGANGAGTGTGAGACGGATNTATTCGGAGAACAAGCGGTTCTTTGTGGNGGTCTTACATCNTTAATCATGAATGGTTTCGAAACATTGGTTGAGGCNGGATATGCACCGGANATGGCTTATTTCGAGTGNTGCCATGAGGTGAAATTGATCGTTGATTTAATTTACGAGGGTGGTATCGCAAATATGCGGTACTCAGTATCTAATACGGCGGAATACGGTGATTTGTCGCGAGGCCCCCGTGTGGTTGATCAGAAGGTAAAAAAACGGATGAAAAAAGTTCTTGAGGACATTCAAACTGGCCGGTTCGTGCAGGAATGGATGCAAGAATGTGCGGCTGGNCAACCGAGCTTTAAGGCGTTAAGGAGGCGTGGAGGTGAGCACGCAATTGAGGAAGTAGGGGAAAGATTNCGCTCTATGATGCCATGGATNGCAGAAAATGCCTTGGTNGATAAATCAAAGAATTAATTTGCAGCGGAAGGATTGAAAAAAACCCCTTAAAGGTAAACAAGGTAGCTCCTTTCATTTGACTGGTTGCTAGCATGTTATTCTAAAACGGATGTGTATTATCGTTTTTTGTAGTCTTTGTGTTGAAGACAAACGGGACTCGGTGATTAACTGTGTTCCAACGTAGCTGGGTACGTTATACATGTTCACATTAGGTTCGTATTTGAATTTGTGCCTTTATGTCGACATGGATCTATTTGCCGGTTACTCTCTAATTTGATCAGTTCGTCTCTCAGTGCCCGTGCGTTTTGGATTGATACCATGGCTCTGAATCGGCATGTTGGTAAATGAGAAGAGGATGGAAGGCATGATAACAGGTACATCTGGTCAAAAGTTACAACGCATCAAGATCTTTGACACTACTATGCGTGATGGGGAACAATCACCGGGTTGTTCAATGAACCTGGAGGAGAAGCTGCGTATTGCCGAGTACCTTGATGGGATGGGTGTAGATGTGATGGAAGCGGGTTTTCCGATTGCTTCTGTTGGCGATTTTGAGGCTGTTTCCGAAGTTTCTAAAGTTGTTAAAAATGCAAAGGTAGCCGGATTAGCGCGCTCTGGGCACAAAGACATTGAACGCGCCTGGGAAGCTTTGAAACACGCAAAGCAACCGCGAATTCACACGTTCATTTCTACTAGCCCGCTTCATATGAAGCATAAACTGCAAATGACACCGGAACAGGTGCATAGTGCAATAATTGACTCGGTAAGTCATGCTCGGAACCTTTGTGATGATGTGGAGTGGAGTCCAGAGGATGGGACAAGAACAGAAATAGATTTTTTNTGCCGCTGCGTAGAGTCCGCAATCAAGGCCGGTGCTTCAACAATTAATATCCCGGATACTGTCGGTTATACTATGCCTAACGAATTCTTTGACATTATATCGGCACTCTGTAATCGCGTACCAAATATCGATAAGGCAATAATTTCGGTCCATTGTCATAACGACCTAGGGCTAGCAGTCGCAAATACCCTTTCTGCTATACGGGCGGGAGCTCGCCAAGCGGAATGCACAATAAATGGTATTGGAGAACGCGCAGGAAATGCATCATTGGAAGAAATCGTCATGGGTTTGAAGGTACGGCAAGATTTGATGCCATTTGATACGGCGATAGCNACGGAAAAGATCATAGGAGCGAGCCGTTTGTTGTCTTCTGTCACGGGATTTGCGGTTCAGCCTAATAAAGCGATAGTCGGTGCCAATGCATTTGCGCATGAAGCAGGAATTCACCAGGATGGTGTCCTGAAGCATGCTGGTACCTATGAAATTATGACGCCAGAGTCGGTGGGGTTAAAACAGTCCTCGCTTGTATTAGGTAAGCATTCTGGTCGTCACGCATTTCGAGATAAGCTTGAACAGCTTGGCTGCCAGCTTGGGGATAATGCGATAGAGGAAGCTTTCGTAAGATTTAAAACGTTGGCAGACAAGAAAAAAGATGTCTACGACGAAGATATTATCGCATTAGTTACAGATGAGATGACGCATGCTGCGGAGTCGATAAAATTTTCGACACTACGCGTAATCGCCGGATCAGCTGGTCCACAAAAGGCTTATCTAGAGATGAAAATTGATGGTGTAATATGCTCTCAAGAGTCAACGGGGGATGGCCCTGTGGATGCCACTTTTAATGCGATTAGCGCGATAGTGCCCCACTCAGCCCGATTGCAACTTTACCAAGTTCACGCAGTGACGGAGGGTACCGATGCTCAGGCACAAGTAACAGTTCGGTTGGAAGAGGATGGCAAAACCGTCAATGGGCAAGGGGCGGATACGGATACGTTAGTGGCCTCGGCAAAGGCCTATATAAATGCTCTAAATAAGCTTGCAGATAAGCGTTCCAAGACTGCACCTGAGATGCTTAGCGCGTGAAGAGTGCGTATACATGAAAAAAATAGTTTTTTCATATTGCATAGCAGCGTACAAAGGTTATTGGAGGAGCTAATTTAATTATGTTTTCAAAACTCCTAGGAATGCTTTCAGCCGATATGGCAATCGATCTCGGCACTGCAAACACACTTGTGTACGTGCAAGGTCGAGGTATCGTTTTAAATGAACCATCAGTGGTGGCAATCTCCGACTTTAAAAATAAACGCCAGGTCCTAGCTGTGGGTGATGAGGCAAAAATGATGCTCGGTCGAACACCGGGCAACATAGTTGCCATTCGACCACTGCGCGATGGTGTTATCGCAGATTTTGAGGTGGCGGAAGAAATGATTAAACATTTCATCCGCAAGGTCCATAATCGACGTAGTTTCGCCTCCCCACAAGTGATTGTTTGTGTTCCATCTGGCTCGACTGCGGTTGAACGCCGCGCTATACAGGAGTCAGCGGAGGCCGCAGGTGCTCGGCGTGTATTTTTAATAGAAGAGCCCATGGCAGCTGCGATAGGTGCTGGTTTGCCTGTAACGGATCCAACTGGCTCAATGGTAGTAGACATTGGAGGCGGGACTACCGAGGTTGCAGTTTTATCGCTGGGCGGCATTGTCTACTCGC
This sequence comes from Rhodospirillaceae bacterium, assembly GCA_002718015.1. GTDB lineage: Bacteria > Pseudomonadota > Alphaproteobacteria > UBA8366 > UBA8366 > UBA8366. Next base: position 18,202 of record PBCW01000053.1, read on the forward strand.
GCAGTGTACGGGTAGGTGGTGATAAGATTGATGAAGCTATTATTGCCTATATTCGTCGCAACCATAATCTATTAGTTGGGGAAAGTAGCTCGGAACGGATAAAAAAAGAGATCGGTACTGCTTGTGCTCCTGAAGATGGTGAGGGTCGTGTTATGGAGGTCAAGGGGCGTGACCTCATGAATGGAGTTCCGAAAGAATTGGTCATTAGTGAGAGACAAATAGCTGAAAGTTTGGCTGAGCCTGTTGGTGCGATTATAGAAGCAGTGAAAGTGGCACTTGAACATACTGCGCCTGAGTTGGCAGCTGACATAGTCGACAAAGGGATAGTGCTTACAGGTGGTGGAGCATTACTTGGGAACTTAGATTACGTCCTGAGGCATGCAACTGGGCTGCCTGTTTCCATTGCAGACGATCCACTCTCCTGTGTGGTTCTTGGTACTGGCCGTTGCTTAGAGGAAATTAAAACACTCCGGAATGTTCTAATCAGCATGTATTAGGTTCCCTTTATTTGTTGTAAGGTAGCGTGGCTCCATTTTATTCCCCTCAGAAGGAGCACAGGGAGCATAGAGATTGAAGTATAATAGGGGTAGCGTTCTTAGATTTGCGGCGCCGGTGCGTAATGTAGCTCAACGGTTTGCTTATATATTCCTATTGTTCGGCGCCCTTGCAATAATTGTTATCGGGCGTGCCGATCAACAAATATTTGAACGTGTTCGTGTATCTGTTACGGATGTTGTTGCGCCGATATTGGATGCGGTATCCCGTCCAGTAGCCACAATCTCAGAAATTATTGAAGAAGCCCGGTCGCTCTCAAAGATTCGAGAGGAAAATGGCCAACTTAAACTTGAAAATGCCCAGCTTATACAATGGCAGAGCGCGGCTCGCGCGTTAGCTTCAGAAAATGAAAAGTTACGCCAACTTTTGGGGTTTATTCCAGATAACGTGGCCAAATCGGTAACTGCGAGGGTAATTGGTGACTCAGGCGGTACATTTGTGAGAAATATTTTAATAAATGCTGGCCGCCGAGCTGGTATAGCAAAGGGGCAGGCTGCTCTGGTTAATTTTGGCCTAATTGGACGCGTGCATGAAGTTGGTGAACGATCTGCGCGAGTCTTACTGATTACGGACCTAAATAGCCGAATTCCGGTAGTTGTTGAGTCGACGCGCCAACGAGCTGTTCTTGCAGGTGATAATTCGGATAGACCTCGCCTACTGCATCTACCCGATAATGTGAAAATAAAGAAGGGTGAACGAATAGTCACTTCTGGACATGGCGGTGTTTTTCCAGCGGGGTTACCGGTTGGTATTGTTGCTCACACCACAGACTCTGCCGTAGTTGTTCAACCTTTCGTTCATGGGGAAAAGGTTGAATTTGCCCGGCTTATCGACTTTGGTTTGAAAGGAGTGCTCACTGATTTAGAAAGACGGAACAAGGCGGTGGCAGGGCAGTGATAGACCGAAACAGTGTATGGTATAAGATCGATTTTATTGCTCGAAGGTCTACTCCTTTTTTTCTGACAATAGTGCTAGTCATTATTGCACAGGCGCCTCTAAAGGTGTCGGGTATAGCGCCGGTGACGCTCTCTGTAGGCCTCATTTCTGTTTATTATTGGGCATTGCATCGGCCGAGCATACTGCCAGTTACGGCTGTATTTTTTACAGGGTTATTGCAGGACATATTGGCATTTACGCCCATGGGACTNGGAGCACTTTCGCTAGTTATCGTTTATGGAGTAATGGTTTCACAGCGCAGACTCTTCCATGGAAAATCATTTGTCTTCGTTTGGTGGGGTTTCGCTATGACTGCGTTAGCGGTTGGAATTATCCGCTGGCTTTTAGTGTCAATGATTGAGGGGGATATAGTTCTGCTCTTGCCGACTGTTATCGAGTGTGTGTTGACTGTCACCCTATACCCGGTATTCGGTTATTTTTTTGTGTTAGTTCATCGATCTCTATTACAAGAAAACTAAAACGATGCTGGAAACTAAACAAGATCAAAGTCAAGATAAGATATTTAATCGTCGAGCTGTATTGCTTGCTGCCGGCCAGTTGACGATATTTGCTGGCCTAAGTGCACGAATGTATTACCTCCAGGTTCTCGAAGCTGATCGTTACCGAGTGCTTGCTGAGGAAAACCGTATTAGTTTAAGGCTTTTACCTCCGCCTCGCGGCGTGGTACTCGACCGTCGTGAAACCCCACTAGCAATAAATGTTCAGATCTACCGCCTAGTAGTGGTTCCTGAGCAAGCAAAAAATGTGGATGAAATGCTAACGCGGCTTGCGCGACTTGTAAAAGTTAGTGATCATGATCGTCGGCGAGTGCGGCGCGAAGCACGCCGGCGCCGAGCCTTTGTTCCAATCACTGTGCGTGAAAATTTGACATGGGAGGAAGTAAGTCGCATTGAAGTTAATGCACCGGATNTGCCNGGGATCACAATAGATGTCGCGCAAAGTAGATATTATCCCTACGGTGATATCGCGGCTCACGTGATTGGCTATGTAGCCGCGGTNTCAGAAAAGGAACTAACGGGCGACCCAGTCCTNGAGCTCCCCGGGTTTCGCATAGGGAAAAATGGAATAGAGAGNCGTTTTGATTTAGAACTTCGAGGCCGAGCAGGTAACACGGAAGTGGAAGTCAATGCGCTTGGAAGGGTGATACGTGAGGTNAGCCGGAGGGAGTGGCAGCCNGGCCTCAAAATAAATCTNACCCTAGATATTGNATTGCAGGAATTTATTTTTAAACGCATTGCAAAAGAAAGACGAGCTGCTGTGGTAGTAATGGATGTCCAAAACGGTGACNTATTCGGCATGGTATCCAGGCCTGGTTTTGACCCAAACGNCTTCAATAGTGGNATCACAGTAAGCGAGTGGAAAAAACTACTTAGTGACCCCGATAAGCCGCTCACCAATAAAACTATCGCTGGGCAGTATGCTCCNGGGTCAGTTTTCAAAATTGTGNTTGCGNTAGCTGCGTTGGAAAAGGGTATTCGTCCGGACATGACAGTTAAGTGCGANGAGGTACTCGAGTTTGGGAATGAGNTATTNCACTGNTGGAAGAAAAATGGTCATGGATATGTNAATCTTGTTGATGCGTTGCGGGAGTCGTGTGATGTTTATTTTTACGANCTCGCNCAACGTTTAGGAATTGANAACATTGCAAAAGTGGCNCAGCGNCTTGGTTTGGGCGAAAAATTAAATCTCGGATTGCCCGGTGAACGGGATGGTTTANTTCCGACAAANAAATGGAAGCTGAAGACGCTTCGTGCTCANTGGCTNGGTGGCGAAAGNTTGATAAATGCAATNGGGCAAGGTTACGTTCTAAGCACTCCGTTGCAATTAGCAGTTATGACATCTCGCGTTGTAAATGGCGGTTACGCAGTGACACCGAGGCTTACAAGAGCTAATGAATTTGAAGAAGGCAATCCCAGAAAAGCAACTGATTTTCCTTCGTTAAATTTCCCAGCAGGTGCACTNAACCTTGTCCGTCAAGCGCTTGACGAAGTNGTAAATAATCCTGCGGGCGGCACNGCNTACAANGCACGNATNTCAAAACGAGCATGGCGAATGGGNGGNAAAACAGGNACCTCACAAGTAAGACGAATTTCNCTGCAGGAACGGGAATTAGGAGTAAAGCAAAATGANGAGCTGCCCTGGCGTGAACGCGATCATGCNCTGTTTGTTGGCTATGCCCCNATGTCTAATCCNCGTTATTCGTGNTCAGTTGTCATTGAACATGGCGGGGGNGGAGGNAAAATTGCGGCTCCTGTAGCACGTGATGTATTGCGCGAAACACAGAGGNTGGATCCAGCCGGCACACGGACCAGGGATCGTGCACGTATAGGTGTTTCATGAGGAGTCACANTCAATGCAAGAGAAGCGATTATGATTAAAGGCTCGCTAACCAAANCAGAAATGAAANTAAGTGAAAAGCTTTGGCAGGTTAATTGGACCATGNTTTTTTTGATTCTGGCGGTAGCTGTGATTGGCTTTGGTATGCTTTACTCNGCGGCTAAAGGAAGCCTNGACCCNTGGGCCAGTAGGCAAATGACAAGGTTTGCTCTCGGCATTATTATGATGTTTGCTATCGCCTTGACCGACATTAGAGTTTGGATGAGATATGCATATCTGATCTATGCGATAGGCATATTGTTGCTTGGTGCTGTTGAACTCACTGGCGTGGTNGGCATGGGTGCCCAGCGTTGGTTAGATTTTGGGTTCGTGCGNATACAACCGTCAGAATTTATGAAGATTGCATTGATTCTAGCGCTTGCGCGACATTTTCATNCAATGAGCATGGAGGAGGTGGNNCGACCCNTTTACCTCTTAATNCCTATTCTNCTAGTTGTTGCNCCAGTTACACTCGTATTNCGGCAACCAGATCTTGGAACGGCAGTNATGCTGGTNGTGGGCGCNGNNGCAATGTTTTTCATCGCTGGCGTTCGCATCTGGAAGTTTGTTGTTGTTGCTATTGTTGGATTAGCATCAATACCAGTGGCCTGGAATTTTCTTCATGCATACCAACGGAAACGTATTCTCACATTTCTTAATCCAGAATCTGATCCGCTCGGTGCTGGATATCATATTCTGCAGTCAAAAATAGCTCTGGGATCGGGCAGTCTCTTTGGCAAAGGCTTTATAAATGGGTCCCAAAGTCATTTAGAATTTCTACCCGAAAGGCATACGGATTTTGTTTTTACCATGCTTGCAGAAGAATTTGGTCTAGTTGGAGGAGTAATGGTTCTTTGCTTGTACGCATTTCTTTTGATATATGGCTTGGCAATTTCTTTAAAAAGCCGCAACCATTTTGGTCGATTATTAGCGTTGGGTCTTACAACTAATTTGTTTCTTTATGTATTCACTAACATTGCAATGGTCATGGGAGTAATTCCAGTGGTGGGTGTCCCATTGCCATTAATTTCATATGGTGGAACGGCCATGCTAAGCGTATTGATCGGTTTTGGGCTTGTTATGAATATATACATCCATAGGGATGTGCGTATTGGTCGATACTGGTCAGAAGGTGCTACTTGATAAACTCAGTTATATTTCGACCTTTGGGTGCATAGGTCTGCAGAAACTATCCTATTTTGAAAGTTAGCATGTAAGTGTTATATACCAAATCCAGCGGGCTGTGGATGAGCCGCGCCTAAAAAGCGCGGATGTCTTTGTTTTATTTGGATGCGTTAGCAAATAAGGAATACCTAGTGTTATTTGTTTTCCACGAACTAATTTCCAGCCGGTGTGCTCTAGTTGCGGCCATTCTCTTTTTCACGGGTGCTGACACTTTTGCTAACCAAGAACTCAAAAATCCTTTCATTAATGATGCTACTACTGAAGCCCAAAATGCAAGTCGTACACCAGGGGTTAGAGTTGGAAATGCAGAAACAATATCTGGTAATGTTTTTGGTAAAGGTTTGGGTAAGCGACTTAATAGCGGCGACCCTATACAATACTTTGACACAGTTAGGGTAGGTTTGAGTAGTGCTGCTGCATTGCGGTTTGTCGATAATACAGAACTCGTTATGGGTGAAAATAGCTCGCTTTTAATAAACAATCTTATCTTCAATCCTCAACCTGGAACAGCAGAGGGAGTCTTAAATATGACTTCTGGTTTTCTGCGCTATACTTCAGCGGGGAGTCGCTCCAACATAATTATACAAACTTCGTTGGCAGCAATCGGCATACGAGGTACTGTTTTCGATATTCTAGCATCTTCTACTCATATTGAGGTTGTTGTCCACGAAGGGAACATAGTTGTCGATAGCAATATCAAAAAAGCCTTATTGCGATCTGGTGAAGTGATTAAGTTGAATAAAGATGAAACTTTTGTGATTTCAAAATCCCCTAGTTTGGAAATAAGAAAAGCAGTACAGAACGTCTCACAAATTCTCAAACAGAGTAAGCATAGTTTTAAAACTTTTAAGACTTATGAAATCAGTAATGAGACAACAACATTAAATAAATTACCTAAAAAATGCACTAAAAAGTTGACAAATATTGTAATGCCCAAGTATTTACAAAAATATGATAAATCAAAATTAATTATAATGAGATTAAATACTGGAGATGTATTTATTAAATTACTTGGAGCTAACGCTCCAAGGCACATTAGAAGAATAAGAAACCTTATAAGACAATGCTTTTACGACGGATTACAATTCTTTGATGTAAAGTCGGATTTCGCTGCTATAACAGGCGACCCTTTGAATACCGGTGAAGGTGGATCAGGAAAAACATTGAAATCTGAATTTTCGAAGATTCCTTTTATTGCTGGCAGCGTCGGGATGATAAGAGATCAAAAAGACCCGGATAGCGCTGACAGTCAATTTTTTATTGCACTTAAACCATTACCTCATCTTACTGGTAAATACACGAAGTGGGGCCTTGTGGTGCATGGTATGGACAAAATTAGAAAGTTACCAACAGGAAGACCTCCTCAGAAGCCCGCATATATTGTGGCGTTACAACTGTTGTCTGATGCCCCGTTTGTAAATATTTCAGATCGTTAATCCGTTCGAACCCTTGTCTCCTCGGCCAAACAAAAAACAGAGTAGAACCCCTAATTACACCTACTATTGTGGTGCTCAGGGATGATAAAAAAAATTTTTCGAATATATGGATCTTGCAATTTTAGCGATTGCTTGCGCTATGGATTAAGCTACTGAAATTGCTTTACTTGAAATGGTAGACTTTTGATGACCTTTGATAAAAAAACTAAAATTTTTATACTAATTTTTTTGTTTGTAGTGATGTTCATCTGCACAATATTTATCCCACAAATTCCTGTAAGCAAAAGTTACCACGAATTTGCTGATTCGAGGCCTTGTATGGGCATTCCCAATTTCGGCGATGTCATATCCAATTTTCCCTTTGCACTATTCGGATTACTGGGTCTAATCACGGTGATAAAAATGTCCGGGGAGAAAATATTTTTAGAACGGTATCATAGTTGGCCGTATTTAATATTTTTCTGCGCGGTGATCTTAGTCTCGTTGGGATCAAGCTATTACCACTTAAACCCATCTAGTGGACGCTTGTATCTTGACCGTGCTCCTATTTTATTAGGCTTCATATGCTTGTTTACTGCCTTTTTTGCTGACCGGGTTAATCAGCATGTAGGTATACTTTTGTTATTCCCATCCCTGCTTACACTAGGATGTGGCGCTTTTCTTTGGGATTTAAGCTATTTGCATGTGGGCGGAGATCTCCGTTTTTATGCGTTATTGCAAATTTATACATTCGTGGCACTACCAATGATTTGCTGGTTTTTTCCCAGGAACTGTTACACGACCAATCAGCACTTGTATTTGATACTCGGCTGGTATGCCCTTGCCAAGGTGTTCGAAGTTTATGATCGAAAGATATTTGAAAGTCTGGCAGGATTGATCAGTGGCCATACGCTTAAGCATTTTGTTGCATCAATCGCAGTATTTGTTGTGATTGTAATGTTACGTAGGGCTAAACGCAGCCTTCGGGTCAATTAGGAGGGGTCGATGCTTACGACAATGTTTGTCGGTGTAGGCCGATTGGGGGCGAACGGAGGTGGCTCACGTAGAGGGAAAAAGTAGTAAGAGTTCATATACACTCGGCTTGAAGCGTAATGCCTCAGAAAATGATATACATTTTTGCCTGGGCGTCGCTAATTTTAGGCAAAATTAGACATGATGTAAAATGAACTACGTTAACGAAAATTTGATTTCACTTCAGTGATGATTTGTCAAGTCAACAAGCTGAAGATCTTCCTTCTTTCGCAACAACTCATCAGATGTCACCAATCCATTTTGTATTAGTATTTCTTCTGCCGCTGCTAACCAGCCAACGTAGTACGGTCTATTCCCGGGAAACTCTTGGTTTTTTTTATGTAATCGTAAATGCTTTGAAAGTAGTTCTGTCCATTCTGGCCAAGATATGTATCCAAGTTCATTGAGATGGCAAACAAGCACAAAAGCTTGCGCCTCCCATTTTTCATTAAAATTATGTTCTTTTTTGTTGCCAAACATTTATTGGCTACACTTTTTCAAGATAGTTCTCCCACATATCAACATAAATCAAATCATTTTGGTGTTCATGATCTGGTCCCCAAACCTCCTCGGGTTTGAAACAAACACTATAAACGGTTTGTGGTTTCTCTCCTAACCCCTGAGAATTAGTGTCAGGAAACACGAAGACACCGCGCCTTGCTTCCACAACTCCACATTTACCTCGCACATAACGAGGTAGGCGAGTATGGCTTTTAGGATTTATATTAAGCGCTCGAACTTGGTCCCCCGGGGAAAATCTTTGTTCGATTTCGGAATTCCCGCGGCGTGAGGTTATGCCTTTTAGCATCTGGCGTTTAACCTTGTCAGGCCTCAAAGCTGGGCTATACCTTTTACCGTGACCCTCACAATTGCCCGTTTTCAGTTCATTTGCAGAGGCAAAGCCCGCATCTATGACTAGCCTTATCAATGCATCAAGCCATATCTCATAATATTTTGAATTCAAATATAGTGGTCCAGGCATTTGTTCTCTAAACCACCTTACGCGATCTAAAGACCATGAACCCCACGCATTCATTGCGAACTGGCAAGCAAACAATCGAGCTTCCCACGTCTCATGGAAGAAGGGTTCATTTCGCTCCCGTGAAATTTCACCCATACCATGGCAGCCCCCCATATCATGGACACTATTCATACGCTCACCTCTGATGCGTTATAAGGCAGGCCAGTACCGATCATCGAATCTCGGCTCACCAACTTAGCTAATTTTTCTTCGGGCCAATTCTCGGTTGCCTTGGGTTTTATGGGTATTATCAGATATCGTAACTCAGCCGTAGAGTCCCAAACACGAATTTGTACGTCATTTGAAAGACGAAGTCCAAATTCTTCTAGAACTACTCGTGGTTCAATAACAGCTCTGGATCTATAGGGAGCTGATTTGTACCATGTTGGTGGTAATCCTAAAATAGGAATGGGATAGCAAGAACACAGCGTACATACTACCATATTATGCACTTCTTTTGTGTTTTCAACGGCAACCATATTTTCGCCTTGGCGTCCGCTAAAACCAAGGCTGGCAATAGCAGATGTAGCATCACTCAATAGCCACTGCTTATATTTGGGATCTGACCATGCTTTAGCAATCACTTTAGCCCCGTTTCTTGGGCCGACTTCATTTTGATAAAAGTCAATTAATTCATCCAAAGTTTCCCTATCAACGAGGCCTTTTTCTAACAATACAGCTTCCAAAGCTGCCGTTTTTAACGCGGCATCAGATTGTGCACTATGATGAGGTTTCTTATCTTTTTCTCTCGACATTATTTTTCACTAGAAAACATATAATGGGTTTTCAAAAAATTAATGCACTTTTATGCAATACCTTGTTGACTGAAGGCGCGTGCGCTTTCTTCTCTAATTTCTTCGAGACAATGTTGACGAAGTTTCAGAAATGTCTGACTATTTAAAGTCGCGATGCCGCGTGGTCGATTGAGGTCAACTGAAAAGCTACTTTTAATTCGGCCTGGGCCGGCAGTCATAATAAAAACTCTGTCTGCAAGAAAAATGGCCTCTTCGACGTCGTGTGTAACAAACACAATGGTAGTTTTCAATCGGGTCCAGATGCTTAGGAGATGCTCTNGCATTATAGATCTGGTNTGTGCATCNAGTGCACCAAAGGGTTCGTCCATCAANAGCACTTTCGGTTCGTTTGCGAGAGCCCGTGCCAGTGCCACTCTTTGTTGCATTCCTCCTGAAAGCATGTGCGGATAATTATTTGAAAAATTNGTNAAACCTACCACACCTATTAGGTCATCAGTTATCTGGTTGACTTCTTTCTTTGTTTTTCCGCGCATTCGCGGGCCATGGCTTATGTTGCCGCGAACTGTCCTCCACGGAAACAGATTTGGCTGTTGAAAGACCATCCCTCGTTCGGGGCCAGGGCCAATAACTGGTTTGCCCAACACAGATATCGTTCCGATGTAGGGTTCAAAACCGGCAATTGCATTTAAGACAGTCGATTTTCCACATCCGGATGGTCCCAATANACAAATAAATTCNCCAGGNTNTACTTCTAAAGATACNCTGTCAACCGCGAGAAAATCACCACTTTTTGTATTAAAAATCACGGATATTTTNTTNAGATCTATTATCGGTTTTTCTTGAACCATCGACCACTGCTTCTTANAAAGAANNACAAGTTACTTTATCTCCACCAGACNAGTCTTTTTGCTAGAATACCGAAGGCTCTATCAGCTGCAAAAGACATNGTACCAAGCACTANCAANCCNCCTAAAACTTGTCCTGTCTGGAGGTTTTGTTGAGCGATATCAATTCTAAAAAAAACACCNGCAACCGTACCCGCAAGCTCAGCTGCNACAAGTGTATAAAAAGAGATNCCCACCGANGTTCGCAAACCTACAAAAATTACCGGTAAAGCGCCGAAAAAGATAACTTCTTTCAGCATNAGGCGTTCAGGTGTTCCTAGCGCNAATGCAGCTCTGATAAGGCCNTTATCCACATTTTGAACAGCAAGATGTGTAGAAATCCAAACCATAAAATACACACCCCAAAATATAAGGAAAAGCTTACCGGTCTCTGAGAGACCAAACCANAGAATAACNATTGGTATNAATGCTATCGGNGGGATCGGTCGGAGAATATGAAAAACAGGTGAGAGGAAACNNGAGATCCATTGTATNCGACCAGTCAAAACNCCCATTATTACGCCCACACTCGAACCNAGAAGAAAGCCNACTACAACCCGTCTCACACTNGTCCATAAATCAATTACAAAGTCGCCACTTTCAATCCATTTAGCCATTCCCTCGACAACAAGCGTCGGTGGAGGGAATAANACNATGTTTGAACCCTCAGCTCGTGCNGCTANCTCCCAAATNACCAAAAAAAATGGGATCGATATTACCGAGAAGAANATATANTAGCGTTTATTTGTCTGTGGGCTAGGTTTGTTTGACANACCAGATNTNGATTATNCGTTAGGAACTCAGAAAANTTGCTGAGCTCCTAACGAANTAATCTTCTTACATGCCAGTNATCTGGATGCGACTTGGATCTACTTTTCTCAATGGACCTGGCTCAATTACTTTCATAAAGTCAGGCATCTTTGCACCTTCGGGATGATTGCCGGTTTCAAGTCNCCAAGCAGCATGGGCTTTTAANACCTTTACTGTCTTATCATCCAANACTACTGAAAAGGTATAATCANTCCAAATGGCTTTGAGGTCCGATGGCTGCATGCCAGCGCGTTTCGCTACAATCTTNATCGACTCCTCTGGGTTCTTCTTCAAGAATTTTTCAGCATCGATATAAGCCCGCATTAATCTTACAAATAATTCTGGGTTNTTATCTAGAAATGGTCGAAGCGTTAAAACGTTGAATGACTCCGCATAAATACCCTTNGTGTCAATAATTGATGATCCTTTGACNNCCCGCTTTGCATTNGTAATGTTTGGTTCCCAGCTATTTATAGCATCCACACTACCTGCGGCCATAGCCGGNAGCAGTTCTTGCGGGCGCATNTTAACAAGCGTCACATCTTTTTTCGTTATGCCAGCCTTTTTTANAAGGTAATTGGTGTANACTTGGCCCCCGGTTCCNACCGTGTACCCAATNTTTTTACCAGCGAGATCAGCGATACTCTTTATGCCNGACTTTTNNCTTACTANNGTTTTNACAAACGCGTAATTTATTCTGGCTAAAAAAGCGATAGGTTGCTTGGCCATTGCTGCTGCGGTNGTGGGNGANTCTGCATTTGTAGCAATATCNGCNCCTCCACCCATAACNGCTGCTAGGCTTCGTTTGCCGCTCGTGAAATATTTGACNTCTATATCGAGCCCATGTTTCCCATANAAGTCTTTTGCCTTCGCGACGGTAGCAATAGCTGCTAATGGTGAAATACTTTGNGCTAACGTTGCTTTCATTTTTTCGGCGNACACTGGNGTTGCCATGAGAGCAACCAAACTGCTTATCATNAATATGTNTCNACTTTTAGANNTCCATTTCATNNTGTACTCCTTGNAATGTTTTTTATANTTTCGGTGAGCNNATAANNA
>PBCW01000053.1:30255-40688 GCA_002718015.1 Rhodospirillaceae bacterium
CATACTGCTNNATTTNAANCACTTATGGTGATGCTTTTTTTGCTACAAGGCGGTTCAGAAAATGCATCAAAAATTTTAAATAGCCNAATTATCAGGNAGGAAATCTGAGCAGANCCTTTNCTTGTGGCTNCNTTGGCTCAAAAANATCNACAATGTAATNTAAATTTAAGACCACTTTTTCTCGCAATTATCCGAAATGAACTGGTATTTGGACNACAAATGATAAAAATTTTGGTAACTGGGGGGTTNATACTTATGAANCCAGTTTAAGAGACTACCTTNCTAATATTTCTAGATTTTCCCTTAATGACTTTTGCNTATCAGTTTTTTTTTGAGCTTATGTAGGAACGCCAACTTCCAAAGTCAGTNATATCCTCCGCATTCTGTNTAGCGTAACTCTCGCAAATAAAGCCAAGAACATCGGTTCCATCAGCGAGTTCAACACGACCGGCACCAAGTGGTGCATGGATGTTGGCTATAAAAGNTCCCAAATTCACTTCAGGTATNTCCCAAAGNTCCAAATCGATTGANTTNCCNCTATTCTGACGAANAAGCCCTGGTCGTTTGATATTATCATCAGGCAAGGCATAAAATTGGTATACGGGTGCTGTTTTCGCCGCGCTAACGAAGATGGCGCCGCACTNTGTTAGCTGTTTATTTAAAGGNTGTCCTGACAGATGAGCTCCGCAGACCGCAAACCGTACCATTTNTGGTTCTGCTATTAGCTGTGGTTTACTTTTAATAATNTCGGGAACTGAGTGGCCAGTAGCCCCAAGCGATGCTACCATTTTATGTTGTATTTGTGATGCGAGTTCCACCAGCTTCAGTTCACTATGNGGTTGAGCAATAAGNGAAATGCCAAATGGCAAGCCNNTATCAGTATCGAANCCCGCTGGTACTGCGATGGCGCATAAACCTAGAAGGTTGACAAAGTTAGTGTACTTGCCCAGGTCTGCATTTTTTGCGATCGGGTCTGAATTAACGGCTTCNATTNTTGGGTGTGAAGGCACTGTCGGCAGTANAAGNAAATCGGTTTGACTTAAAATTTTGGCGCATTCATTTTGCAATTCCTGCAGTTTATACTTTGCTTCAAAAGTTTCCAGTGCAGTAAATGTTTTTCCCTTTATCAAGATCTCCCGAATAACCGGTAAAATAGCGTCTTCATTATCCTTCGCTAATTTACTGACGGCATACAGGCGCTCTGCAAGCCATGGCCCGTTGTACAGAAGGTTGGCCGTTTCGTCGAATGGCTGATAATCATACAAACAAACTTCGCCGCCAAGTGACTTTATACATTCTACCGCAGCTTTGAATGCGTCTTTATAAAAATTGTTCTNGCCAAATACTANTTGACNGCAGTCGGGTAATCCGAANTTAAAATTATGTGAAANGACCGNATNGGANCGAGNTNTGTCGCCTATNCNAGGTGCNTCGTCTATCCANGGATCTAAAGGGTCCCTAGTGTTAACAACCTCGAACACTTTTGCCGCATCGTGAGGCGTTAATGCAAAAATTGAAACACAATCTAGTGACTTACAAGCCGGAACTACGCCGCGGATGCTGATGCGCCCAAATGTGGGCTTTAACCCGACAATGTTATTGAAGGCGGCGGGGACCCTACCTGAGCCTGCAGTATCGGTCCCAAGAGCAAAGCTTGCTAGGCCGAGTGAAACAGCTACGGCGGAGCCGGAGCTCGACCCTCCTGAAACGTAATCCGGATTGAAGGGATTATGGCATGGCCCAAAGGGTGACCGAGTGCCAACTAAACCAGTTGCGAATTGATCCAGATTTGTTTTACCAATCAACAAAGCGCCAGCTTCTCGAAGTCTCCCAACTGCAAAGGAATCCTTTTCAGGTTTGTATGCGAAAGCTGTGCAACCAGCAGTTGTTTCAAAATCTGCTGCGTCGATGTTATCTTTTACGACAAATGGTATTCCCCAAAGAGGGGTGCTAGGGTCTAATTTATCTAGGGCTTTAGCTTGGGTAATGGCTTCTTCAATTGGATATAAACTAATGAAGATGTTAAGATCTTTAGACTCGGAAATTTTTCCATAAATTTCTTGAATAATTTCGGCGGGATGTACTCCATTCGCAAATGCTTTGCGAAGAGTGGGTATAGTTAGTGAGGAATCCTTTTGCATAAATTTTGAAAAATTTAGGCAAGCTGTTCCATTAANGTTTGGCTTTCTGAGACTGCACCAAAAACACCACCTTGCATTTTTACCATCTTAATCGCAGCATCGTGGTTACCTTTGTCGGTAGCGCCGCAGCAGTCNTCTAGAATCAGACACTCAAACCCTCTATCATTTGCCTCTCTCATAGTTGTATGAACACAAACATCCGTNGTAATGCCCGTTAGGATAAGATTATCGATATTACNAGTACGCAACAGTAGTTCTAAATCAGTAGCACAAAAACTGCCTTTACCAGGTTTGTCNATAATAGGCTCACCNGNGTNGGGNTTTAANTCATCAATTATTTCCCAGCCAGGTTCACCGCGAATTAGAATTTTACCACAAGGGCCGGGATCACCNATCCCNGCACCTATTTGTTGTGATCNCCATCGTTTATTAGCTGGTAGATCGGACAAATCAGNACGGTGACCCTCACGAGTATGAATAATATGNTATCTTTTCTTGCGCATNNTTTTGAGAACTGACTTNATNGGATCAATNGCNACACGTGTTAGNTTNAGATCATATCCCATGCTATCGACATAGCCACCCNGGCCACAAAAATCGGTCTGCATATCNATTACAATAAGTGCTGTATTTTCTGGTCGCAGATCGCCGTTAAAAGGCCAATNATATGGGTCTGCTGATATAGTAGNCATGTTGTNTGTTTCCGAAAGNTNCTNGCGAGNGCTANATTNTTCNAAAANAACTTTCATNTGNTNAGTAAGGGAATCTNNAANCNTACNCNNNTNATNAGTAGTTNTGNCCTGTGTTGCTGTCTGCTGCTAATTTTGCTACGACCTTGTGCAAAAAATAGATCGCATNTGTGATTANTNCGCGCCCCTAGGGNTCCAANAGGTNTAATNTATCAAGAAGCACTTATTGCAAGTGTGGCTGANCCGATGAATTTTNAAATTGGNTGTAATTTATTATGCGTAATATCATNATTTACAGATATATNTTAGAGGTTGTGCGGGCTGGGTCCGTCCGAAAGGCAGCCGAAAGATTAGCAATCACTCCATCNTCACTCAACAGACGAATTCAATCTTTTGAGCAAGAGATGGGTGGCCCAATTTTTGAGAAAAATGCGCAAGGTGTAAGGCTAAATGCTGCTGGTGANCTTGCTGTTCATGCTTTCAAAAAACATTTGGCGGAAATAGACGTACTTAAAGCACAGATTGAAGACCTACGAGGTATCCGTCGTGGAACCGTATCGATAACATGTTCTCAGCCTTTACTGCCTCACTTTTTACCGAGACAAATTTTGAAATANCAAAAACAGTTTCCNGGCGTTGATNTCANCGTANGTGTTGCTGACCCAGAGGANTCAGAGGTNGCACTTCTCAATTACGANGCNGATTTAGCAATAACATTCTCACCCCTCCCNACCGANAGCTTNGAGACAGTCGCNAGACTCGAACAGTCAATTTTTGCAATTATGTCTTCTGTCCACCCCTTAACTCAGCACNAAAGATTAAATCTTACGCAGTGCGTNGAATTTCCACTAGCTTTGCACGATAGNAGTTTTTCTATTGGTAAAATTTTAGATTCCCAAGCNCAATTATCTCGTCTGTCACTGCGCCCTTATCTAAAGTCTAATAGTTTTATTTTGCTTCAAAATTACATATTGAATAGTGATGCTGTTGGTTTTGAGATTGAGATTGGTCTTTCGGAAAATGATCCCCATGGGCTGGTAAGGAGACCCTTGATATTAAATGCACCCCGAAAAATGTCAGTGCAACTCATCAANTTACGTGGGCGTAATCTCTCGGTTGCTGCTGCTAAATTTGTGGAACAAGTTGCGTCTGCTTTCAATTTGGATGCAGGCGATAGTNTCAACCATCTACCTGTTGAGTAAAATGACTCACNAATGGCACGCTNAACTTAGNTTGTTGACGCAGAAAAAATTAATGGGTAGTAGGTGACAAANNNAGAATTACGANTNAAGCGCACATCGCGTGGAAAATAAACCANATGAATTTTAAATACCTCTCGGCTAATAACGTTTGCCTAGCACCCGAAGTACTNCTCACACANGAAGGAGTGAAGCATGATTGGGCCATTAAATATAGAGGTTCTAAGGTNNCNGGNNTCGGCCCCGTCGAGCTTTATCCTGAAGCAGAAANGTTGCCTGGTAGGGCAGTGGTGCCCGGTTTCGTGGATGCACACACNCATGTTGGACAAATTTTCGGGAAGGCACTTATTGGGGGAGAGCCCGCGCAAATATGGCGACGTATTTGGCATCCAATGGAAAGAGATATGGATCAAGAACAGTGCTATCTTTCNGCTAAATGGGCATTNTGGGAGGCACTTCGGGGCGGTTTTACAAAGGTGGTTAATTATGGCCTTAATAGTTTTCTTAAAAATGCCGGGGTGCATCAAGCAGCACTTGAGACNGGNATAAGGCTCGTTTCAGCCTGCGGGTTAGATGAATTTTCTGGTGAAATTGGCACAGGACACGGCAATAAAAATTGGTCAGAGATTGAAGATGTAATTCTTAAACACATAGAGCATTGTGAAAAACATGAGCTTATAAGTCCCTCAGTTTGTTGCAGCTCTTTTATGGGCAATTCTCCCGAGACACTCTCCAAACTTTCAGCTTTCTGCNAAAAGAACAAAATACTCCTGCAAATACATTCTAATGAACATTTCCCGGAATTACATGACTCTATTTTGGCGCATGGCCTGCGTCCGATCGAACTCTTACACAAACATTCCGTGCTCGGCCCCCATGTTCTATTGCACCATGTTACGCTTGTTTCTGAAGCNGAGATTGAATTGATTGTAGAGACAGACACAGCCGTTTCCTACAATCCACTAGCGAGCATTTGGAAAGGAAATGCAGTTGCGCCAGCGTTGCGGTTTGCGCAGCGGGGCGTGCGCTTCGGCATGGGATCAGATACAACTTCTGCTGATGGTTTTAAAAATCTCATGGCAGCAGAAGCGTGNCAGCGAATTGAACATGGTTTGCCAATAGCCGATTTTTCATGTGGGGCNGCCTGGACTTGGGTCGAGGCAGCAACTGCTCAAGGCGCAGATGCNACTGGTAGCGCCGGTAATCACGGCTANCTTAAAGAGGGNTGTGCNGCGGACTTTTTGATTTTGGANATGATGGCACCCGAATGCCTCCCCAGTCATGANTTTGAATGGGAATTAGTCCGGTATTANAACNGAGATCAAGTGGACGCAGTNGTAATTAATGGTCAGCTGTGTATGGCNCAAGGTAANCCNGTTGGATGGGATGCGGAAGAGCTCAGGTTGTCTGGCCTTTCCCAAGCAAAGTCTATAACAAGCAATCCGGAAATTGTTCGGCTCCATGGNCCTTCAAGTCTTTATAGATCTTAGNCCNTTACCTNGATCGNAACACTTTTTCCATCATTGCATTAATTCCCTNTACGGAAGTAGGTNCGCGTGTA
Source organism: Rhodospirillaceae bacterium (assembly GCA_002718015.1). Classification (GTDB taxonomy): domain Bacteria; phylum Pseudomonadota; class Alphaproteobacteria; order UBA8366; family UBA8366; genus UBA8366. The sequence continues at coordinate 35,846 of PBCW01000053.1, forward strand.
TGCGNANTAATGATATCTACTGAACCCAACGCATTTNNCAATTGATNTTNTTANACCGCCCCTANGAAATNATTCTTTTGAAAGAGNAGTTNTGCTAAANTCNAATAGTACTNTTCTAATCAGGGACTTGTCTCAGCCGCGCTACGCCACACTGGCATTAAATCTTGTTCTAGTACATCAGCCCAAGTTAATCTTTTCGTTTCTACATCTTGGCGCGCGGCTTTGCGAAATGCTGCAATCTTGTCAGGGTTATTTAGAAGTTTTTCGATTTCGTGCGCCCACACTCTCGGTGACGGATCTTTTATAATTAGCCCATCTTGNCCATCTTGTTCTACGTANACATCCCCTCCGCCGGGAGCAACAAGTATNGCCGCACCTGATGCTTTAGCCTCAAGAACNGCATTGGGCCATATCTCTAGGGTTGAGGGAAAAACAAACAGATCACAGGATGCGTTTAAAAGGGCTATATCGCATGNTGCCAAGGTACCTGCAAANGTNACGCTATCACCAAGAAGNGTTCCAATCTCGNTTTTAAAATAACCTTTTCCNGCAAGAATTAAATGCAAATCGNAAGANCGATCGACCAGTAGCTTGGTAGCCTTTGCGAGTGTCATAACATTCTTTGANTCATCAAGACGNCCTACAAAAGCGATTATTGGTTTTCCTTCGGGAATGCCAAAGCGCTTACGTAATTCATCAGTGTTTCGTTTGTTCGGATGGAAAAGTTTTTTGTCTATGCCACGTCGTAGTTGGGTTCGANGCGTTTTGATATGAGTATCGGTTTCGAGCACNTTCTTCTCGCATGATAAAGTGGCTCTGCATTGTGCCGTGTGTTCNACTAATTTTTGNTGCATATTTTTTGAGAACCNTTCAGGGAGNCGTAATNTTTCGATTAANAATCGTCCGAGTATNCCTNTTCCACATACCCGTCTTATGGCTTTTTCAGAATAAACNTTAGTGAANCCTGGAGTATCCGTATGCACAGAATTGACCAATGGAATATCGTATTTGCGACTAAATCGTGCAGCTGACTGAGCGTAAGCAAAATATCCATCGGTTGTATGAATTACATCATACCCTTTGAGATATTTTTTTAGTCGCGGATGGCCGGGCGCGAGGTCAGTATAATCTGCGATGTTACGGAGAAAGAATAAACGCTTCGTGCTAAACAGTGGCCGCAACGTAATAATGCGCGTGCTGGGTCCGAGGTTTATTTCTTCATCATTATTACCTTGGAAATGTACAGTCAAGTTGAGTTGATTGGCAAACCCAACTGCTGCTTTGGCGAAGTGCTCCCAACATTTAACGTGTCCACCTGCCTCGTCTCCACGTTCTAGATCAACGAGCACGCCTACTCTCAGCGGCGTGTTAAAACCCATTTANACCCTCACTNCGAATTGATCACNANACNGGCNTAATGCTATCAGATAGCGTTCGGGTCGTCGATCGGTAGGTAACATGGAAAAATAATATACAAAGGTTGTACTCTTTGTGNGTGTTGTTCATTTATCACTACTAGACAATTAGNGGATAAGTAAATGTATGANTTGTTAAAGGGCATGCGAATTATTGAGGTGTCCGCATTTATTGCAGCGCCTTATGCTGGATTGAGCCTNGGACAAATGGGAGCCGAGGTCATTCGTATTGATCCCATTGGTGGGGGNCTNGACTATCGACGATGGCCAGTAACACGCGANAATAAAAGTCTTTATTGGGCAGGCTTNAATAAGGGAAAGAAGTCGATAGCCCTTAATGTACGCTCAGAAGAGGGGCGTGAAATAGCTCATGCACTTATGACAGCACCNGGNNCAGATAANGGCTTTGTATTAACTAATTTGCCNCCACGAGGTTGGCTCGAATATGGTGTTCTCANAGAAAAGCGCGAAGATTTGATNATGGTNAGCATTGTAGGCAATCGAGATGGTTCGGTAGCTCTAGATTATACCGTAAATGCAGCAGCTGGTTTCCCATTTCTGACTGGTCCAGTTGAATACAACAAGCCAGTGAATCATGTAATGCCAGTATGGGATGTGGTCGCTGCNCTTTCTGCAGTGCAGGGCTTNATGGCTGCAGAACGAAGGCGCAGAGAAACTGGNGAAGGAGGCTNGGTACAATTAGCACTTTCNGATACAGCATTTGCCACTTTAAGTCACCTTGGTTACGTGGCTGAGGCGGAGATTAATGGTGAAAATAGGCCAAAGACGGGGAACCATATTTTTGGCACATATGGGCAAGATTTTGAAACTGCAGATGGCCGACGCGTAATGGTTACAGCATTTACTTCACGTCATTGGCAGGTGCTTGTGGAAGCAACGGACACAGCTGAAGAAATGAGGAAGATAGAGGAAAAATTGAGCCTTGATCTTCGGCTTGAGGAAAATCGTTATGCTGCGCGCAATCAGATTACAGATATATTTCGGAAATGGTTTAAAAGGTATGATTTTGCCACAGTGTCATCAAAGCTTGGAGAAGCGGGTGCATGCTGGGGGCCCTATCAATCTGTTGCTGAGGCAGTTTCGAAGGATCCAAGGCTTTCAACTAAAAGCCCTTTGTTCGATGAAATTGATCAACCGGGGGTAGGAACACATCGTGCTGCTGGCGCAATGTTGGAATTTCCGCACATGGACCGTCGGAAAGTGGCAGCAGCACCACTGCTCGGTCAGGACACGGACAGTATACTTTCAAAAATCCTTGGTTTGAGCCCTACTGAACTGGAACGCTTACACGCTGATGGTATAATTGGTGGACCCACACCTTAAAAGTGAGTCTTTGTCGCAACAACTTTTGTTAGCCTAGTAGGTCCATTTCACATTCAACCCAACGCTGTGGCTCTTATAATCCTGTGCTACCTCATTCGACCAATTTTGTACGAAACGATATTGGGCTGTAAGGTCTGTGCTATCGAAGAAAAAACCACTGTAGATGAATGATGGACTGACAACAAATTTTGCATCACGACGATCTTTGGATACATTAATTTCACTGCCCTCATACAGTCGTGTAAAATGTGAGACTAGCATACTCATGCGCACCGAGCCGGCGACCGGAACGCTGTATCGTAAAACTATTCCTGGGTTCAAATAAGTGTATTGCGAGCTCCTTGCCTTGATGTATGAAATAACCGGTTTTATTGATAATTCGTCCGCTTTTGTTAAAGAGTTGGAAAATAAAAGGTTAGCGGCTATTTGTTGTCTAGCGGCCTCGTAAGCCTCATATTTCTTCGTAAAAAATTCACGGCTAAATTCAAGTGCTATCTCATTAATCCAATACTGTTCAGTATTTTCAAGAGCTATGGCGAGGCCATTGTTATGGGAAAAATATTTGTAATTTAATAGGTTTACCTCGGAAAATGGTAAGCCAGATATTTGCCACTTTTCAGACACCCGCATGACTGGCCCTGCCTTTAGAGAAAAAAGATCATAGCTATTTTCGCTGTTTTCAATATTAAATTTTGCATTAGCATTGAATTTGGTTCTTAAATAATACCTATGACCTGTGCTTAGGGTACTCTCATTCAGTAGCAAAGCCGCTGCTGAAAAAATTAAATCACTCTCTGGTTTGATTATGTCAGGTCGTATACTTGTGTTTGTATTCGCGAGGAAACCAGCACCGAGCGTTATCAAAGTACCTTTATCTTGGCTATGAGTACTCTGAGGGGGTTTTTTCTTAGTTTTTGAATGTTGTTGTAATCGAGTAGACAAGTTGTCCTGAGGTTGCCCTGAGTGTGTGGGCAGTTGGCCACCCACATTTTTTTTTGGTTGGAATGCAGCACGACCATGTCGGGCTTGATACGAACGAATATAATCATCATGTGTAGCAAGTGCGTATTCGTAATAAGCTTTTATAACAGCGGGATTATTAGTTAAAAGGGCGTTCTCATAATTATGGCGTGCTTGAAGGGCACGCTCGTAATAATAGAGTGGCAAATCTTGCGATATTGCATTAGACCACGATGTCGCAAGTATTATGAATACAGCGAGTGCCAACCTAACAGAGTTCGAAATGGACCACCCTAAAATGCCCACTTCCGCTAACAACCCCGACCCTGGAGTTCCTAAGAATTTCATTTTTTGTTCTATTATTTTTTATTAAGTTTCTGTAATGCACCCATTGTTTACCTAAATATGGAAGTTTCAATTCATAAAACTAACCGAATTAAAAATAGAGTAAACCTTATAAGTTGAGGGCTCAATAGCTGCTGGAAAAAATAATAACCATCTTAGGGCTCTTGTTCGGATATATCAGAGTTAAGACTTTCATGCGGCTGCTAAACATATTCTAAGGAAATCACTTTTTAAGAATATTTCATTATTGCCTTGATCTCATCAATTCCTAATGTCCTCAAGAAACCATTCGGTGGGTATTTCTATACCTAACCCTTTTTGCTTGCATTTTGTGTATACGGCTCCTCCACAGGAAGCAAATTGCAACCCGTTATTACCTTGGTTTTCATAATAAGTTATTTCCTTATCACTGCTCCGCCCCGCGACGGCCCCGGATACTAAGTCTGCAAAAGTTGGCAAGGCCTGGTGTGCGTTGTCAGTGTCCTCTGCAAATGGAACACTGGCGAGTTGCTCGTCATTACCTGCTACATATCCACCGGTGCCCCCTCCGACGGAATTGAGAAATCCATTTCCGTCTGCCAATTTTATTTTTTCATCGCCCTGGCGTATCGCGATATCAAAGTACTTCAAATGCTCTTGCCCTACTTCGAAGTCATTGACGTTGACTACAAACATTCCTGGCTCCAACCACTCAGGATCAAATGTTGGCACCATACTATCTGTGCAACTGCAGACGATGTCCGCCCCTTTCATTGCTTCCTCGGTGCTTTTAACTGGAA